>NZ_CAJPGQ010000078.1:0-13924 GCF_905339595.1 Burkholderia sp. BCC1977
CACGACGGCGTCCGCGTGGCGCGCCATGAAGCCCGGCAGGTCGATGCGCGGCTCGAAGGTCGCCTTGTGCTGGCGCACGAGATCGAGGCTGTTCGCGAAGTGCACGAAGGTCGGATGCTCCTTCATGTGCATCGCGTTGACGACGAACATGTGCTGCACCGCGTCCGGCCGCGCACGGTAGAACGCGTCGCACGCGAGCATCGGGTAATGGCAGGACTTGGCGACCGATATGTTCGGTTCGAGCATCGCCAGGCACCACGGGCGGCTGCCGGGCCGATAGCCGAACGTCGCTCCTTCGGCGGCGAGCGCGGCGACGCGGCGATCGAGGAAGTACGGCGACCAGATGTGCGGCATCAGATGGACGGGCGCGCGCAGGATGGTTTTCAGCATCGGCGCCGCGGTCTTGTCGTACTGCGGCAGCAGCCACACTTCGTCGAACGGCGCGCCGTTGAAGATGTGCCCCGACGGATTTCCGAAGATCGGGGTTTCGCACAGGCCGGCATACACGTGGCCGCAGAAGAACGCGGCGATCTTCTTGCCAAGCGCCTTCATGTGCCTGAGCCATTCGACCGGCAGTTGCGCGCCCATTTCGATCACGACGTCGAGTTCGTGCGTGACGTCGGAGGGTTTCACGAGCGGGATGTCGAGGCCGTCGAGGTCGAGGCCGGTCGGCAGCGCGTTGGCGTCGCCGCCGTTCAGGAAATAGACGGGGCCGACGCGGTCGGAGCGCTTGAGCATCATCGCGAGGAACGCGATGTTCTGAGGGATGCCGTTTTCCCAGATCGCCTGGCCGTCCCGTGCAAACAGCGAGATGCCGACGGCCGGCCGCATGTCGAGGCAATTCCAGTGGGTATCATGACTGCATGTCGTATGCATCAAATTCTCGTCGTACGTCATCCAATACGATCGTTGACAAAAATTCCCCGGGCGGCGGACGCCACGCCGCGCCCGGGGGAAAATCAACGACTTACCACTGGTACGAAACCCCGCCTCCGTAGGTGCTGCCGTTGCCGCTGATCCCGACACCGAGCTTGGCCTTCAGGTTGTTGCTGAATCGCACGGACACTCCGATTGCGGACGCTGCATACCCTTGGTAGTTGCCGCCGCCAACCCCGACCGCGATCGTCTTGTCGAGATCGACCTCCGGAATCATGGTCAATGCGGTAGCCGCAGCAATGCCCGAATAAGCACGACGCGCAACCCCATTGACGGTCGACTGGACGCCCCAAAGCTGATTCATATTGGCGGCGTCGGTGCCGTTGATCCCTGGCGCCACGTTCGTCAACCGTCGCTCGCTGCCCGGCGACCCGAATGAAACCGTGTTGGGTTGCGAAGCTATCGAGCCACTGCCAATTGCAACGGAGTTTGGCGCGCTCGCCACACTGCCTTGTCCGACCGCAGTCGTATTGGCTCCCGACGCAGTCGAGCCTTGGCCCAAGGCTGTCGAGTTATCTCCCGTCGCGGCTGCGGCCTGACCGTCGGCCTTCGAATTGACACCCGAGGCTATGGCGCCCTGGCCCTCAGCGGTCGAGTTTTGCCCCGACGCGACTGCCCCTTCGCCCACCGCGGTCGAATTCGTGCCGGTCGCCGACGCCCCTTGACCAACGGCCGTCGAGTCTGCTGCTGCCGATGCTCCGCTGCCAAGAGCGGTACTACCGTCCGTCGTCTCAGTCTTGATCGACGTGAGCGGAGCAACCGCGGTTGAAAGCGATGCCAAGCTATCGTTGGTCGTCGAAAGTCCAGTCGACAGAGAGGTCACGCTACTGTCTGTGGTGCTCAGTCCCGTGGACAACGACGTAATACTGCTATTTGCCGAACTGAGGCCGGTCGATGCTGATGTCGACAACGATGTCACGCTGCTGTTGGTCGAGCTCAGGCCCGTCGACAGCGAGCTAACGCTGCTTGTCGTCGAGGTGGACAGTGACGAAACCGTGCTGTTCGTCGTGCTCAGACCCGTCGACAGTGACGCGACATTGCTACTGGTTGCGCTCAGGCTTGTCGACAGCGAACTGACAGCAGTGGAAGCCGATGTTGAGAGCGCCGTGACCGTACTGTTGGTCGTGCTCAGGCCCGTCGACAGCGAGCTCACGCTGCTCGAGGTCGAAGTCGACAACGACGAGACCGTGCTATCCGTCGTGCTCAGACCGGTCGACAGCGAGCTGACGCTGCTCGAGGTCGAGGTCGACAACGACGACACCGTGCTGTCCGTCGTGCTCAAACCCGTCGACAGCGAACTCACGCTGCTCGAGGTCGAAGTCGACAGCGACGACACCGTGCTGTCCGTCGTGCTCAAACCCGTCGACAGCGAGCTGACGCTGGACGAGGTCGAGGTCGACAACGACGACACCGTGCTGTCCGTCGTGCTCAGACCCGTCGACAGCGAGCTGACGCTGCTCGATGTCGAAGTCGACAACGACGAGACCGTGCTATCCGTCGTGCTCAAACCCGTCGACAGCGAGCTCACGCTGCTCGAGGTCGAGGTCGACAACGACGAGACCGTGCTATCCGTCGTGCTCAAACCCGTCGACAGCGAGCTCACGCTGCTCGAGGTCGAGGTCGACAGCGACGACACCGTGCTGTCCGTCGTGCTCAGACCGGTCGACAGCGAGCTCACGCTGGACGAGGTCGAAGTCGACAGCGACGACACCGTGCTGTCCGTCGTGCTCAGACCGGTCGACAGCGAACTCACGCTGGACGAGGTCGAAGTCGACAGCGACGACACCGTGCTGTCCGTCGTGCTCAGACCGGTCGACAGCGAGCTGACGCTGCTCGAGGTCGAAGTCGACAACGACGAGACCGTGCTATCCGTCGTGCTCAGGCCCGTCGACAGCGAGCTCACGCTGCTCGAGGTCGAGGTCGACAGCGACGACACCGTGCTGTCCGTCGTGCTCAGACCGGTCGACAGCGAGCTCACGCTGGACGAGGTCGAAGTCGACAGCGACGACACCGTGCTGTCCGTCGTGCTCAGACCGGTCGACAGCGAACTCACGCTGGACGAGGTCGAAGTCGACAACGACGACACCGTGCTGTCCGTCGTGCTCAAACCCGTCGACAGCGAACTCACGCTGGACGAGGTCGAGGTCGACAACGATGAGACCGCGCTGTCCGTCGTGCTCAGACCGGTCGACAGCGAGCTGACGCTGCTCGAGGTCGAAGTCGACAGCGACGACACCGTGCTGTCCATCGTGCTCAGACCGGTCGACAGCGAGCTGACGCTGCTCGACGTCGAGGTCGACAACGACGAGACCGTGCTATCCGTCGTGCTCAGACCGGTCGACAGCGAACTCACGCTGGACGAGGTCGAAGTCGACAGCGAATCCAGGTTGCTGTTGGTCGAGCTCAGGCCGGTGGACAGCGAAGTGATCGAGCTGGTCGCCGACGACAGACCAGTCGATGCAGAAGTTGACAGTGAACTCAACTGACTGTAGTTCACTGCGTCGGTCGGATTCACGCCTGCTGCCACGTTAGTCAATGTGACGGGCGTCGTCGCGCCGACACCGCCTAATGTCACCGACGTATGTGCCGAATTGTCATACTGTACTGAATTTGCGACGCCGGTGGACAGCGAAGCCACTGAGCTATTCGCCGAGCTCAGGCCCGTCGACAACGAAGTGACACCGCTTTGCGCCGTGCTGATCCCGGTGGAGGTCGACGTCGACAGCGAAGCAACCGAGCTGTTGGTCGAGCTCAGGCCCGTCGATAACGAAGTAACACCGCTTTGCGCCGTGCTGATCCCGGTCGATGTCGAAGTCGACAGCGATGCGACCGAGCTGTTGGTCGAGCTCAGGCCCGTCGACAACGAAGTGACACCGCTTTGCGCCGTGCTGATCCCGGTCGATGTCGACGTCGACAGCGAAGCAACCGAGCTATTCGCCGAGCTCAGACCTGTCGACAACGAAGTGACACCGCTTTGCGCCGTGCTGATCCCGGTCGATGTCGACGTCGACAGCGATGCGACCGAGCTGTTGGTCGAGCTCAGGCCCGTCGACGTCGAAGTCGACAGCGACGCAATCGAGTTGCTGGCCGACGAGAGACCCGTCGACGTCGAGGTCGACAGCGATGTCACCGCACTGCTCGTTACACTCAACCCCGTTGATAGCGACGTCACGGAGTTGTTCGTCGAACTGAGCGCGGTAGAAAGTGACGCAATTGAACTGGTTGCAGATACAGCGCCGGCAACTGCAGTGGACAGGCTTGTCACGCTCGAGCCAACGGCGGTAATAGCCTGATTAGTTGCATAAAGCTGCGATCCGTTAACAGCGTCGGTACTAGTTGACGAAATCCGCCCTGCCGCGACGTTCGTGATCGTTCGCTCCGAACCAACTGCACCCACACTTACGGTCGAGGCGGGACTTGTGCCCGCAAAGCTGTACGTTACACCGTTGATTGTTGTGCTAGTCGTCGCAACCGCAGCAGAACTCACCGACCCAGAGCCTAAAGCCACATCGCCACTATTCGCTGCTTTGGCTCCGTACCCAATCGCCGTCGCATTCACGGCCGACGCAGTAGCGTTCCCACCAATGGCCGTGGCACCCGCCGCGGACGCAGCCGCGAACGAACCAAGCGCTGTAGCTGAATATCCCGAAGCGGTAGTGTCCCAGCCGATAGCCGTTGCTGGAGCCGTGGTCCCGATTATGCTCGAGCCCGAGTTCGCGGTGGCAGCTGAACCGATTGCAATATCGCCGGCGGTCACCGCATACGTTATCCCAGTGTTGCCGCCGATCGCGATCGCCCCTGTTACAAGGGTCGCACCTCCGCCCGCCGCATATTGCGCGAAAACGGCATGCGGGGACGCAATCAGTGCAACGGCCAACAACGCGACTACACTTCGCTTATTCGGTTTTCCGCGAGCCGAATCGTTTTCAGAGGCGGCCACCCAAGCACCAAGCGCCTCGTTCCAAATTGTCCTGTAACTCTTATTCATCGAGATCGCCGTCTGTGCTGGGCCACTGGTGACTACCACCGTGCCACTTCGATATGAAGTCAACCCATACAAGAGAGGATCGACGCTCTACCGGCGAGTCAAATACAAAAGCAACTCGCCGGCTAGTGATAATTTTCCAATTTACCACCGCATTCCAGACTGAACTATTTTCACGAAACTGCACCAATTTGGCGAACAAATGCAAATCTTAGTTAACTTTAACATCTCGCGCTGAACATTAATCCAACCCTCAATTCTGGATCAAAACAACAATGACCCCAGCTCGGTATCTGCTAGCCGATATATGGTCTGATCTTTTCAAATTTTTCTTCCAAACCAATGATTCCGCACAATTGCGAAAGCATGCATCTCGGAAGCGTGACAATATTTCAGAAACGACGGCGAAATACGCCCGCCCCAGGCTATCTAGAGGTCTCCGTCGCGAATGGGCTCCACACACCCTATTTGCTACAACAGTCGAACCTTGATCGACCCCGTTTTAGGACATCCCAGCTTATTTCTCCAAATCCATTGAGAATGGCGCGGATCGCCTTATTCCAAAGGATACGTTAATGCAAGCATACAAAAGCTACTTGGATCTCAAGAAGCGATTAGACCAAGAATTTGAACTTGAAAAACTGAGAATATTTGACGCAGTAAGCTCAGAAGTTTGAGCATGCGTCGAGCCATTCAAAATTTCAGAAGATGATACCCCCCGAAGACACAAAAATAGACAGAAGAGGAAAGTCAAATACTATGACCCGGTATCTGGATGTACGTGATCAGGAGTCTGACGCGAACCACTTTTGATTAAAGGGAAGGACAATAAAAACTATCTTATCGCGCCAGAACATCACAAATAATTAAGCACAAGCGCCCCCTGACGATGCATCAATGGCACCGACATCCGACTACGATTATTTGACGAAATATCGAAGCACTGGCAGATATCTAAACATATGGATACTCCGGTTTAACGTATAGCGGCGCGTCACAGAGATTTTCAAGTGCCACCATTTCAACCCCGGAAGGCAACTCCAATCAATTGTCGACAACGAGACATGAAGATTCTGATTTTAGATAACAGAGAGTCATACGGAGATCTCCTAAATTCTTTATTGCAACATCATGGAAATGAGGTAACCCTTGTAAAGGACAACGCCTACGCAGTACGCACTTTGCAGCAGTCGATGTTTGACCTAATCATCCTTGATTTGATCAAATCCGCCATTTCCGGACTTGACATTCTCCGCTGGATTCGCAACAACTTCGGCTACAGAGTTCCTGTTTTAACCTTATCGAATGGATTGGCAGATTATTCGACGACAGACGCACTCAACGCCGGGGCGGACGACTGCATTCGGATGCCCGTGAGTAAAAGCGAGTTTATCGCGCGGGTGAATGCGATTGCCCGGCGAGCAAACATCCCAAGCGAATCAGACACCTCGATTTCGATCGGAGATTACATGGTCCCGCGCGGCGGACGAAATATCTTTATCAAGGGAGAACCAATTAAAGTAACAAGAAAGGAATTCGATATCATTGCCACACTTTTTAGAAACATTGAATGCGTGGTCCCACGCGAATACCTTATTGCTCACGTCTGGGGAAAAGATAGGGACACCACATCTCGCTCACTTGACACCCATATATATCGCGCAAAAACCAAATTGGGACTAAACGGAGCGCACGGCCTTTCATTACAGTCTATATACACGGTTGGCTATCGACTTGAGCGGGTCAGGAAATAGCCGCCCCCCCTCAGGACATCACTCTGTCGCGTCGTGATTTCTTCCATGGAGCGTCACCAACGGTTGCTGGCAACACGATTCCGACCCCGATCTCTGCTTTGAGCGACAACAGAAAATCGCACCAGCACGGACAGATGGTCGCGCTGACATAGCTCCCATATAGGCGAGACCAGGGACACGACCGTGACGAAATTGATTATTCGACACGATGATGGCGAATCAGGGGTCACATTGAAGCAACTCAGGTCAACCCAATGATGCTCTGCCCCCATACCGCTTAGTTTTGCTTGCCGACCTGATCGCAGCTAGTCAACCACTCGTATCCGTACCTCCGTGATGTATGCCGGGATGCCACACACCTCAGGTGCTGAATCGTCGAACTCCGCATCCGAACGTACCAGGCGCGATCAATCCTGATGCGACAACGGATTAGCTGCGGTGTGGTGAGCCGACCTCGCCCACTCAAACCACGAACAAACTTGCAGGGACAGCAGACCGAAGAGCACTGAGACTCCATTTAACATGGCAGAGAATTCGCAATACGAAACAACCCTCGCGTTTATGTTCGAAATGTGTTCAAATCGTCTCGCCTTCATCCTCATGCCTTTCGTCTGTCATGGATACCAGTTCGGCTTCGCAATTTCCTTGCCTCGACGCGTCTCCATCAGAGGGGCCAGTTCTGTCGATGCTACCGGAGGCATGGAAGAGCACATCGCTAGAATCGCCATGGGACGGAATCCAGGTGCACGACTATCAGATCAGCGAAGCGGGTGAAGTGCGCGATCTGCAATTCGAATCGAATCTACTTCTTTGCTTGTACCGAAAGCCACACAGACTGGTCGAGAGTCTGAACCGATTCGGTCGGTGGCAACACGCCGACGCTTCAGATGGCAGTGTTGCCTATGGCCCTCCTAATGCAGCGTTGAACTACCGATGGGGAGACAACCTCGACCAAACCCATCTCATCATCAACATCGATTGGCTTCAGGGAGTCACCGGCCGGGGGCCGATCCCGCTGGATGGATGGTTTGCGGGTCTCCATGATCGCTTGCTGGTCCAACTCATCGACGAGATATACCGAGACGCAATTTCTGGTACTCCTACTGGCATCGAACATTCGGAATGGCTTGCGCTCTCAGCACTTTACCGCTTCACCGCGTTAGCCCGAAACACTACGTGGGAGTGCAACATGGCACGCGCAGACGCAATCATGGATAGGGCTTTAGAGTTTATTCATGCCGAGCTTGATTCAACGCTGCGTGTACGAGAGGTAGCAAGCGCCGCCGGCTTCGATTCAAATTTGTACGGCTTCATCCGCCTGTTCTCTCGATACACCGGTCTTCCTCCCCATCAATACGTGATGGAAGCTCGCCTCGAGCGGGCCAAGAACATGTTGCTTAAGGGGCACGGAAGCGTAACTGACGTGGCGCTCGCTTGTGGCTTCAACAATATGAGTCATTTTTCTACCGCTTTCAAACGCCGATGGACTGTTTCGCCGTCCAGCTTGATCAAGCGAAGTCAATGATATTCATCAAAATCTTATAACACTTATTTTTGATCGGCGACGGATAACTTTGGTTGCCGCATATCGCTCCAGATTATTTTTATTGCATAAAAGTGCAGATTGAAATTGCTGACAATATACCTAAACCTCAAAAGCCTCGACACTTTACAACGCCGCGCGCCGCCTAAGTCGGCGCTCTCGCATAGACAGTCTCGCGCATGAAATTAATCAAAGAAATCTCTCGATTGCGCTGGTGGGTCGTCGCGCTCGGCTGCCTCGGGACAGTCATCGATTATCTTTCGCGCAACGCTCTTGGGGTAATGGCACCCGAACTCAAATCCGTTTTGAACATAAACACGCAGCAATACGCGTATGTCGTCGCTGCATTTCAGGCTGGCTATTTGCTGATGCAGCCAGTGTGTGGCCTGGTCATCGACTTGATCGGACTCCGAGTCGGCGTTGCACTATTCTTATTCCTCTCATCATTCGCGGGCGTCCTACATGGCGTCGCCGGAGGATGGGTGTCTCTGGCGGCCTTGCGCGCAGTAAAAGGGGCCGCCGATGCTGCCGCGATTCCCGCCGGGATGAAAATCGTTTCCGAATGGTTTCCGAATCGCGAAAAATCTGTCGCAGTCGGCTATTTCAACGCAGGCACGTCGCTCGGCTCACTCTTAGCGCCGCCGGTAGTCGTCTTCCTCTCTCGGCAATATGGCTGGCAGAGTGCGTTCTCAGTTACCGGCGCGCTGGGCTTCGTATGGTCAGCAATTTGGTATCTCGCCTACCGCTCACCGGCGCAATGCCGGCGAACAGGCCAGAAGGAACCGGCTAGATTTCTGGGTAAACAGACATCAGCCGCCCCTAACCGGCACGAAGGGATTCGCCGCATAGCAAACGTGCTTCGAACGCGCAGTTTTTGGGCGATAGCCCAGGCACGCTTCTTTGCCGAGCCAGTCTGGCAGACCCTAATTTTCTGGGTTCCGCTCTATCTGGCAACAGAACGGCACATGGACCTAAAGCAGATTGCGCTGTTCGCCTGGCTACCGTTCCTCACGGCCGATATGGGTGGGCTTTTCGGCGGATACTTGTCGCCGTTCCTGATCAAGCGCTGCCATATACCGCTAATCTGGTCGCGAGTCGCCGGTGTGGCTCTCGGAGCCGTTATGATGCTTGGACCGGCGTTCATTGGCCTCGCCGCTACACCGATACAAGCAATCGCTCTGTTCTGTGTTGGTGGTTTCGCGCATCAGATGATCTCCGTGCTGCTCAATACGCTGTCCGCAGACATCTTCGAAACTCATGAAGTTGGCACTGCCGCGGGGTTGGCCGGCACGATCGCATCTATCGGAGGCCTCGGATTTTCGTTGCTATTGGGCGCAGCTTCAGACCGATTTGGATATGGGATTTTCTTTGGGGCATTCGGAGCCTTCGATCTACTGGGTGCAACGATGCTTGTTATCCTTTTGCGTGGCGTGACGCAGCCGATGAAGGCAGAGACAGCTGGCGAAAACCGTATAGTCTGATATTTGGACCGATGGGAGGTGGTCAAGGAAATTCAGACCATTGGAATCGACACATGAATCGCCCTGATCTTTTGGAGGCTCCAACCCCTGAGAGAATGGAGCCTTGTACAAAAAGCCAAGCAAATTTTCCCCGGATATCGGAGCGCGCGCAGTGCGCTGGGTATGCCAGCAGTACAGCGAGCACCCACCTGTCAGTACAAATCGAAATAGTCGCACCGGTCATCGCCTGCACATCACAGGCGTGGTCGGTTCGGATCTAACCCGACGAGGTTGACCGCGGAAAACTCCATGGCATGAACACGGCCGAGCTTGAATGCACCAGCGGTGTCCGGGAGCATTCGAACGCGTTTTTCGCGCAGGCAGAACTCGGCCGTCGAATCGAGATCCTAAAGTCTCTTCATCAATCGGAGAGCGAGAACCGGCATACACTTCCGTCTTGCGGATCGATCGGACCGTAGATTCGCCAGTCCAGAAAGTCACTATGCGGTACCCGAACCTGTACAGCGAATCTCTGGTCAGACGACAAACTCACGGTGCGACGATCTGATAGGGAAAATACTTCCGAGCGATCTTATTGAACGTACCATCCTGCTTCAATGCAGCAATCGCCTGATTGAGGCGATCCAGCAGCGCACGATCTTGTTTTCGGACCCCAAAGGCCACCCCCGTACCGAATATTTCCTTGTCCTGCAGCGGCGCGCCGACGAGCGCGAAACCTTTCCCTTCTGGCCTGTTCAGGAAGCTGTCTTCGGCGGTTTTTTGCGTTTGCAAAGCGGCGTCAAGGCGCCCAGCAGCCAAGTCGGCGAAAACCTGCCCCTGGGATGGGTAAGTGACCACGACGACGCCATTGGGTGCCCATTTGGCTTCAGCGTAGCGCTGCTGGGTCGCGCCCTGCAACACACCAATATGCTTGCCTTTGAGCGACTCGCTGGTCGGCAGAAGATGGCTGTCGGCTCGCGCGACCAGTCGAATCGGGGGAACGTAGATCACCGACGTAAAATTGATTTCCCTTTCGCGCTGCACCGTTGCCCACATAGCCGAGTTGATCGCATCGAACTTGCGTGCCATCAGACCCGGAATGAGGCCATCGAACGAACCCTCAACCCATGTGCATTTAAGCTGCAGCTTCGCGCACACGGCATTGCCGATGTCGATATCGAAACCAGCCAGTTCGCCGCTGGGGAGCTTGTATTCAAATGGGGGATAGTCCGCTTCAATTCCAAAGCGTAGCGTGTCGGCGGCAAACGCCGATGACGCCAGCAGGCACAGCAACGTGGTAGTCACCAGTTCTTTCATCACATCCCCTTTATGAATCGAATTATCAACTTGAGTGCAATACATATTGGGCTGGCGGCGTCATGAAGATCCGCGCGAGATGAATCGCCCTGCCCGCTTTCCGGTAGTAGCGCTGTCTCGCCAAGACAACGTCCCGTTCACCCACACAGCCTCGATACCGCGCGCGGCGCGAGTTGGAGCTTCAAACGTCGCGAGGTCCTCAATCCGATGAGCATCGAAAAGCACAAGGTCGGCGAAATTGCCGGGTCTGAGCTCACCGCGGCCTTTAAGGCCAAAGCGTTGTGCAGTCAGGCCTGTCATCTTGCGTACCGCTTCCTGGACGGGGAACAGATTCAAATCCCTGCTATAGCGGCCGATTACGCGAGCGAACGTGCCCCACAGCCGTGGATGTGGCCGGGGGTCGTTGGGCAGGCCGTCCGAACCGATCATCGTTGCCGGATGCGCAAGAATCCGCTGAACATCCGACTCCAGCATCTCGTGATAGATGGCGCCCGCAGGCTCGAGGCGCCGCGCTGCGTCTACTTGCGGAATGTCCCATTGCTGTGCGATCTCAGCCAGCGTCCGCCCCGCCATTTCGGGCCACGTCTTCGACCATGTAATACGAATTTCGATCCCGTCATCGACGAGATTAGGATCGAGCGTGGTAGAACTCGCCGCATAGGGATAACAGTCGCAAGCGGGGCGTAGCCCCGCTTGCAATCTGCCGATGCGCTCAAGCACCTCGGTACTTCTTCCCCAGTTCCGACGGCCTGCACACTTCAGATGTGAAATCACCACGTCGACGTTCGCTGCAAGGCCAATTCCAACTGCCTCGTCGATAGCTTCGAGAATCGAGTCATCTTCCGAACGGATATGACTGACATAGAGCCCGTCCATATCTTCGAGCTCTGCCGCGAGCGCCTCGATTTCGCTTGTCGGCGCACACTGTGCGTTTCGATATGCCAGGCCGGTACTCAGTCCTATGGCACCGGCTCGCAATGCGTCCTTCAGCTCATTTTTCATCGCTGCGATCTCGGCTGAGGTTGCTGCACGCCGGAGATCACTCATATGATTGCTGCGGAGCGACGTATGGCCGATCAGTGCTGCAACGTTTACGGCAGGCATCGCGCGGTTAACGGCCTCGACATAGGCATTAAAAGAGTGATATCGGAAATCCCGCGTATCGCCCAGAAGGTTGATAGGGTCGGGCGGCTCGCCTCTTAGCCGTACCGGCGAACCGCTGATACCGCAGTTTCCAACCACGACCGTGGTAACGCCTTGCGATATCTTGGATAGCATCTCCGGGTGATTGACGACGTGGAGGTCATCGTGGGTATGGGCATCGATGAAGCCCGGTGCCAGGAAGAGCCCATGCGCCTGAATTTCCTCATTGGCGCTTCCTCCTGAGCAGGTTCCGATTGCAGCGATTTTTCCGTCCGCGACGAACAGGTCCGCCACATAAGGCTGGGATCCCGTGCCGTCGACGATCCATGCTCCCCGAATAATCGTATCAAATGCGTTCATCAATTTCTGCAAGGTGGAATGTCCGGGGAGCGAAAGGTGTCCACCGTCCGCAGATCTTGCAACGGACGATCGGCCAAAACAAATGAAGCTTCCTCATGCTCCAATCGATTTTCTTCATGCGATTCGTGTCGCGAGGATCATTTGACAAATCGGATGTGACCAGCTGTAATCGTGAACAGCCTTTCCGGACCCAGAAATGCACCGACTACCGCCATTACACGCGTTGCGGGTTTTCGAAGCCGTCACCCGTCTTCGCAGTTTTACCGCTGCGGCCGCCGAACTCCACCTGACCCAAAGCGCGGTTAGCCACCAGATCAGCAATCTTGAAGAGTTTTTCGGGTTTCCGTTGCTCGATCGCCGAAAACGCACACCAGCACCAAACGCTTCGGGCGAAGCCTTGTTCGCCGGTGCACAGGCTGCACTCGAGGTCATCGCGCGAACCGTCGCGCAGTTGCGAGACACCAATCAAAATCAGATCCGCATCAAAACCTATCCTTCGTTCGGATTTCTGTGGCTTATGCCTCGCTTGTGTGATTTCTATCTTACACATCCAGGCATCAAGGTCAGCTTGACGACGGTGTCGACCGAGTCACCCATTACACGGTGGGATGAATACGATTACACCATCGAGTACGGTAGGGGAGAAGATTGCGGAAATAACGCCGAATTGCTGCACGAAGAGTCACTGACGCCGCTTTGCGGTCCAGCCTTGTGTCCCGGCGGCAGTGGATCGATGAAGCCCAAAGACCTGGTCTCCATGACGATGATTCACCCGACAAGCGATTGCAGTGACTGGCCCAAATGGTGGAAGGCTGCCAGGATGACTCCGCGGGATCTTGGGCAAGCACAGAAGTTCGACACCGATTACATGGCGCTTTCGGCAGCCAAGCGCGGGATGGGGGTGACTATTAGCGACCCGCTACTCGCGGCTTCCGACCTAGCCGAGGGGTTGCTCCTTGCACCGTGCGATCTACTCATCAAAACGGGGAAGGGTTACTACCTTGCCTCAGCGCCTGATACGCAACCCAGCGCGCCGATGACGCTGCTGCGGGACTGGCTATTTGCAACGGTGCACGAGTCGCAGGGGTCGCAGGGGTTGAGTCACGATTGATTAATGACTCCCATGACCGCCGTTTGCGCCAGGCTGTAGTCGCATAGTCGAGAAGCGCGACGGGCTTCAGAAAAATTCGACGAGTGACGCAGGAACGTACAGATACAGAACCGTGTCGAACTCCGATTTCGCGACCACGCTGACCACCGGCACGAAGATGTACGAGCACCTGAGCTTCCGCCTCGACGGCAACTGCCACCGGTATCTGACCCGCTATGTACTGAGCAAGCCGTAGGCCTATACTCCATAAGCGGAACGCGTTTTACCGCTCACCTGCAGCAGCAGCCAGCACCATGAAAATACCCGCAGGCCTAG
>NZ_CAJPGQ010000079.1:0-13724 GCF_905339595.1 Burkholderia sp. BCC1977
CTAACTTCCGGGGGCGGCCAGGAACGGACAGTCGATGCCAGTCACGCGGAAAACAAGGAACGAACGTCGTCAGCGATGCGATCCAAGCTGCCGGCTTCAAGCTTCAGGGTTGCCGTAGCCGTGTCCGTGTAATCGCCCGAAGCAGCGCTCAATTCTACGATCAACGTCACTTTCCCGAGCGAAGTGGTTGTCGCTGTCAAGGACAATTCGCCATCTATTGCCTGCCAGCTTTTGGGGCCGCTCCAACCGGTCCAGGATGCAGCCATAGCATCGAAGAGCGCAGTGGGCGGACCGCTAAAATACGTGGACGCAAGGATTTCGCCCGTAAATGGTGCGCCCGAGATTGTTGCCCAAAAGCGGATCTCATCTTCGTGTCGGCTGTACAAGGATAAGCTGAGCGTCGTCTGAGATTCGCAGGATTTGATTTCGACAACGTTCATTTAGCTCAACTCTGCCGTGAAGTTGCAACAGCCTAGCACGCGACCGACCGCTTTCGGCAAGATCGAAGGGCTGCTGCGGGTCGCTTTAAGTCGGTAACGTACTACCGGGTGGGTATCCGGCGTAGTTCTGCCATCGTGAGCAATTCACGACCAGCACCCATATTGGCGCTCAAGTGCTGGCGTGACGCTCGAAACTCGTTCTGCGATCTGGCACACCCGGTGGTTTTCATCGCTGCGCTTGCAGTGCAGCAAAATGAGTATCCTGTCGCCCGCGCGGCCCCGACGAGTGGTGCACTCGAAGGCGTCAACCTTCCGATCATGGTGCCTTTGCACGGGCCAAACGTCGGCGCCAGGCGGTGTGTCGCACCGTCCGGATTCGCGGCACCTGCCCCGGTACGGCCCGTGCGATGATGTGCCATGACCAACACGAGAGATGGAATGACGACTGTATTCGACGAGGCGACAACGGCGGCGATCGCCGCGTTTGCCCAATTGGATTTCTACACGGCTGTGCAAGCGATGCGCGCCGAGGCCGATTACGACCGCGAACGAGACCAGTGGATCTCGCGCTATATCGACGAGCACGGCGGCGGCGCGGACGATGCAGCATACGATGCCTTGCACGAGCAGGCCCAGACAACCCCGGAATACGCGCAGTTCATCGATGAGGTACGCCGGGAACTCCTGGAATACTTCGGCGTGACCGACAATCAACTGGACTGGATGATCGTGCTGCGCGATGACGACAGCGATGAGCTGTGGGCGGAAGTCAATCGGCAGCGGAGCGCGCTGGGAACCGGTGAAGTGCGCGGAGATCTCTGATCATTGCTTGCCATTGGGGTCTCCAGTCGTGCCGGGTGCGGGGCTGGAGTCAGGTCAGTCACGTGGTGCGCCGGGCTCTCGGTTGCTGCAACCGTTCAGCCAAGGGAGGAAAGCCTTCGGATCATCGGAACGACTGACCGTTGTGCTCTGACACCTGCCCCAGGAGGCGCAACGGCTCGAGCGACAGCAACGTGTCGGCAAGCAACCTCCACGGAAATCCAGAACGACCTTCCTTGTCGGTCGAACGCAAGGCGCGACAGCGTGAACCCACGCAGCCGCCGCCGCTCACCCGCAAGGCCGCTCTGCTAATATTGTAGAAAGTATGCAATATCCGTCGCCGCGTCGGCGTCTGCCTGACCGCCACCCCCAGTCCGAACCGCAACATGAACGAGAAACGCCCAGCTCTTGTCTACGCCACGCGCGCCGAAGCCGCAGCGAATGAATTGCGCCGCCGCATCCTGACAGGGGAGTATGTCGACGGCTACCAGCTTCGTCAGGATGCGCTGGCGACCGAACTCGGCATCAGCCGCATCCCGCTGCGCGAAGCGCTCGTGCAGCTCGAGAGCGAAGGGCTCGTCAAGATCCTGCCCCACAAGGGCGCGATCGTCTCGGAACTGTCGCCGGAGGACATCACCGAACTGTTCGAATTGCGCGCACTGCTGGAGCCCGTGCTGCTGAAAAAGTCGATTCCGAAGCTGACCGCCGAGGATTTCGCGCGGCTCGATGCGATCCTCGAGGAATACAGCGCAGTGCTGCATGCGAGCCAGTCCGGGCGCTGGGGCGAACTGAACACCGAACTGCATCATGTGCTGCTGTCGCGCGCGGACCAGCCGAAGACGGCGGCGATCGTCGCGTCGCTGCTGCAGCAGACCGACCGCTACACGCGCGTGCAGCTGTCGCTGTCCGAGGCCGCGCGCGACGTGGCCGAATCCGAACACGCGGAGCTGGTCGCGTTGTGCCGCAAGGGCGATGCGCGCACGGCGGCATCGCTGCTCAAGCGGCATATCGAGCATGCGGGCGGCGAGTTGAATGCGTTCCTGCGGGATCGGCGCCTCGGGCGTTGAGGTTGTTGAGGCGCCGTGGCAGCCACGGCGCTGAAGCGGAGGCGCATGCGACGCACGAACCCGAAGCGAAGTACATGCAACACGCACACCAGCCACGACGACGCGACTCCCCCAAGACGGCGGGGAATCGTCATCATCACATCCTCATTACAACGACGGCGCCCACGTAGAACCGAACGGGTTCGACTGGTCGATGCCGGGGAAATCGACGAACGCCTTGCTGCAGTCGAGCACGTCGCCCGGACGCGCATTGCGGGTCGCCGCGCCGTTCAAGACCACGCGGTTCGCGGTCGACGCGAACACCGGCAGGTTCACGTTGTGCAGCGTGAGGTTCGCATCCGACGCGATCGTCGAGATGCCGTCGGGCGTATCGGCCACCACGTCGGTCAGCGACATCACGAGCGGGAACGCCGGCTCGCCATAGCCGCCGGTATTCGCTTCGAATCCCTGCAGCTTCACGCCGGCCGTGCCCATGATCACGACGTTGGCGAGCGAGATGTCGTGGAAGTTCGGATACAGCGGCCCGCTCGCCGGCACGGCCTTGGTGCTGTAGTACGGCGTGAACAGCAGCGCATTCTTCGCATCGCGGATGCAGATGTTCGAATAGTGGATGTTGCTCACCTCGCCGCCGCGCGCGTAGTCGGACTTGATCCGCAAGCCTTCCTCCGAATCCCAGAACGAATTGTCGTACACCTGAACGTTCGTCACGCCGCCGTTGGTCTCGCTGCCGACGGAGATCCCGTGCCCCCAGTAGATGTGGTTGTGCGCGACCACGACACCCCATTTGCGATCCGACCGCACGTCGCGATTGCCGTCGATGCCGAACAACCCCGAGCCGGCGGGCGACGGATTGTTGCTGCCCTTCAGCGCGATGTCGTCGTCGCCGGTGCTCACGTAGTTGTACGCGAACACGAAGTTCTTCAGGTAGCCGTCGAACGAAATCGCACCGGCTGACGTCGTCGTGCTGCCGGTGGACAGCATCGTCGAGGTCGGCTTCGAGGCGGAGCCCGGGTCGAACGCGTCGGTGTTCTTCACGTTGTCCGCGTTGAACGTCTGCCCGTTGTACAGCGGGTTGCCGTTGCCGGCCGGGTTCGCGAACGCGGCGAGCGTCGGCGTCTGCACCTTGACGTTCCAGATCGTCAGCCCGTCGACGCCGCTCGGCACCACATGGAAATTCGGGCTGTTGTTCAGCGTGATGCGGTACAGCGTCAGGTTCTTCGCGTAGTTGAACACCATCAGCCGGAAGTTCGACTGCGAGCCGAAGCCGGTCGTGCCGTTCTGCACCATGTTGCCGAGATACGCGAGATCCCACCACGTCATGTTGCGCACGGTCGACTTCGAGTCGACGACGGTGCCGCCGTCGTCGCATGCGGTGCCGTCGGGCGCGACGGTGCCGCTCTTGTACGCCGCGTAGGTGTTCGAGCAGGTCAGGTCGACCTTCATCAGCGGGTATTTCGCGTCGGACGTCACGAGTTCGGCGTAGCCGCGCCCGTCGATCCGGCCGTCGCCGACCACGGCCGCATTCACGAGGTTCGTGCCGGTGATCAGCGCGAGGCAGTTCGACGAGCTGCCGGCCTTCGTCGCGCTGACCGCCGTGTTGCCGCAATACGGCCCGGCGACGTTCGGTGCATACGCCTTCACGTCGCGCGACGCGTACAGCGTCACACCCTTGTCGATCCACAGCGTCACGCCGGACGGCAGCGTCAGCGGCCCGCTGATGAAGCTGTTGCCGGCCCCGGTCTGGTTGACGACGAGCCGCACCGCGAACTTGCTCGCGCGGTACTTCGGCTTGGCCAGCTCCTCGCCGGACGCGCCGGCGATGTTCACGTTCGGCGCGGCCGCCGTCTTCTGTGCGGCGGTGGCCGATGCGTCGGCGGCCGCGATCGTCGCGCCGACCTCGGCGTCCACGGCGGCACCGCACGCGTCGAGCGCGGCCTGGATGCGCGCCTGGTCGGGGTTCGCGATCGCGGTAGACACGGCCTTGCCGACCCCCGCTACCGATGGATCGGCCTCCGGCGGCAGCGAACCGTCAGGGCGGCTCACGAGCGTATTGGCGGCTTCCAGCGTGCCGCACACCTGCGTGTCGGCGGGCAGGGCCGGCTCGGCCGGCAAGGCCGGGTCGACGGTGGTCGTGCCGACCTGGAACACGGCGGCGGCGGGCGGCGAGGTGACGGCCGCGCCGCTGGCGGTGCTCGCATCGTCGCCGCCGCACGCGCTCAGCGCGGCGGCGGTCGCGAACAGCGCCGCGAACAGGCCGAGCACGCGCGGACGTGCGTTCGACCCGGAAAGTCGGGATGTCATGACGGATGTCTCCTGGTGAGGCAACGTCCGAGGACGATGCCGGGTTGGTGTCGGGTCTGTCGGAGCGGGACGCGGCCGCATGGCGCGCAGGCGCCGCGTGCCTGTCCGGCCGGCAAGCGATGGAACGGCGGCGCGGGCCTCCGGCGCGGATCGTCGCGGAGGGCGCCACGGGCGCGGTCGCGCCGCGCATGCGGTCCGGCCGGTGCGGGCTCGTGGCGTCGCGGGGCCATGGCTGCGTAGTAGTCAGTCATCCTATGACAATGAAAGCGGAAACGAAAGGCGGCGGTCGGCGTCGGGAAAACGGCACAACAGCGTGCCGATTCAAATACAGACCCATTTCCGGAAAACGTTTCGCCAAGCTTCCGTCAAACAGAGAAGGCTTTTCCCCTTATCCAGCCTTAAACCCGCTACAGAGGCGCTTATAGGGGTATGCACCAAGTGAGTTAAACGATTAACCGACGTACATTCGCTCCAACACGTCATACAACGTATGACTGCGATTCAGCGAAGGCCGTGCACCGACCGATGCGGAAGCCGCCCGGATCGCCGCCAGACAACGAGCAACCATCAAGGAGACTGACGATGAAGCACCGATTCACCCGCTCCCGTACCGCCCTGGCCGTCGCGCTGATGGCCGGCTTCGCGGTGTCCGCGCAGGCCCGCGTGTTCCGCTCGGCGGACGTGCATGGCGACAGCTTCCCGACCAACATGGCGGTCAAGTACATGGGCGACGAGCTGTCGAAGCTGACGAGCGGCAAGGACTCGATCAAGGTGTTCGGCAACAGCGCGCTCGGCTCCGAGAAGGACACGGTCGACCAGGTGCGGATCGGCGCGATCGACATGGCGCGCGTGAACGGCGCGTCGTTCAACGAGATCGTGCCGGAGTCGCTGATCCCGTCGTTCCCGTTCCTGTTCCGCGACATCGACCATTTCCGCAAGGCGATGTACGGCCCGGCCGGCCAGAAGATCCTCGACGCGTTCGCGGCGAAGGGGATGATCGCGCTGACGTTCTACGAGAGCGGCGCGCGCTCGATCTACGCGAAGCGCCCGGTGCGCACGCCGGCCGACATGAAGGGGCTGAAGGTGCGCGTGCAACCGTCTGACCTGATGGTTGACGAGATCAAGGCGATGGGCGGCACGCCGACGCCGATGCCGTTCGCCGAGGTCTACACCGGCCTGAAGACGGGCCTCGTCGACGCGGCGGAAAACAACCTGCCGTCGTACGAGGAAACCAAGCACTTCGAGGTGGCACCGGACTACTCGGAGACGCAGCACGCGATGACGCCGGAAGTGCTGGTGTTCTCGAAGAAGATCTGGGACACGCTGTCGCCGCAGGAACAGGCCGCGATCAGGAAGGCCGCGGCCGATTCGGTGCCGTACTACCAGAAGCTGTGGACCGCACGCGAGGCATCGGCGCAGCAGACGGTGGCGAAGGGCGGCGCGAAGATCCTGCCGGCCGCGCAGATCGACCGCGCGGCATTCGTGAAGGCGATGCAGCCGCTGTGGGCGAAGTACGAGAAGACGCCGCAGATGAAGCAGATCGTCGACGAGATCGAGGCAACCAAGTGACGCGTCGCACTTCCCTGGACGGCGCGGCGGCCGTGGGCGCTTCGGACGCGGCGGCCGCCGCCGCCGCGGACGGTGCGGTGCCGTGCCGGCCGCATGCGGCCGCGCCGCTGCTGCGCTGCGTGAACGACCTGCTGTTCCGCGCGCTGGCCGTGGTCGCGTCGCTGTGTCTCGCGACGCTCACGGTGCTGGTGTTCTACGCGGTCGTGATGCGCTACGTGTTCGAGAACGCGCCCGATTTCGTCGAGCCGATCGCGCTGCTGCTGGTGATCGTGATCGCGATGTTCGGCGCGGCGATGAAGGTGCGCGACGGCGGCCATATCGGCCTCGACTCGCTCGTGCGGCGCCTGTCGCCGGGCGCACGCACCGTGGTGATCGCGATCCAGCACCTGAGCCTGATCGCGTTCGCGATCGCGATCATGGTCGGCTGCGGCAGCATGGCCGCCGAGACGATGGGCGACCGCATTCCGATCATCGGGCTGCCCGAAGGCGTGCGCTACCTGATCACGATTCCCGCGGCGATCGCGATCGTTCTCTTCTCGCTCGAGCACCTGCTCGCGCTTCGTCGTTCTTCGTCGGGACAATAACGCCATGGAACTCGCGATCCTGTCCGTCAGTTTTCTGATTTTCCTCGTGCTGGGCGTGCCCGTCTCGTTCGCGCTCGGCATTGCGTGCGTGCTGACCTATCTGGTCGAAGGGCTGCCGATCGCGACCGCGATGCAGGCGATGATCTCGGGGATGAACGCGTTCTCGTTCCTCGCGGTGCCGTTCTTCATCTTCTCCGGCGAACTGATGCTGCATGGCGGCATCGCGGACCGGATCCTGCGCTTCGCGCAGGCGACCGTCGGCCACTTCCGCGGCGGCCTCGGGATGGCGAACGTCGTCGCGTGCACGCTGTTCGGCGGCGTGTCGGGTTCGCCGACCGCCGATACGTCGGCGATGGGCGGCGTGGTGATTCCGCTGATGAAGCGCGAAGGCTACAGCGCGGCTTACGCGGTCAACGTGACGACGCACGCGTCGCTCGCCGGCGCGCTGATGCCGACGTCGACCAACATGATCATCTACGCGTTCGCCGCGCAGGGGATCACCGGGATGCTGCACGGGCAGCCGGTGAGCGGCGTGTCGATCGGCGACCTGCTGTTCTCCGGCCTCCTGCCGGTGCTGTGGGTGATGGGCTTCGTGCTCGCCGCCGCGTACTGGCAGGCGGTGCGTCACGGCTATCCGCGCCGTGAAGACGGTTCGTCCGCGCTGCCGTCGTTTCCGGGCTGGTATGCGGTGCTGCGCAGCTTCGTCGGCGCGGTGCCGGGCCTGATGGTGATCGCGATCATCCTCGTGTGCGTCGCGAAGGGGATCGCCACCGCGACCGAAGCCGCCGCGATCGCCGTCGTGTACTCGCTCGTGCTGACCGCGGTCGTCTACCGGACGCTGACGGCCGAGAAGCTGCGTCGAGCGCTGTCGCATGCGGCGCGCACGACGGGCGTCGTGCTGCTGCTGATCGCCGTGTCCAACATGCTGCGCTTCCAGATGTCGTACCTGGAGATTCCGGATGCGATCGAAGGGCTGCTGAAGCAGTCGACCGCAGCGCCCTGGCTGATGCTGCTGTACATCAACATCATCCAGGTGTTTCTCGGCACGTTCGTCGACATGGCCGCGCACATCCTGATCACGACGCCGCTGTTCCTGCCGATCGCGATGGCGTGCGGCGTCGGGCCGGTGCAGTTCGGGATCATGCTGCTGCTGAACTGCTCGCTCGGCCTCGTGCACCCGCCGATCGGCTCGGTGCAGTTCGTCGGCTGCGCGATCGGCAACGTGTCGATCGGCGAGACGACGAAGATGGCGTGGCCGTATTACCTCGCGATCTTCAGTGCGATCAACATCGTCACGTACATGCCGTTCTTCTCCACCTGGCTGCCGAGCCTGATCAGCGGGCACGCGGTGTTCTGAGCGCGTGTTTCGCCCGTCGCGGCGCCGGACGACCGAGGTGGTCCGGCGCCGCAGTCACGTCAACGTTTCTCCTCGCACGGCGAATCTACATGAACCCGAAGACAGCATGGCGCACCGTCGCGGCCGCCGCATTCGCGCTGGCCGCATCGCTCGCGCATGCCGCGACGTATGCGTACGTATCGAACAGCGACAGCCGCGACATCTCGGTGTTCAGCGTCGACACGTCGACCGGCGCGCTGCGCGCGATCGAAACCGTGCCGGTCGACGGCGCCGTGATGCCGATGGCGTTGTCACCCGATCATCATCGGTTGTATGCGGCGCTGCGCTCGACGCCGTATCGCGTCGTCAGCTTCGCGATCGATCCGCTCGACGGTCGGCTGATCGAGCTGGGCCGCGCGCCGCTCGCGGACAGCATGGCCTATGTGTCGACCGATGCATCGGGCCGCTACCTGTTCTCCGCGTCGTATGGCGGCAACCTGCTCGCGGTCAACCGGATCGGCGAGAACGGCGTGGCCGGCGACGTGCGGCAGACGGTGAAGACCGGCCCGATGGCGCATGCGATCCGCCAGTCGCCGGATGGCCGCTACGCGTTCGCGTCGGTGCTCGGCGCCGATGCGTGGCTGCGATTGCCGTTCGATGCGTCGACGGGCAAGCTGACCGACGCGGGCGAGCCCGCGTACCGGTTGCCGGAGAAGTCGGGGCCGCGCCATTTCGTGTTTTCGTCGAACGGGCGGTTCGCGTACCTGATCGACGAACTCGACGGCAAGCTGCACGTGATCGCGCTGTCACGCGGCGGCGCCGATGCGCGGCCGATCCAGGCCGTGTCGATCCTGCCGCCGGACTTCCATGGCGACAAGCCGTGGGGCGCGGACCTGCACCTGACGCCTGACGGCAAATTCCTCTACGCGTCGGAGCGCACGTCGAGCACGCTCGCGGCGTACCGGGTCGACGCGGCGTCGGGCAAGCTCGCGCGGATCGGCACGTTCGCGACCGAGCAGCAGCCGCGCGGCTTCGCGATCGATCCGTCGGGCAAGTACCTGCTCGCGGCGGGGCAGTTGTCGCCGACGCTTGCCGTGTACCGGATCGACCGCCATAGCGGACGCCTCGACGAGATCGGCAAGTATCCGGTCGGCAAGGGCGCGAACTGGGTCGAGATCGTCACGTACGACGGGACGAACTGATTCGGCGGGCGGCGATTTGTCGTCCGCATCGCCACCGACCTGTGCGATGATGCGCGGCGCCGCGTTTTCGCAACGCACCACTGCACCAGCGCCTGTTTGCGGGCCGCTGCCGATCGTCGTCATACCCGGAGGCCCGATGCCCACTCGAATCGTTCATGGCAATACGCTGCACTACCAGGATCACGGCACCGGATTTCCGGTGCTCCTGGGGCACAGCTACTTGTGGGATTCGGCGATGTGGGCGCCGCAGATCGACGCGCTCTCGAGCCGGTATCGCGTGATCGTGCCGGACCTGTGGGGGCATGGCGCGTCGGGCCCGCTGCCCGACGGCACGCAGACGCTCGACGATCTCGCCGCGCACGCGAGCGCGTTGCTCGATGCGCTGGAGATCGAGCAGTGCGCGGTCGTGGGGCTCAGCGTCGGCGGGATGTGGGGCGCGCGGCTCGCGTTGCGCGAACCGCGGCGCGTGCGCTCGCTCGTGCTGATGGATGCGTCGCTCGAGGCCGAACCCGACGCGACGCGGCTGCGCTACTTCGGGATGCTCGATGCGATCGCCGCCGCCGGCTCGATCGTGCCGCCGCTGCTCGATGCGATCGTGCCGCTGTTCTTCCGGCCGGACGTGAATTTGGCCGACCCGGTGCCGACCGCCTTTCGCGCCGCGCTCGCGAACCTGCCGGCCGACCGGCTGCGGGAATCGATCGTCCCGCTCGGCCGGCTGATCTTCGGGCGGCCGGATACGCTCGCCGCACTCGCCGAGCTGGATGCCGAGCGCACGCTGCTGATGTGCGGCGCGGGCGACATGGCGCGCCCGCCGTCGGAGACGGTGAAGATGGCGAGCGTGATCGGCTGCCGCCATGCGCTGGTGCCGGACGCCGGCCATATCTCGAACCTGGAGAATCCCGCGTTCGTCACGCGGATGCTGCTCGACTGGTTCGACGAGCAGCAGCTCGCGGCGGGCTGAATGCCCCACGCGATGCCGGCGGCGGGCGCCGCGCGGCGTCGCGTGACGACGCAACGCCTTGGACGCAACGGCTTGCGTTGCGACGACACCGCGTTACGCGCGTTCGCCGACCGGCGTGAACGTGCGGTCGCGCACGCGGCCCTTGTCGGCGCCGCGGCGAATCAGGTCCTGCGCCTCCGCGCGGCTCGCAACGCACGGCGCGGAGCCGGGCAGCGGGCGTCGTGCGGATTCGCGCAGCGCGAGCACCGACACGATGCCGATGAACGACGCGCCCATCAGGTAGTAGGCCGGCATCATCAGGTCGCCGGTGCGATCGACGAGCCACGCGGTGACGAGCGGCGTCGTGCCGCCGAACAGCGACACCGACACGTTGAAGCCGATCGCGAGCGCGCCGTAGCGGATCCGCGTCGGGAACAGCGCGGGCAGCGCGGACGGCATCACGCCGGTGAAGGTCGACAGCAGCGTGCCGTAGATCAGCATCCCGCCGAACACCGGCAGCATGCCGCCGGTGCGGATCAGCAGCAGCGCGGGCACCGACAGCACGAGCAGGCCGACGCAGCCGAACATCATCACCGGCTTGCGGCCGAGCCGGTCCGACAGATGCCCGGCGTAGAGCGTCATCGGCATCATCAGCACCATCACGAGCAGCACCATGAAGAGGCCGCGCGTTTCGTTGAAGTGCAGCGTCGCCGACAGGTAGTTCGGCAGGTACGACAGCGCCATGTAGTCGGTCACGTTGAAGATCAGCACGAGGCCGACGCACTGGAGCAGCGGCTTCCACTGTTCGACGAGCAGCGTGCCGAACGACTGCTTCGGGCGCGATCGTTCGTCCGCTTCGCGGGCTTCGGCCTCCTTCTTGAATGCGGGCGTTTCCTCGAGCTTGAGCCGCACGTACAACCCCACGAGGCCGAGCGGGCCGGCGATGAAGAACGGCACGCGCCAGCCCCACGACAGCAACGCTTCCTGCGACAGCGTCGCCGTCAATATCGCGACGGTGGCCGCGCCGAGCGTGTAGCCGATCAGCGTGCCGAATTCGAGGAAGCTGCCCATGAAGCCGCGGCGCCTGTCGGTCGCGAACTCGGCGATGAAGGTGGCGGCGCCGCCGTATTCGCCGCCGGTCGAGAAGCCCTGCACGAGGCGGGCGACGAGCAGCAGCACGGGCGCCATGATGCCGATCGACGCATAGCTGGGGATCAGGCCGATCGCGAAGGTACCGACGGCCATCATGATCATGGTGGCGGCGAGCACGCGCTGGCGGCCGATGCGGTCGCCGAGCGGGCCGAACACCATGCCGCCGAGCGGGCGCACGAGGAACGCGGCGGCGAAGGTGCCGAAGGTCGCGAGCAACTGCGCGGACGGGTTGCTGGACGGGAAGAACACCTTGCCGAGCGTGACGGCGATATAGCTGTAGACGCCGAAGTCGAACCATTCCATCGCGTTGCCGAACGCCATGGCCCCGACCGCACGCTTCAGGACGGCAGGGTCGACGATGGTGATGTCGTCCAGCTTGAGGGCCTTGCGCGAAGACCGGGCTTTCGAGGGGTGCGCTTGCGATGAACTCAATGAACGCTCCTGGAAGGCGCCTTCGCGGCCGGCCGAACGGGTGCGCGGCGGGGCGGGCGCGGGACCGTCGGGGACGAAGGCGGTTGTCTCTGGATCGCCGTGATGTCGGTGATGCGGCGCGCGGCACGCGACACCAGGCAAGTGTGTGTTGGTGTGAAGCAGTGTAGAGAAACGGGGCGCGCGAACTGTCGGTCATGCGCCCGGAAACCGGTCGTAAACGACACGGATGGCGCAGGCGGGCAACGCGCCATGCCGCGCGGCGGCGCGTGTGCGGCGGCAAGGTGGTACGGGTTGCGTCAGCGGCGGTCTATGCCGCAATCGCGGCGTGGACGGAGGCGGCACGGTGCGGATCGTGCGGGAATGTGGGCATGTGGGCATGACGGGCGGGCGGAGCGTCGCATCCGCATCCGCCCGCGACGGAAGCCGCGCCGAATCCGGATGCGTCGCTGCAGGCCGGAGTCGGCGAAATACAATTCGGAGTGCGAATGCAGCGGGGCGGTGGTTCGATACAGCCTCCACCGCCCGCACATCAGAACATGTGGCGGATCCCGACGTTCGCGCCGACGGTCGTGCCGGTGACCGCGTAAAGCGCGTTGTTGATCCCGAGCCCGGTGTTCATCGCGCCATGGTTGTTGACCATCGCGACCTGCGCATACAGCGCGGTCGCCTTCGACAGGCTGTAGGTCGTGCCGACGGCCGCGAGCAGCGAGTGATTGGCCGTGTCGTTGCGATCGCTGGTGAACCAGACGCCGCCGTTCAGGTCGACGGCCGGCGTCGCCTGGTAGTCGAGGCCGCCGCCGTACACGTTGTTGCTGAACGATCCGCCGACCTTGTAGCTCGTGAACGACGCCTTCGCGGTAACCGGGCCGAACCGGTACGCGGCGCCGATCGTGCGGCCGACGAACGCGACGGTGCTCGGCGTCGGCGTCGGGTTGGTGCCGTCGTTGCCGTCGTAGAATGCGGCGTCGATCATGAAGCCGTCATGCTCGTACTTGAGGCTCGCCGAATACTGGCGGCCGGCCTGGAAATCGCCGGCCTTGCCGCCGAACGCGAACATCGCGCTGCCGGTGAGGCCGGCGATCGTCGGGCTGGTGTACGACACGGCGTTCGGGTTGAACAGGCCCGTCACCAGCACGTTGTCGACGTAGTTGATCAGCCCGCTGCCGAAGTGCGAGAAGCTGCGCGGATCCGAATCGAAGATCGCGAGCAGGAACGGCGAGTACTGCACGCCGGCCTTGACCGTGCCGAACCCGCCGTCGAGCCCGACCCATGCCTGGCGGCCGAAGAAGTTGCCGTTCGAATGGGCGAACGCGCCGTTGGTGACGGCGAAGCCGCTTTCGAGCTGGAATTTCGCCTTGAGGCCGCCGCCGAGATCCTCGGTGCCGGTCATCCCGAACGTCGTCGGCGTCATGCCGGTGTCGGTCATCGCGAACTGATGGCCGGCGTTCGCGCCGGTGGCCGCGTCGCGTGTCTTGCTGGTGTACAGCAACGCGGCGTCGAGGTTGCCGTACAGCGTCACGCTGCTCTGCGCGAAGCCGCTGGTGCTGGACAGCGCGCCTGCCAGCGCCGCGCAACCGATCACGATTCTGCTTTTCATTGATGTGTCTCCAGTGTTGTTGTACGTCGATGCATCGAACAGGGGATGCGACGGAGGCCCGCGTGGCGGTGTCCGTCGCATGGGCCGCGCACGCAGGGTGGGGCGCGGCGGGACGCACGTCGGCGGTCGGGTGTCGACCGCGCGCGACGCGTTCGGGGTGGGGATGGGCGCCCGAACGCGGGTGCGTCGAAAGTGTCGGGTGGGGCCGGCCGCGTCGTTCAGAGCGACCGGTTGAGCTGCTCGAGGATCGCCGGGTTCTCGAGCGTGGACGTGTCCTGCGTGATC
>NZ_CAJPGQ010000080.1:0-10502 GCF_905339595.1 Burkholderia sp. BCC1977
TAGGTACCAGTGGGGGGCGACCAGTTGACGCAAGAGCGCCAAAAGAGGGGGGGGCAATATGAGCCACATAAAAGAAAGCGGCTCAATTGCTGCGGGACCACAAAATCCAAGGAGACAACTGCGATGGACGGAGATTCACGGGACGGGCCTCAACGCGCACGACTTTCGGAGAAATCGGCATTGTTGTTGCTTCTGTTGGGCGGGCTCAGCGTTCGGCCGGCTTACGCTGGAGACTTTTCGACTGACGCTGGGATAGACGGTCGATGGGGTTTGAGCCTCACGCTTGGAACGAGTTGGCGCGCATCCAAACCCGACCCGGCGTTGATCGGGCGCGGCAACGGCGGGACCGCTAGCAGCAATGGATTCGATGACGGCAACCTGAACTACGGCAAAGGTACGCCTTTTTCGACGATTGGCACTGCGCTTGGGGAACTCGAGCTGCGCCACGGCAACTATGGCGTATTTCTGAGGGGAAAAGCCTGGTATGACGTTACGCAAAAGGACGGAAACGTCAGTCATGGCAGCTTCGCCAACGGGTATACCCCTAACAGCCCATTAAACGACCAAAGCTTTCAGGGGCTTTCGCAGTTCTCGGGGGCAAAGATCCTCGATGCCTACGCGTTTGGGAAATTTCAGCCGACCGACGATAGCGAACTGAAGATTAAGGTAGGTAACCATGTCGTGACGTGGGGGGAGGGCCTATTCATTGGCTCCGGTATCAACCAATACAACATAGTGGACGCAGCAACGGCACGTCGGCCTGGCGCGGAAGTCAAAGAGTACGTGCTGCCGGTACCTCAGATATCGGCCAACCTGGGTCTCGGTGGCGGAGTCAGCTTGGAGGCCTTTTACCAGTTCCAGTGGAAGCCAGATGTGCTTGACGGCTGCGGCACGTACTGGAGTGCCGCGGACAATTTGAACTGCTCGCACGGCATGGTGGTGAATGTCGTTCCCTCATTTTCCGATTTGCAACTCTACAAAGGGGTTCCGAGCGTTGCCGGTGGTTTGAATTACCAGCTCAGCCAGGCCCCGGACCGGACGCCCAAGAACAGTGGGCAATTTGGCTTGGCCGCACACTACTACGCTGCTGCGATCGGTACCGACTTCGGCGCGTATTTCGTAAACTATAATCAGCGGACGCCCATCTTCAGCACGATCCGGGCGGCTAGCGCATCAAACTCCATATTCAATGGCAGAGTACCTGGAGTGCCCGCAACTCAGTACTTCTTTGATTACAGCGCACAGAACATCAAGGTGCTGGGGCTGAGTGCTGCTACCACGTTAGGCGGCGCCTCTGTGTTCTCGGAGTTCAGCTATACCAATGGATATCCAGTCCAAATCAATGTCTCGGACTTCACGAATCCGATCGGCCCGCTTGCTAGTCGGGTCGCAGCCGTGCCCGTCGGGGGGATTTTCCAAGGATACGACCTGAAGGATAAGACTCAGTTGCAGCTCGGTGTTGCGCAATCGATCGCGCGAGTAGCTGGAGCGGAGAGTCTAACGCTATCGGGCGAAGCTGGCTTTCAGCATTGGCTTGGCATCGGAAACCCGAACGCATCGGTACGCTACGGTCGATCCTCATTGTTCGGGGCAGCTGCGTGGAATGGTGGACCTTGTCCGGCGTCTACTGTAGCGGCCTATTGCGGGAATGACGGCTACGACACGGCCAATGCTTGGGGATATCGAATACTCGCGCAACTGAGCTACCCTAACGTTTTCGGCGTCAACTTGAAGCCACGCTTGGTGTGGTCACAGGACGTCTCGGGCTACTCGGCTGACAACACTTTTCTTCAGGGGCGCCAGACGCTCAGTTTAGGTCTGCTAGTGGAGTATTTGAACAGGTACTCCTTGGACTTCAGCGTCACCCACTATAACCACCATGCCAAGTACGACATCTTTCACGACCGCGACTACTACTCGCTATCGATGCGTATCAGCTTGTAAGGCGTAAAGCGTAAGGAGATGGACAAATGAATCGGAAGTTTCTGTGTGTGCGAAATCGGCTGACCGTGCTAATGGCGGCCGTGTGTTTGGTGTCCAGCGCTGCGCATGCGGCAATGACGCCGGAAGACGCCGCGCGATTGCGCAAGGACTTGACTCCCATAGGCGCCGAGCGCGCCGCTAATCGGGATGTAAGCATCCCGGCTTGGGATGGTGGTCTGACGAAAGCGCCCGCGAATTTCGACCCGAAATCCGGATATGCTGACCCATTTTCCGGCGAAAAGCCGTTGTATACGATCACCGCTGCGAATGCCGTTCAATATAAAGACGTATTGTCGCCAGGACATCTGGAGATGCTGAAGCGGTACCCATCATTCAAGATGAATGTTTATCCGACGCATCGGACGGCTGCATTCCCGGAAAAGGTCTTTGAGACGGCAAAAACCGAGGGCTTGAAAGCGATGTTGTCTGGCGGTGGCAACGGGGTTGTCAACATCACGCATTCCCAAATCCCGTTTCCAGTGCCCCACAACGGCGAAGAAGTTCTTTGGAACCACCTGTTCGCCCGCACTGCCGATACGATCGTGGACTACACGGCCGAGTTTTCGGTTCAGACCAATGGGAGTTTTACGCCGGTGACGCGCGTCGTCGACACGGCCGCAGCCGGCGGGTTCGATCAGCCAGAGAAGAATCGCCTCGGATACCAGAAAACCGTGCTGACCGGGCCATCCAATATGGAGGGCGATGCGACGCTGGTGATCGATCCTATGGATCAGGTCAGTGAGAAGCGCTTGGCATGGACATACAACGCAGGGCAGCGACGCGTCATTCGCGCGCCGGAGTTCGGCTACGATCAACCGGGTACAGGATCTGATGGGCTGCGTACTGTAGACGACTTCTCCATGTTTAACGGCGCGCTCGACCGCTACGACTGGAAGCTGATCGGCAAGCGAGAGATGATTATTCCGTACAACAACTATCGTCTGAGCGATAAGAAGCTCAAGTATAAGGACATCATCCGACCCCAGCATCTCAACGACGATTTAATTCGTTACGAGCTGCACAGGGTGTGGGTGGTCGAGGGCACGCTCAAACCTGGCGCGCGGCACGTGTATGCCAAGCGAGAATTCTACGTTGACGAGGATTCTTGGTTGATCGCTCACGGCGATCAGTACGACGGGCGCGGTCAGCTTTGGCGCGTCAAGGATTTAATGCTCATGCAGGCCTATGACGTCCCGGGAATGTGGAATGCCGGAGAGGTTCAGTACGACTTGCAAGCGCAACGTTACAACGTTCAAGGTCTTCGCAACGAGGAGCGGCCGGCCAAGTTCAAGGTCCCTCTCAAAGTGAGCGACTTCAAGCCGGACGCGCTGCGGCGCATGGGTGACTGACCGTTTGGTCCGGGTGGCTGCAGTTCGGCCACTCCAGTCCCATAACTTGTGTCGGACGATAAGCCCGGTCAACTTGGGCAGCAGAATGAAGTTCTTGGAGGTGATGGTGCAAGAGCGAATTAGCGCTATCTGGACATCGAAAGGTGTACTGCGCGTGTCGACTGCATGCGTAGTGTCGTTGATGCTCTGGAAGGGCGCTATGGCGGAGCAAGTCGATCGACTGGATCGGCCAGCCGAAGTCTCCGTTCGGGCGTCGCGAGCGCTTATGTTGTCCGCGGCGCGTGCGGGAACGCGCTTGATCGTGGTGGGCGAGCGCGGGATCGTCTTGGTGTCGGACGATGACGGTAAGCAATGGCGGCAAGCCAAGGTTCCTTCATCGGAGATGCTAACGGACGTCACGTTTCCAACGGCCAATGACGGTTGGGCAGTGGGCCACGACGGGGTGGTGTTGCACAGTGTCGATGGTGGCCTAAATTGGGCGCGCCAGTTCGATGGCCGAGAACTAAACGCGATGGTACTGCGAACCGCTCGAGTCCGCGTGGAGTCCGCGCGAGCGAAGGTGGCCAACGCATCGACCGTTACCGATTCTGCAGCGAAAACTGAGCTGAACAAGGCGGAAGACGCGCTAGACGACGCACAGGCCGGTGCACGATTCGGGCCGTCCAGACCGCTCTTGGGGGTGTGGTTCAGCAGCGCAAACGAGGGTTATGCGGTGGGTGCCTACGGCGTGCTATTGCGCACATCGGACGGTGGTGTGACATGGCAACTGCTATCCGATCGCTTGGACGATGACGACAGATTGCATCTCAACGCCGTACACGGTCTGAGCGGGGGCTGTGTCGGCATCGCCGGCGAAGGTGGCCGCGTCTATCGTTCCTGCGATAACGGTACGTCTTGGAAACGCATGGATACGGGGTACCGAGGACAGCTGAATGGTGTTCTTTCGACCGTTGACTCCGGGTTGATCGCCTTCGGTTTCGGTGGGCACATTTTTCGCCTTGATGCAAACAGCACTACGTGGCGAGAACTGACGTCCGGGACCCGTGTGAGCATCGTCGACGGTGCAATTGGCAACGATGGTCGCTTGGTGCTAATGGACCAAAACGGGACGCTTTTGCTAGCCGATACGGCTGTTTCAGCATTTCATAAAGCGGGCACATCGGTAAGTACTATTCGCAAGACCAATACCAAGCTGGTTCTCCAATCGTTTACGGCATTATCGCCAACACTACAGGCTAATGTTTGGTTACTGGTAGGCCGCGGCGGTACCGCGGTGCGCACCGTGACCAGTGAGCAAAGACTTTAATCATGGGTGATTCGTCAAAAGAGACAGCGCGGATTGGAAAAGTCGGGCTATCCCGTCGCATCTCCGAACTTTTTGAAGCGGCACTGTTCCGGTGGCGTCGAGCAGCGCTGCTTGCGTTTCTTCTGGTCTCGGTGCTGCTAGGTTGGGAAGCGGTTCAGCTGCGCGCCGATGCGAGTGTTCAGAAAATGGTGCCGGCCAACCATCCATTCATCGCGAATTATTTGGCAAATGAGAATGAACTGCGGCCGCTAGGAAACGTTGTACGTATTGCAGTAGAGACCACAAAAGGCGATATCTACGCCCCGCAATTCCTTGACACGCTGAAGAAGATAACCGACGAAGTCTTCTACATGCCAGGAGTGGACCGCGGCAAGCTCAAGTCGCTGTGGACGCCCAACGTGGTCTGGTATGAGGTAACGGAAGAGGGTTACGCTTCCGGGAAAGTCGTTCCTGACGGATTCGATGGTTCGCCGGAGAAAGTCGAGCAGGCACGGCAGAACGTTGCGCGCGCGGGGATCGTGGGCAGTCTCGTGTCCAATGACCAACGGTCGGCAATGGTGTTGGTGCCGTTGCTAGACATCGATCCCAGCACGGGTAAGAAGCTCGACTACCACGCTCTGTCCCAGCGCCTCGAACAGTCGGTCCGCGCCAAATATAGCACTCCAACCATTCGCATCCACATCACCGGTTTTGCCAAATTGGTCGGAGATTTGATTGATGGCGCACGGAGTATCGGTTTGTTCTTTGGGGCGACGCTCGTTCTGACCATTTTGGTACTTTGGGCCTATTTCAGATGTTGGCGAAGCACGTTTGCGGCCGTATTTTGCTGCGCGCTAGCAGTGGTGTGGCAAATGGGGCTTGTACGAGCATTGGGGTTTGGATTGGACCCGTATTCCATGCTCGTGCCCTTTCTGACGTTCGCCATTGGCGTCAGTCATGCTGTGCAAAATATCAACACCATGGCAACGGAAAGGCTTCGCGGGCGCGACGCTGTCGTCGCGGCGCGTCTGACATTCCGCCTGCTGTTCGTGCCGGGCAGTGTGGCACTCCTCTGCGATATCGTTGGATTTTCGACGCTCATGGTTATCGACATCGGGGTGATTCGTGAGTTGGCGATTAGCGCTTGCATCGGCGTTGCGGTGATCATTGTCACGAAGATGTTCCTGTTGCCGATATTGATGTCGTGGCTCGACGTTTCTCCAGCGGGGTTGAGCGTTGCCTACCGGCGTGCTACCGGAGCGCATCGTCTGGCACATATCGTGTCGAGCATTGCCAACGTCCGGTACGCGCGGAGGGCAGTGCTCGTGGCTGGTCTTGTGTTGGTCGGAGCGTGGTGGTTCTCGCGTGGATTGGAGGTGGGCGACCTGAATCCCGGAGCGCCGGAACTGCGCCAGGAGTCTCGATACAACCGGGACGTCGCCTACATCGGCTCTCATTACTCTGTCAGCGCTGATACGTTTGTCGTGATAGTGAAGACGCAGCCCGGTGAATGCGGCTCCTTTCAGGTGGCCGACAAAGTGGATCGGTTCGAGTGGTTTATGCAAGGCGTCCCTGGTGTGGACTCTGCCCTCTCGTTCTTTGACGTGATGAAGGATCTCATAGCCGACGACAACGGTGGCAATCTGAAGTGGGCTTCCCTTACTCGGGACAGGTACATCTCGAACTCCGCACATCGCAAGATTCCGACGGACCTTTATAACAGCGAATGTTCGATGCTTCCGGTCTTGTTGTTCCTCAAGGATCACAAGGCGGAAACACTCTCGCAGGTGGTTCTAGCGGTGCAGGATTTCTCGGCTCGGAACAATGGCCGTGATGCCACATTTTTGCTGGCCGCCGGGAATGCCGGTATCGAGGCTGCAACCAATTTGGTCGTCGAGCAATCCGAGAGACTGGTCAAGATGCTCGTGTACAGCATTGTCGGCTTGCTGGTGTGGTGGGAGTTTCGCTCTTGGCGCGTGGCGCTTTGCCTGATGCTTCCCCTTTATGTGACTTCAGCACTCGCTGAAGCCGTCATGGCCCAGCTCGGGCTCGGGATCAAAGTTGCGACGTTGCCGGTGGTGGCGTTGGGCGTGGGTATCGGCGTCGATTACGGCATCTATCTATACAACCGCATGGAGCATTTCCGCAAGCGAGGCCTCGGGCTGCAGCAAGCCTATTTCGAAACCTTAAAGACCACCGGTGCGGCGGTAATGTTGACCGGCGTGATGCTCGCACTGGGTGTCGCTACTTGGTGCTTCTCCGCCATCAAGTTTCAAGCGGACATGGGCCTGCTGCTGACCTTTATGTTCGTATGGAACATGATTGGTGCCATCGTTATGCTGCCGGCACTGACTGCGCTGCTAGGACGTTGGTCACCCGCATCCCCAGCACCTTCGGATGCCGATATCGACATTAAATTGATTCCTCCTCCTTCCAATTCAAAAACGGGTGTTCCGATGAAAGTTAAGGTTATGTGGGTACTGAAGGTTCTGCTTTGTCTCCTGTTTCTCACTGCTGGCGGCGCCAAGCTGATGGGACAGGATCGAATGGTGCATGTCTTCGAGCTAATCGGTCTGGGTCAGTGGTTCCGAATTTTGACCGGCACGATCGAAATAACGGCCGCTATTGCTCTTCTTGTGCCTAGGTTGGCAGGTTTGGCGGCGGCGGGGTTGGCCTGCACGATGATCGGCGCTATTGGTGCACAGGCGACTCGTGTTCACGAGAGTCCGGCTCTAGCCATTGTGCTGCTGGTGCTAACGGCATTTGTCGCATGGCAGTCGTTGAGAGATCAGATGTCCCACGGCCTGACGAAGAGGTGATGCCATGCATGAGAGCCATCTCAATGTGCGATTCGACGGTCAGGTAGCGCGGGTCTTGCTGAATCGGCCGGAGCGCATGAATGCCTTGGACGCTGCGCTGATCGCTGCCTTGCAAGATTTTTTCTCGAACCTGCGTGACCGGGAGGACATTCGGGTCGTAGTGCTTGAAGGCGAAGGGCGGATTTTTTGTGCAGGATTGGATCTGAAAGACGCTCAAAGCACGACCAGGCGAATGTCAGTGGGAGAAGGGCTGATGTTCCAACGCCGCCTACGCGATGTGATGCTGGCGATGCGACGGTGCCCTCAACCGATCATCGGGATAATTGACGGAGCAGCTAGCGGCGCGGGCATGGCCCTAGCGCTATCGTGCGATATACGATTGGCCACAGATAGCATGCGCATGAACGCTGCCTTTGTGCGTCTTGGCGCCAGTGGATGTGACATGGGCGTTAGCTACTTCCTTCCTCGCATGGTGGGAAGTTCCGTGGCCGCGGAGTTGCTGTTGACCGGCCGTTTTCTGGAGGCCGGCCGCGCGTACCAGCTGGGGTTGGTCAGCGCCGTGGGAACACGCGAGGCTATGCGCGACGAAGCGAAGCGATTCATCGACGAGATGCTGCGTACGAGCCCGCTTGGACTTCGTCTGACGAAGGAGGCGCTCGGTCATGCTGTGGATGCGGCGTGTCTTGAGGCAGCGATCGCGATGGAGGACCGAAATCAGATCTTATGTCTTCAGGGCGAAGATTTTGAGGAGGGCATCACTGCGTTCCTGGAGAAAAGGTCTCCCCGTTATACCGGACGCTGACATCGGGTGCGAGCGTTGTTAGGGGCAATGAACTTTGTGCCATAGATCCATTGCGATGGTGGTACTCGATATACCTAGGTTCTGTTCACATTCTCACCTGCGGTCCGAAGGCGCAGGCAAGCATCGCGAAGGCGAGATAGTTGCCGGCGAGCTTGTCGTAACGAGTGGAGACGCGACGAAAATGTTTGATGCGATTGAAAAAGCGTTCGACGATGTTCCGAGTTCGATACAGTACACGGCTATAGCGACGCTTGGTCTTTCGATTCGAGCGCGGCGGAATAACTGCCTTCGCACGCGCGGCGCGGATGGTGTGAGCCTATCCGAAACTTTGTGTGTGAGGCATAAACTGGCGGCCAAGGAGCCACTTTTATGCCACGCAAACGCAAGGAAGAAGTGACGATTGAACCGGGCAAGGGCTTGAACCTTGACCCGGAGCTGATCAAGCAACTGGTGCCCGGAACGCTGGACCGGGCGACGATCAACGAACAGCTGGCCGCGCTCAAGAAGGCGATTTTCGAGCGTGCGCTGGGCGGCGAACTGACCCACCACCTCGGCTACGAGAAAGGCCAAGCCAAGCCGGCGGACAGCACGAACCACCGCAACGGCACCAGTCGCAAACGCATCACGACCGACGACGACCTGCTCGACGTCGAGATTCCGCGTGACCGTGAAGGAACGTTCGATCCGGTGCTGATCGCCAAGGGCGAGCGACGCTTCACCGGCTTCGACGACAAGATCATCGCGATGTACGCACGCGGCATGAGCGTGCGGGAGATTCAGGGTTTCCTGCTGGAGATGTACGGCATCGAGGTGTCGCCGGACTTCATCAGCACGGTGACCGATGCCGTGATCGACGAGGTTCGTGAATGGCAGCAGCGGCCGCTCGAGCCCATGTATCCGGTGGTGTTCTTCGACGCCTTGCGCGTCAAGATTCGCGACGAAGGCGTGGTCCGCAACAAGGCGATCTACCTGGCGCTGGGCGTGCGCCGCGACGGCACACGTGACGTGCTCGGCCTCTGGATCGAGCAAACCGAGGGCGCCAAGTTCTGGCTGCGGGTCGTCAACGACCTGAAACTACGCGGTGTGCAGGACATTCTGATCGCCGTGGTTGACGGACTGAAGGGCTTCCCCGAAGCGATCAACTCCGTGTTCCCGGAAACGACGGTTCAGACCTGTATCGTGCATCTGATCCGGAATTCGCTCGACTTCGCGAACTGGAAAGATCGGAGATCGGTCGCGGCGGCGCTTAAGGAGGTCTATCGGGCACCGACAGCCGAGGCAGCCGCCGCGGCGCTGGACGCGTTCGACGCTGGCGCATGGGGCACAAAATACCCGCCGATCGCGATGCTCTGGCGGCGAGCCTGGGAGCAGGTCATCCCGTTCTTCGCCTTCGCGCCGGATATCCGAAAAATTGTATATACGACCAACGCCATCGAGTCGCTGCACATGCAGTTACGCAAGATCATCAAGGCGCGCGGCCACTTCCCGTCGGATGAGGCCGCGCTCAAGCTGATCTGGCTGGCGCTGCGCAACGTCGTTGCCAAGTGGACTGGCTCCCGGCACGATTGGAAGAGTGCCATGACGCAGTTCGCGCTGCTTTACCCAGAGCGATTCAACATCGGAATCTGAGTTTTAACCCGCCTCACACACGGAATTCCGGATACCTCCGATGGTGTTCACGAAGGCATCCGAGTCATAGCCCTTGTCGGCAATCACTGCGCCCATGCGCAGATGCTCGACCAATTCGTGCGCGCAGGAAATGTCCGAAACCTGTCCTTCAGTGGCGATCATTCGCAGAGGTCACCCGGCTTCATCGACAGCCAGATGCAGCTTGGTCGTCAGTCCACCGCGCGAACGCCCGAGCGCTTGCGGGCCGCTTTTTTTCGAGCACCGGCCGAATGCTGGTGGGCTCGCACGATGGTCGAGTCGATCAGCACGCGTTTGATCTCCGTCTCGTCGGACACCGCATACGCCACGCGTTCCCACACACCTTTGCGACGCCATCGCGAGAAGCGCATGTACACCGTATGCCAACGGCCGAATTCGCTCGGTAAATCGCGCCACGGGCAGCCCGTTCGGCCGATCCAGAGAACGGCTTCGACAAACCAGCGATTGTCGGCCGCCGTTCGAACCGGATCGCCTTCCTTGCCCGGTAGTACAGACTCGATTCGTGCCCATACGTTGTCGCTCAATAACGTTCGAATCACCTTGACCCGCTCGCGCAAAAGACAAGATGTAAACACATTTCATCGAATGTAAACAGA
>NZ_CAJPGQ010000081.1:0-10272 GCF_905339595.1 Burkholderia sp. BCC1977
CTAAGGGCAAAAGAGTGCACCGGAATTGCAAACGCTCCGCTCTGCTGTGGTAATTGGTACGTTCTTGCACCCGGCGCCCCGCCCACGGTCCAGAAGAAACAGGATGGATTCTTGAATTTAGTTTGCGATATTCGATTTCAGATCGTCGAGATAGTTGTAGATTGTGAAGCGCGTCACGCCGAGCGCAGATGCTGCCTTATCAACTCCGCCCTTCACGATGAAAAGTCCTCGATCCTGCATTAATGCGACAGCGGCTGTTTTTTCGTCTTTATTCATTTGGGTGGCGGGTTTTCGGAAGCGATGAATGGCCTGAGAGATGATGTCGTCTATAAGTGACTCTATATCGGGTGGATTTATCTTCGCGGGCTGATCGGGCCTATTGCCATTGCGCGAGGACAACATTCGAGAAAACAGTGCGTGCACAGTTTCAATGTCGTGCATATCTGCATTGATGCAAAGTGCGGCAAAGGGTTGTCCTAGCGAATCACGGAATATCACCGTGCCTGAGGTAAGCATGCGACCGTCGCGAGTGATTGTGGAATACGGGAACATCGAAACATGGCCTGGTTGGGTGGCTGTTCCGATCAAGCCTCTCGCTGTGGCAACAAGACCCTCATCATTTTGAGGTCCGGCAAGCAAGGAATTTCCTGGTTTGCGGCCCGTGACATGACCATTGGCGATTTGTAGTACAGAATTTTCTGGATGGATTATGTCATGTAGAACAACTTCCACATGGTCGCCGATCATAGCCCCGAGCATTGGGACGATGCTACTGATTGCGGAAAGGATTGCCTCGCGCTCAGCCTGCACCCTGCGAGGGATCACCTGTTCAGTTGCCGGGGGATTTCTGCCTGTCATTTCCTAGAAGTCCATCTCTATGATCACTTGAACTCAACGGCGATGTCACGCCACACTCGTATGTTGTCCCCCCGCAGACTACGGACAAGTCTAAGTCTAATGCAATGTTGGTCTTCTGGGCTGGAAGCGCGTTCCTTGGTCGGCGTTCGCACCTCCAGTTTGGTGTGCCGCGCCGTTCTCGTCCGGCGGTGGTCGGAATAAGACGAAAGCAGAATGATCTTTATCAGCCTTGCTCGGCACGGCGGATCCTGCCGCGATTACCGCTGCACATTGCCCAAGATCCCCGATTTGCTTCACGCATGCCGCGACTTCATTGGGAGGCAGCGGAGTCGGTAACGACTTGTCGTGCGATAGGTAAAGCGGGATGGCACGCGCCATTTCATGCCTCTTCCGAGACGTCGAAGGTCATCAAACAGTGATGTCCATCGAGGTGCTGGCTATATGGGTTTACGCCGATTTAATATACGGCTCGCTCCGAGCCATATCTATAATCAACAAAATGTTGAATCAATTTAACATGATTTAATAAAATATATTATTGGTTCGGCTACAGTGTTTTTGTCGCACGTCGTCTAATTTTTTTGCGAGGGCAAGTAATGAAACGCAGGCAGTTCCTTGCTGGCGTCGCTCAGGCCAGCGTCGTATTGGGTGCTCCCGCCCTGTCAAGGGCGGCTCTTGCGGGCACGACGATCACCCATGTCGGATTCGGCGGCACAGCGGCGGATTACATACGCGACGTCCTCGCGCCGGCCTTTGCTCGCGAAACCGGCATTCAAGTTCGGATCATGGCCGGCCCGGATCTTGCGCGGATCAAGGCGCAAGTACAGGGTGGCCATGTTGAGTGGGATGTCGTCGAAGTTGGGCCGCAAGCCTACGCCGGCCAAAAGGAAGGGCTTTGGGAGCCGATCGACCAAGCGTTGATTCCACCGTCGCACTTTGAAGTACAGGCGCCGCCCTTTGCCGTCCCGCTTCTCATCACTACTCAGGGCATCGCATACGACCCAGCTCGCAGTAGGCCGATCAGGACGTTCGCCGAGCTTTTTGATGTACGGAACTTTCCCGGTCGTCGGGCATTCCGCGACCGGGTCAGCGAGAACCTCGAGATCGCCTTACTCGCGGACGGCGTGAAACCGAACCAGCTCTACCCACTTGACGTCGAGAGGGCATTCCGGGTTCTGGATCAAATCAAGCCCCATGTTAAGAAGTGGAGCAACGAGACCCAGCTCATGATCTCGATGCTCCAGCAAAAAGAGGCTGAATATACGTATGCCGCCTCCAATCGCGTGAAGCTTGCGAATGAGAGCGGCAGTTCGATCGCGTTCTCTTTTGGCGAGGCCATCTCCAGCCCCTGGTGGACATGTGTGGTCAAGGGCACGAAAAACCGGCAGGCTGCCATGCAATGGCTTGCATTCCTGACGCGGCCCGACGTCCAACTGAAGCTCGCGAACAAGCACGGCCTGGCCTCTGGTGTCAAAGACGTCAACCAGAAGATCGACGCCGTGGCGCGGCGCTGGATCGTGGATTTCAAGAATCCCAACCACGTATTCCTGAACGACGCCTATTGGGCCGACCACTATGTCGCGCTCGACCGCCGCTTCAAGGAATGGATCATCTCTTAAAGGCGGGCGCGTGCCAGCTCAGTGAACGAGGATACGGAAATGAACGATTTGCAAAGGCGGGTGGATGACGCTCGGCTGAGGAGCATCGAGTTTGAACAAGAGTACGAAACCGTCACCGTCCCGCAGATGCTTTCGAAGGCCGCTCGCTTGTACGGTTCGAATATCGCGGTTGACTTCTTCGACCGCAAAGAAACCCTCACTTATGAGGAGCTACAAGCAGGTTCTGATCGGTACGCGAATGCGTTGCGCGCATTCGGTCTGCGCAAAGGCGATCGCATTGCGGTGATGCTGCCCAATCGCCGAGAATTTCCTTTAATTTGGTTCGCCTGCGCGAAGCTGGGAACGATCTTCGTTCCGCTCAACATGCGCTACACATCGCGTGAGATCGCGTTCGTCCTGAATGACACAAAGGCAAGCGCCGCGATCGTTGATGCGACCGTGTGGCAAACCTTTGCGGAGATGGACACGTGGCCGCAGGACCTGGAACGTGATCGCGTAATCGTGGTGGGGGAGGCGCCTGCCGCCGGGGTATCGACGCTCGTGCAGGTTCTTGAGGGCGCCTCCAGTTTGCCGATCGCGGTCGACGTACAGCCCGATGACGTTGTTAGCATCCAGTACACCTCCGGCACCACCGGGTTTCCCAAGGGCTGTATCCTGACGAACGATTACTGGGGAATTGTCTCGGCCGTACAGGCCTATCGACTGCTGGCCCCATACCAGCACCACCTGTGCTGGGCGCCCCTGACCTATGCCGACGGCATGATTCACATGGTCTCGGCGATCCGGCATGGCGCCACTGTGCATATGCCGGAGCGGCTCAGTTCGACGCGTTTCATAGCGTGGCTCAAGGCGTACCAGATCGAATGGTGCAGCATTCCCGAACTGATTGCTCGACAGCCGGCCACGTCTTTCGACCATGGCGTGCGCCTGAAGCAGTACCAGTTCGGTGGCGGTACCTGGAACCCAAGCTCGGTCGCGAACTTCAGGCAGCGGTTTCCCGTGTGCGGCAATGGCTTCTATGGCCTGACGGAAACCGGTTACGCCACACTGCCGCCAAACGACACTAACGAAATGGCGGAGATCGGCTCGTCAGGGCTATGTGCACCGTTCCGCGAGACCAGACTGGTCGATGATGACGGTAAGCCGGTGATGGTTGGGCAGGTCGGGGAACTTTGGGTGCGTGGCAAGGGGATGTTCAAGGGGTACTGGAACCGGCCGGATGCGAATGCGGAGTTGTTCAACGATGGTTGGTTCAAAACTGGCGATCTCCTGCGCTGCGACGAGTTCGGATTTCATTACTTCATGGGCCGCAAGAAGGACATGATTCGGCGTTCAAATGAGAACATCGCGGCGCGCGAAGTGGAGGCGGTGGTCTGCGAGATTCCTGAGATCGCAGCGGCAGCCGTAGTCGCAGTACCCGACGCCGAACGCGGCGAGGAGGTGAAAGTATGGGTCGAGCTGAAGCATGGCATAAATCGCGAAGCCGTACCGGTCCAGCGCATCCTGGACCATGCGCGCTCGCGTCTGGCGGCGTTCAAGGTCCCACGCTACGTTACCTACAGCGATGTACTTCCGCGCGTCGTCTCGAATCCGAACAAGATTAATAAGCGTGAGCTCACGGACGTAGAGAACCCGCTAGCGAACACCTACGACAGTAACGTCGGACATTGGCTCTGAATGAATGTCCAGCCCGATAGATCCTTGGGGGATACAGTCATGATGTCAGCAATCGAATTTCGTGGGGTCAGCAAGAACTACGGCCCGGCGGTCGCGCTGGACAGTGTCAATCTGTCCGTCGTGTCCGGCGAGTTCTTCTCGCTGCTTGGGCCCAGCGGCTCTGGCAAGACCACTCTGCTTAACACCGTGTCGGGAATGGTGTCGCCATCCAGCGGCTCTGTCTTAATTGACGGGCGCGATGTGACCCACATTCCACCTCGCCATCGTGGGCTTGGCATGGTATTCCAGAACTACGCGCTACTGCCACATATGTCCGTGTTCGACAATGTCGCGTTTCCGTTGCGCATCCGCAAGATGCCTAGGAAGGATATCGAGCGAGAGGTTATGGGAGCGCTCGAACTGGTTCGTTTGAAGGACTTCGCAAATCGCAAGCCGAAGGAGCTTTCCGGCGGCCAGCAGCAGCGGGTCTCGATCGCACGCTGTCTGGTGTACAAGCCCATGCTCATTCTGATGGACGAACCGCTCGGGGCCCTCGACAAAAAGCTTCGGCAACAGTTGCAGTTCGAGCTGAAGAGAATCCACCAGGATTTAGGCGTGACAATCCTCTACGTCACGCATGACCAGGAAGAGGCGCTGGTCATGTCGGATCGGATTTGTGTCATGAATCATGCCCGTGTCGAGCAGGTGGGTGCACCCAGGGATCTGTACCTCAGGCCCGTCAACGAGTTCGTCGCAGACTTCTTGGGTGAATCAAACGTGATCTCTGGTGAAGTCGTCGGGGTGTCCGGGGAGTCTGCGGACGTGCGCACCGAGACCGGAGCTGTAGTCCGATGCACGCTCCGACAATCTGCCACGACGCAACAGCGCATCAAAGTGATGGTCCGCCCGGAATGTGTTCGGCTTACCCCCCGGCAGGAAGCGCTGGTCGGCTGTCGGGCAGTCGTCAAGAACGTCGCCTTCGTCGGGGATGCCTTCCGCTATACCGTCCAGGTTGGCAGCCAAATCCTGACTGTGCTGCAGAACAGTCATTCCTTACACCAGGTCATCGAACCAGGCAGCGAAGTCTGGATTGACTGGTCCGCATCGGACGCGATATCGCTGGCAGCCTAGCCTGCGCGGGTCAACGGGAGCTGGCGGCCGTTATCTGGCGGTATTCGCGTTGTGTAACAATCCAACGATCAAGCATTCACATGTCACTCTTTTCCCTCGACGGGCAAGCCCCGTCGCTACCAGAAGACGGCTCGGTCTGGATCGCGCCCAACGCCTCGGTCATCGGTAACGTTGTGATTGGCCGGCAAGTCAGCATCTGGTTCGGAGCGGTCGTGCGCGGCGACAACGAGACCATCTACATTGGGGACGGCACCAACGTGCAAGATGGCGCGGTGTTGCATTCCGATGATGGGTCTCCCCTGTCCATCGGGGCCGGTTGCACGATCGGCCATCGCGCCATCCTGCATGGCTGCACCACCGGTGACGGATGCCTCATCGGGATGGGGGCGGTAATTCTGAACGGGGCGACGATCGGCAAGGGCAGCCTGGTTGGCGCCGGCGCGATGGTGACCGAAGGTAAGTCCTTCCCGGATGGTTCGCTCATCGTGGGCGCGCCCGCGAAGGCAATTCGAATGCTGGATGAAGCCACAATCGCAGCGTTGCATGCTGCGGCCGACTCTTATCGGGCCAACGCTAGGCGGTTTGCTCTTGGGCTTCGGACGGTCGACGTCTGACAGCAATCCATGCCCTTGCTTTCATTGACGTATTGGAGGCTTCATGTCAATTCAGATGAGCCGACGCGAACTGGCCGGTTATCTCGGGCCCGTTACCACCCTCATGGTGATCACCGTCGTCGCGCCGCTGCTGTTCATTGTTTATCAAAGCCTGGGCGAATCGAGTTTCTCACTGGAGGCCTATAGGAACATTTTCCAGAGCGCTCTGTTCCGCCGGATCGCGTGGACCACCTTCGAGATCGCGCTCTCATCCGCGCTCGTTAGCATCGTCCTTGCATATCCCATTGCACTTCATCTGTCACGCTTGTCGGACCGGTTGCGTCCGCTATTCATGATCTTCGTGTCACTTCCGTTCTTGACCAGTATTCTGGTCAAGAGTTTTGCCTTCACGATCGTTCTGGGTGACACCGGCTTGGTGAACAAAATGCTCGCGGCATGGCGGCTTCCCCAACTGACGTTGCTATTCAATCGCTTCGGCGTTCTGGTAGGCATGAGCAGCTTTCTGATCCCGTTCGTAGTGTTCCCACTATTGGCCAATCTGCTCGCCCACGACGCGAACCTGCGCAAATCGGCGTCGGTGATGGGGGCGTCGGACTTGCGCATTTTCTGGCAGATCACCTTTCCGCAGAGCGCGCCGGCGTTGGCGGCCGGCGGGGTCATGTGCTTCGTGCTCTCGATGGGCTCGTTCGTGACGCCCGCTCTGCTGGGTGGCCGGCAAGACATGATGGCCGCCAACTTGATCGACTTTTATACGCGTGAGGCGCTGGACTGGCCATCGGCATGTGCCGTCGCGGTCATCCTGTCCATCCTGAGTGGTGCGCTTCTGTGGCTACTCGGCCGCCTGCGTCGCGACAATTCGCTGATTTGAACTGAGGGAGAACCACATGTCGACACCGTTCGGAAAACTCAGCTCCTCGAGCGGCAAGGTCGTGGGGGCCTTTGCCATCTTCATATACCTGTACCTGCTTTTCCCAACTCTGATCATCGTGCCGATGTCGTTCGGCAATCGGATGGACATGGCATTTCCGCCAGCGCAATATTCGCTTGATCTGTACCGGGACTATCTACATTCTTCCGACTGGCTTGCTGTCACAGGCCACAGCGCTCTCTATGCCAGTCTCGCTGCTCTCCTTGCCATGATCGTGGGCGTGCCGGCGGGATACGCGTTGTCTCGCACACAGTTTCCGGGAAAGCGACTTTTGGTGCTTCTTACGCTGAGTCCGATGATGGTGCCGGTAATTGTAATTTCGCTCGGGCTGTATCTCTATTATCTCAAGCTGAACCTCACGGGCACGGCGTTCGGTATCGTGCTCGCGCATGCCATGTTCGTGATGCCCTACATCATTCTGACAATTTCTGCCGGCGTGGAGAGTTTGGACGAAAGATTGGAGAAGGCTGCGGTGATCATGGGTGCCGGCCAATGGCGCGTCTTCCGCACCGTGGTGCTGCCACAGCTCGCGTCGTCGCTTGTTTCGGCGGGCATCTTTGCGTTCTTGATGTCTTTCGACGAAGTGGTCATCGCGTGGTTCATCACGGGGCCGGACACGATGACACTGCCGGTGAAGATGTATTCGAGCATCAAGTGGGAGGCATCGCCCGTGCTCGCGGCCGTGGCGACGATCCTGACGGGGCTCTCGGTCGTTGTTTGCGTGGCGACTTCCTTCCTGAAGAAGGCCGCTGCCAAACCAGTCGACTCGCCGCAGGAAAGCCCTGACGATCTGTTGGTCGCGCAAGGGCGTTAGGAGATTGCCATGGGTGTACTTGACGGAATCAAGGTCGTCGAAATTGCCTCCAGCGCTCCAGTGTCAGTCTGCGCCATGCTGCTCGCGGACATGGGGGCTGAAGTCATCATTGTTGAAGCGCCCAATGCGCAACCTGTACTCCCGCGTCCAGAGGACATATGTAATCGCGGCAAGCGATCGATCGTGCTCGACCTACGCCAACTCGATGATGTGGATGCGCTGCTCGCGCTTCTCGAAAGCGCGGATATCTTCATCGAAGGTCTGGGCCCCGGTGTGGCTGAGGCGTGGGGATTCGGGCCGCAGGCTTGCCTCGCGCGCAAGCCATCACTGGTATATGGGTGCTCGACGGGCTGGGGCCAAGACGGTCCACTAGCTCAAGTACCTGCTCCCGGAGGAAACGTCGAGGCGGTTGCCGGAACGCTCTGGACGGCAACGGCACCCAACAATTGTCCCACGCCACGCGCGGGACTGCTCGACGTGGTGGGCGGCGGCGCCCTGTACCTTGCAATCGGCGTGCTCGCAGCTGCTGTGCATGCGCGCGAAGATGGTCAGGGGCAGGTGGTGGATGCCGCCACCATTGACGGCGCGGCGCATATGCTGAACCTGATGATGGTGGCATTGCCAGTGCGCGGCGGCTTCGAGAATATCCGACCTGCAGCAAACGAGAGTTTCATTATGCGCTCGTATCGATGCGCGGATGGTGAGTGGATTAACATCTCCGCGATAGAGTCCAAGTTCTATTCGGTACTGCTCAAGAAACTCGGTTTGAGCGATGACGCACAATTTGCCACGGGCCTGGAAGAAAAGCAGGCCTGCGGCGCGCTAGCCGCGCGGCTCGAGCAGATTTTCGCGAGCCGGCCGCGCAGTGCATGGTGCGAACTGCTTGAAGGCACGGATGCCTGCGTGGCGCCCGTTCTCTCACCCCAGGATGCCGCCCGGCACCCACACAACGCCGCACGGGGCCTATACGCAACCGTTGACGGCGTGTTGCAGGTCGTCGCGACACCTCGGTTTTGTGCAACGCCGTCGGCACCGCCCGGCCGGGTTCCATTACAGGGAGAGCATACGGATGATGTATTGAAGACACTGGGCAGGCGCGCCTCTTGAAGCCCGCCAGTTGGTTGAAAAGATCGTCGCCGCGGGCGCTGTAGTAGCGTTGCCACCAAAGTATGGGAGATTGGCTAAATGGGTGTCTTGGATGGTTTGAAGGTCGTCGAGATCATGTCGTCCGTCGGGCCGGGCAAGTTCAGCAGCATGATGCTCGCGGAGATGGGCGCAGACGTGATTATCATCGAGCGCCCTGCCGACGGAGCGGGGCTGCCTAGGCCGCACTACGTCTTCAATCGAGGCAAGCGGTCGGTCATGCTGGACCTCAAGAAGCCCGCTGCGGTGCAAGCAGTCATGCAACTGATCGAGAGATCGGACGTGCTGCTCGAGGGAATGCGCCCGGGCGTGATGGAGCGGCTCGGGCTGGGCCCGCAGGCTTGCTTTGAGAGGCACCCCGCGCTTGTCTATGGGCGCTTGACCGGCTGGGGGCAGTCCGGCCCACTATCCCATGCGCCTGGATTCGATGGCACGTTCGTATCATTGTCTGGCGCGTTGTCACTCGCAACCGAAGCCGGGGAGCGCCCGGAAGCGCCCCCTGGACTGTTGGGGGATGTGTGCGGTGGCGCACTGTACCTTGCGCTCGGGGTCTTGGCAGCGGTGATGCGGGCGCGGATCGATGGCCGCGGACAGGTCGTGGATGCGGCGATGGTCGATGGCGCGGCCAATATGCTCAACTGGGAACTTTCGAACCTTGCGAAGTCTGCGGTGGTGCTGGACCCGGCAGGACGCTATGGCCGCGGGCAACCGTGGATTCGTTCCTATCGATGTGCCGACGGCGAATGGGTCCGTGTCGAGGCCTGCGAGCCGGGCTTCTACACCGAACTGATCGCGCGGCTGGGCCTTGACAATGACGCACGGTTCGTGAATGCGTGGGGCGATGCCCGGGAATGGCCGTGGCTGGCGGCCCAACTGCAACTCCTGTTCTCCACCAAGACCCGTGCCCAATGGGCTACGCTGCTGGAAGGCAGTATTGCCAGTGTCGTACCTGTCCTGAGCCCGCCCGAGGCGGCGGCGCACCGGCACAACGTCTCCCGGGGAGTATACGAGGTGATCGATGGAGTCTTGCAGGCGTCGCCCGCACCGCGCTTTTCTGCCACAGCCTCGGAACGAGGCCTGCGCGTGCCGCCACTGGGAGCGCACACACGAGAAGTCCTGACGAGCCTTGACCTGCCGGACGCCGTGGTGGCTGAACTCGTTTTGGAAAACTGAGCGTTAGCGCATCCGCTCGTTGGCGAAGGTGCTGCGAGGTATCAAGAAGCAGAACCGCAACATGGAAGCTCGAAGCGATGCGCTGTATGGCGCCTGGCTGTGCGGAATGGTGCTCGGAACTGTCGGTATGGCGTTGCACCACAAGCTATGTCATACGTTGTGTGGCACATTCAACCTTCCGCATGCTGAGCCGCACGCGATTGTTTTGCCGCATGCTCTGGCTTATGACAGTCCGGTTGCAGCAGACGCCATGGCACGTATCGCGCGTGCAATAGGCCCGGAGAGCGCTGCAGACGGCCTATATGAGCTGAATCGAGAACTTGGCGTCCCAACCGG
>NZ_CAJPGQ010000082.1:0-10141 GCF_905339595.1 Burkholderia sp. BCC1977
CGGACCACGGTATTGGCTGACAAGCCCTTCGCCTGGTCGCCGAGCAGCACGCTGAGCGCTTCGCTCATGTCGCCGGTCGAGACGCCGCGCAGATACAGCCACGGCAGCGCCGACGACACACGCGGCGACTTGCGCACGTACGGCGGCACGATCTCCGAGTTGAACTTCACGCCCGATCCCGAGCGATCGCGGACCTTCGGAACCTGAACGGTCACGGGCCCAATTGCCGTGACGACGGCACGCTCGGGCAGATAGCCGTTGCGCACGACTGCTCGTCGTCCGTCCAGTGTCTTCACGTTTGAATACCGCTCGAGCAACCCCTTCAATTCTGTCTCGATCGCTTGTTGGATAATCTGCTGCGCGCCTTCCTGGATCAGATCGTCCAGCCCGACAGGCCCCTTGATTTCCGTTTCCGCTGCTTGACTGCCGTCCGCTTCCCGATTACGTTTCGCCATGGTGGTGGATTGGTTGCTGGGTTTGTTACCTTGGAAAGCAACATTCTCCTGCAATCGCCACCGCCTCCCTCCGTTTCCGCTCCTGACTCTCGTACACCAGATCCGACATTAGCTCCCGGCTCGATTGTAAGAGCGCAATGACTCAGTTCGCATTGCCTAACCTAGCGCGATTCAACATCGAATTCTGAGCTTTAGCCCGGCTCACACACGGGAATTCAGGATACCTCCGTGAAGACCTCTACTGTTCGGATTGACTTCACGCACATGGGAATGTGCGTAATATCAATTAGATGTCAACACGCTGGTCGGCGTCACGACTTATCGACCACGCCTCCCTTCGCTTGATCCCAATGCAGCGAGCAACTCTGCTGCCTCGCAAAGATCAACAGTGTCGAAGCCTTCCGCGAAGGCGCCATAGACCTTAGATAGCAGCCGTTGTGCCTCGCCTGTCTTCCCCTGCGATTGCCACAAACGGGCAAGGCTCGATGCGGCCCGCAACTCGACCAACCGAGCACCTTGATGGCGAGCCACATCGATCGCCCGATGAAAGCAACGTTCGGCTCGCTCGGTGCCGGTGGAATCCGGGATGCGGGCGCTTGGGGGGCCCAGCAGCAGCATTCCATTGATCCGATGCAACTCCGCCTCGAAAAAGCGCTCGCCGGTACGACTCATCATTGCCATCGCTTCCTCAATCACTCCTAGGCCGGCTTCCGTGTCGCCGGCCCGCTGGCATCCCTCGGCGAGGAGTGCGAGAAAGTACGAACGTCCCATCTCGGCCCCGGTTGCCCGATAGCCGGCGAGTCCCTCGCGCATCTGCGCAATTCCATCCTGGATGCATCCCTGTTCGGTCAGCGCCCAACCGCGCAGAATCGTTCCCCACGCAACCCAGAAAGGCGCCCCTTGCTCCGTTGCAAGCGATATGACGGCCTCGGCATATTTGCGAGTCGGCATCGTATCGCGTCGAAGCTGATACAAGTGCGCCGTGTAAGCTAGTGCAAGTACCAGACTTGGACTATCGACATACTTCCGGGCCAACTCAAGCCCCTCCTGACTTCGCAGGCTTGCTTGATCGACGTGTCCTTGATGCCACAAGGACCACGCCAGATAATTTAGCCCGCGAACGCCAGGGTCAACCAAATGGTAGAAAGTATCTACTTCGTGCTGCTCCTGACGATAGAAGGCTAAAGCTTGTTCTTCGTGGGCACGGGCAGCACCGAAATCGCCCTCGAAAAATAGGCCGGCGGCGAGCGCATGATGCGCCTCAACGAGCAGGGCCGGTTTTCCTCCCTGCTGGGCCATGCGGAGCAGCCGCTCACCCAATTCGCGCACGGTCCGGTACTCGGCACGCAACTGGTAGTAAGTCCTCAGCCCCAGTTGAGCCTGGAAGATCTGCGATGTCTCGCCGATTTGCTCGCACAACTTCAGCGCGCGCGTATAGGTCGCCGCCACTTCGGGCGCACCATAACCGTGAACGGCCATTAATGCTGGCCCCAGCGAAAGCAGCAGAGCCAGTTCCTGATGTGCGCGTTCGGGCGTGTCGGGCAATTGCTGAAGCAACTCCAGCGCCGCGTCGAGGTGATGCGTCGCATCCAGATGGGCAGAATGCTGGAGTGCCTGTTGCCCAGTACGGTACAGATATTCCATGGCCTTCGGGACATTGCCGCTCAGCCGGTAGTGATGCGCCAGTTCGCTGCAGTAATCCGCAATGCGGCTCGAGAACAGCGCCTCGATCGCCTGGCCCGTGCGTTCATGCAGCGCGCTGCGTCGCTCTGTCAGCAACGAACGGCTGGCGACATCCTGTGTCAACGCGTGCTTGAACGAATACTCGACCTCCGGGAATGCGGGCCGTTCGTAAATGAATTCCGCGTCCTCCAGTCGGGTCAGTAAGTCGCGCAATGCATCGTCGGTTCCGGCCTGCGGCACGTCGCAGATGCGCTGGATCAGGCTGAACGGAAACTCATTGCCGATTACGGCCAATGTCTGGAGTAACTCCTTCTCCGCGACGGGTAGCCGGTCGATGCGGGCGGCGAGCACGCCTTGCACAGTGGTCGGAATATGCAACGCGGTCGGTGTTTGCACGATCCGGTAGCGGCCCGGTTCGCCGAGGAGCGTCTGCTCCTCGACGAGCGTTTGGACCACTTCCTCCATGAAGAACGGATTGCCCTCCGTTTTCTCTAGGATGAGCGGCTTGAGCGGCACAAGCGTCGGATCGTCGCCGAGCAGCGCCGCGAGCAGCCCCTGCGCGTCGGCCGGGCCCAGCGGTTCGAGCCGCAGACGGCTGCAATGGTCCGCGCGCGTCCACGCCGGCTGATACTCGGGCCGGTAGTTCACGAGCAGCAGGATATGCGTATCCGGCACGCGTTCGATCAGGTGCGCGAGGAACGCTTCGGTCTCGCGATCGAGCCATTGCAGGTCTTCGAACAGCAGCTCGACCGGCTGGTCGCGGCTTTCGCGCACCAGCAGTTGCGTGATCGCGTCGAAGGTCCGGTCTCGCCGGATCCGCGGATCCATCTCCACTAGTGCTGGGGGCGGTTCGCCGCTACCCAGCAGATACAGCAGGTAGGGCACGAGTTCCTCAAAGCTGCGCTCGAGCGTCAGCGCCTTGCCCATGACCTTTTCGCGGCCGCGCCGCTCGTCGTCCTGCGCGGTGATCTGGAAATAGTTCTTCAGCAGCTCGATCAGCGGCAAATTCGCAAACGCCTTGCCGTGCGACACCGAGAAGGTTTCAAGCACGAGACAGCCGCGCCGCGAGCGCTCCTTGAATTCATGGAACAGCCGCGACTTGCCGACCCCGGCCTCGCCGACCACCGCGACGACCCGCCCATGGCCCGCCTTGACCTCCTCCAGCGCGCCGTGCAGGTGCTCCAGTTCGGCGTCGCGGCCGACGAATCTCGCAAGGCCGCGATGCGCGGACAATTGCAGCCGCGTGCGCAGTGCGCCGAGACCCAACAGCTCGTACACCGACAGCGGCTCCGGAATGCCCTTGACCTGCGTGGCCCCGAGCGCCTTGAACGCGAAATAGCCTTCGGCCAGCTTGTGGGTCGAATCGCTGACGAGGATCGACGTGGGCGCCGCGATCCCTTCCATCCGCGACGCGATGTGGATCGTATGCCCGACCGGGTCGTAATCGGTATGCAGGTCGTCCCTGCGGATCGAGCGCACGACGACTTCACCGGTATGCACGCCGACGCGGATCTGCAGCGGGATGCCCTTCTCCAGACGAATCCGGTCGCCGTGCCGGCGCATCGCGTCCTGCATCCGCAGCGCCGCGAACAGCGCGCGCTGCGGATGGTCTTCATGGGCGATCGGCGCGCCGAACAGCGCGAGGATGCCGTCGCCGAGCGACTTGGCCACGTAGCCTTCGTAGTAGTGCACCGCCTCCATCATCAGCGCGACGACGGGCTCGATCAGGCGATGCGCCTCTTCCGGGTCGAGGTCGTGGATCAACGCGGTCGAACCGGCCATGTCCGCGAACAGCGCGGTGACGGTCTTGCGCTCGCCGGCGGTCTCGCCGCGCACTTCCATCGCCGCCTGTTCGGCGAGGATGCGCTCGGCGAGGTGGTGCGGCGTGTAATGGATCGGCGCGACCGAGGGTTCTGCCACCGGCCGCGCATGCGCGGACTGCACGTCGCGCGAGTCGCCGAGCGCCGCGCCGCACTCGCTACAGAACTTGGCCGCAGGCCTCTCGTCGTGGCCGCAGCGCGGACAGGTGCGCAACAGCATCACGCCGCACCCTGCACAGAATCTGACCCCGGCAGGGTTCATGGATCCGCAGTTTGCGCAGCGCATACGATCTCGTCTCTTGCTTGGTGCCTGCTTGTTAAAACATTAGGCGGCGTACCTTCTGGCAGCAAGATCGTGAATTCCTCGAGAGACAGCGTCCAGCTTTCGACGATCAGTACAGTTGGTTCGACTCCTTTCTCTCAAGTTGCGTTGGACGATCGAAGGGCGCGGCTAATGGATCGCATACGCATCATCCGTCTCGATCGCGATCGGGACTTGCGATCGTTGCAAACCGAGCAGCACTTTATTTATCATTTGACCTTTTGCGAGGGTCCGTGCTGCAATTCTGTTCTAGGGCCTGGTGCTTGCAAATCTGACCCTTAAAGCGGTGTTTGCGACGGCGCGCCATCTGCTGGGCCAGGTTCGGCGTTGACCCAAGTAGCCTGGATACTCGGCGGGCATTCTTCGGCGGAGGTGTTCGCTATGACACAACCGTAGTTGCAGATTGCGCGGTTCGTTGCGTCGAATGGGCGCCGAGCAATTGACATGCGCGTTCAGATCAACATCTAGGGTGGGAAAGTTGGGAAATGAAGATCATCGCCAAAATTGCGTGGTTGCATGTGATGCTCGCACTTGCCGGTGTAGTTCTATGTGCTATCGGTAGGGAAGGGGCGGGGGCGCTAGTGCTGTGTACGAGTGCCATGAGTTTGATGGTGGTGAAAGCTGGCGAGCTTATTGCGCCTGATGTACGGGACGAGCTTGCCGACCTATCAGATGAGCTAATCAGACAGCGGGAAGTCGCGAACGTTATGTATCGTCGCGCCATGACGCTTCATAGCTATCTGGAGGGTCAGGGGGAATCATTGGGGGATTTCGCACCGCATCTTGCCGAGATTCTGTGTCGGATCAATTCGGTCGAGCCCACCGTCGACGCTGCAATCTTCAAGCTGAGAGACTTAAGGACGGCGCCAGTGGTCTAGCCGTCAGCGTTACAAATCCACAAACTTATTTATCATTTGACCTTTTGTGGCTTGACGAGTTGATTGCTGAGAATTCCGCGCGGCAGGTGCGTTTTGCGCGTGAAGAGGGCCTTCGTGGTCAACGGTCGTAATAGGATCATCTGATGTATCGACACAGCAGACCATTGGAACGTCGTCCGATGCGCCACTCTGGTCCGCTCCTCGATGAGCTTGCGGATCACATGACTTATCCGGTGGTTCGCGTGCCGCGACGTGCGCCCATCGATTGTGCTACCCGCCTTAGTGGGCATCATTGCGCGCCGCATAAGGCGTCACGTTGCGTGCCCGGCAATTCCTTGCGAGTTCGCTCGTGACGGATGCTTTGTCACTTCCCACCGTATTGGCATGATCGCCCGGTACGCAATCGAGCAACCGCAATGCGCTCGCGCGATGTGTCGAGCGACCCCCGCAAATCATTGGACACTTTCACCCACTTATAGGTATAAGATGGAAATTTTGACGGGCCCAAAGCGCCGGCGACGCTGGTCGGTAGAACACAAGCTGGCGATGGTACTTGAGAGTTTCGAGCAAGGAAGATCGGTCACGATGGTCGCGTGCCAGCACGGCGTGAGCCGGAACCTACTGTTTCAATGGCGCAAGCTGTATCGGAACGGGGGGCTGTCGGCAGTAAAGGTGAGCGAGGAAGTCGTGCCGGCGTCGGATCTGGCCGACGCCCTCAGGCAGATCCAGGACCTGCGTCTTCTGCTTGACGAAATGATCATGGAGAACAGCCTTCTCCGCGAAGCAGTCGAATACGGTCAAGCGAGAAACGAGATTGCACGCTCGCCCTTACCGCCGGAGGATGGCGAGTAAAGTAGGTCTGTTCGGTCTTCGGCGTGGCGTGTTCGAATTGGGTGGTGAAGCTGTCGCGTTTGGCCGATTCGGAGTGCGCACGACACTCGAGATGCCTGGACGACGCCAAGCAGGTCGCGGAGATTTGCTAAGTTTTGACTGGGCTACACAGATACGGCAACCAGCATATTCCGGAGATCGGTTGATTCTCGGCACTTCCGATCTTTCGCAGGAAATCGAAGAGCAGACGCGTTGTCGGCATCGATTACCTGGCATCGCGAAAGGAGTGCGGACGATACTGTCCCACAGGCTCGTATGTTCCGCATGTGACGCCTGTCACGCGACGCAAGTGTTAGGGACCAGCCCGCGCGCGCCTTATCGATGAGCGTCGATCTTGACAGTGACACTAGCCGACATGCCGACCACAAGATCAACGCCAGTCGGCACCCTGTCGATGCGGATCCGGACGGGAATGCGTTGGGCAAGACGTACCCAGTTGAACGCGGCCTCAATGTTTGGTAGTCCAAGATGGTTAGGGGTAGTGTTCTCGTCCGCTATCCCTCGACCAATGCTCTCGACATGCCCCATGATTGGCTGCTCTGCGCTAATCAGCCGGATCTGAGCCGGACTGCCGACGCGAATTTGCCTGAGTTTGGTCTCCTCGAAATAGCCGGTTATCCAGAAACCTGTTGCTTCAACAACTGTTAGTTTCGTCTGACCGGCCGTCGCGTAGTCGCCGGGTCGGAGTTGCACATTCGTGACGTAACCATCAACCGGGGAGCGTATGGTCGCACGCGCAAGATCGAGTTCGGCCAGCTTCAGCGCTGCCTCTGCCTGCCGCCATGCGGCGTGCGCCGCGGCTACCTCTGACGCTAGACCATTTTCGGGCGCCGCAGCGTAAAGGCGAGGGCTCTGATGGCATGCGCACTTCTCGTATGCAACTATTTCCACTTTTCTGGCCGCAACATTGGCCTCGGCGGCGTCCACAGCGATCCGGAAGCGTTCTGGGTCGATGATGTAGAGAACCTCACCGCGCCGAACATACTGATTGTCGGTTGCCCGGACGTCACTGACGGTGCCAGAGACTTCGGGCGCAATCCGCACAATATTCGCGCTTACCCGGCAGTCACGGGTCGATGGATCTGACTCATAGCGCTTCCACATCCAGGCAACGACCAGCACAGAGGCGAGGACAAGGATAGACGTAAACACCCAGCGCGCGATGGGGGCGAATTGACGATTCATTGTTAGGATCCAGGAGGCAAAAAGAGCGCAACGCCAAGCCCGAGCAAAATTACGAACAGAGAGATGTCGGCGATGGGGCGGTATGCAACGAACCTGTAAGCGCCGGTTAGCTGAAGGAGTGTGCTGAGTGCGCCGGTGATCATTAGTGCTGCGACGGCGATTAGAAGTAGCGTCGGCAGATAGACGCCGCCAATTGATGTTTCACCAGTCATGCGGGCACCCTGTAGCCAGCCTCGGTGGGGAACAGGTTGCGACGTAGGGCTGTCAGCAGCACAAGCCCCTCAATTTTCTGTATAGGATTGGGGTCGGTGGCAACGGCTTGAATGCATCTGTCGATATGCGCGAGCAGGATGGCCGGTACCGGAGCCGGATTCGCCGGATTCAGATTCTCAAAGTGTCGTGCAATAGCAGTCAGCAGTTCGGCTATTAGCGTGCAGTCGGATGCATGGCGCAAGCTTCGCAGGCGACCGGCAACGATTCCGATGCGCATGTCCATCAGCGCATGTAGCAAGGCAGGATGGGCTTCGGCGTCGGAAGTTGCCGCAAGACGAGGCAGAAGCAGTCCCGCGCGGTCAAGCATGCGGCTGGCCCAACGAGCTTCATCGGTCGAGCGGCCATCTGCACGTCTTGCCACATCGCGCCAGCTTGAGCGAACCAGTCGTGCAATGCTGCTCTTGATCCCGACCCCTTGAAACAGCCGAACGACCACAACTGCGAGGCCGGTGCCAATGATCTGAGAGAGCGCGTTATTGGCGAAGTCAGGGAAATCTGGCGCATAGTGCGCAACGAATCCTACTGTCGTGGTGAATTCAAGAATGGCGCCAAGTGCAACCATCGCAAGGGATGGCCTTGCGAGCACGGATCCGCCGAAAAGCATTGGCGGAGCCATCACTGCAATGAACATCTCGAAACCCGTGATGTGGGGCAGGATTGCATATGCATAGACCATGGACACCAGCAGTCCGGCTGCACTACCGACGAAATATTGGAAAAGTAGAGCTCCTGGACGTTCGGCTGGGGCAAACAGAGCGCAGCAGACGCCTGCGAGCAGGACCGAACCGGCACCGTATGTCCAAGCACTGGCAATCCAAAAGGCTGATGCCAGTATTACGCAGAAGAAGGCTCCAGCAGCGTGGCGAGCGGCAAGCCATCGATCCCGATGGATTGCGCGACCACGGGTCCTCGCGATGAGCTCCTTGACCGCTGCGCCGACCGTTTGATCTTCAGGATTGCGGATCTGGTCAGTCAGATCGTACACATTGCGTTGGATATCGACTATGTCTGCAAGGCAGGAACGCAGATTCAGTTCGAGCAGGTCCGACCAGGAAGCCATTTTAGTAGTCGAAAGCGAATTGAATTTGATGCGTCCAGTTAGTCTCGCGGCCGAGATAGCCCGATCACGCTTGTGGACAGCGTCGGAAAGCCATTCATTTAGGTCGCTGATCAGTAAGGATAATTCTTGAGACATACCGCCGTTGTCCTGCAGCGCCGCGAGCCTGTCCTCCACAGCCGAGACGAGAGGCAAGACTTGGAGCAACTGATCCTGCAATGCCCGTACAGTGCGAACACGAGGTAGGACGCTGCCGGTGTCGAACGGAAGCAAAACCGAAAGATGATCGAGTTCTTCCAGATCCAGCGCAAGACGTCGCCGGTCCGTCTGCTGTACGTATTGTTGCGACGGATCCAGGGCTTCGCGGATCCAGTGGGTTACGTCTTCGACGATTGTGTCGACTCGCCCGATCACTCGCGCCGATACAGTTCGCGGCAATACGGCGCCATGGAAAAGACTGCTACAAAGGATGCCGATCGCGATTTCCTGCACACGCAGCATGGCCGTGGTGAAGATGGTCGCTGGCTCTGCGACACTTGGAAAACCGACGATGGTGGCCGTCGTGCCTGCGAGTAGGTACATATACGCTCGTGGCGTACGGTCTAGCATCGCAACGTACACGCAAAGCGCCAGCCAGATTGCCAGTGCAAGCGACAGCACAAACGGCGCGTTGACAAAGATGGGTACGAACGTTATCGCTGCAACAGCGCCCACACATGTGCCCACCAGGCGGAAAACCGCCTTCGAAATGACACCGCCGGCGAGCAGCTGGGAAACAACATAAGAGGTGCCAACCGCCCAGTAGGGCCGGACCAATCCGATCCTCAGCGATATATAGAACGCGAGCATGCTTGCCGCGAAGCACTTCACAGAAAACAGCGTCTCTTCAACGTCGAATTTCATCTGGATGTGCCAGTCGCTCGTCGATGCGGCGAGTGATTTGCTCGAGGACGTGCAATGCTGTCTCGAGGTCGGCTATATCGACTTCTGCCACCAGATCCTGCCGCACGTGATCGAGTGCGGTTTCGATCGATCCAACCATTGCACGGCCGGCCTGTGTCAGAACAATGTAATTTTTCCGCCGATCCTTCTCATCGGTCTGACGTAAGAGCAGACCGTCAGCCTCAAGGCGATCGACGAGTTGAACCAGCGACGGCCCCCGCATATCGAGGATCGCGGCCAGATCGCTCTGACGTACTCGGTCTCCTGCGCGACCAACTTCAACCAGAACCCAGCCATTGGCGTGTGACACGCCAAGGTCGGCGAGTACGCGATCCCCTTCAGCACGCCATCGGCGGGCGAGAGGAAGAAGCGCTCGTCCGAAACTTGCTGCCACGACAGATTTTCTAAGTTTCATAGGAGCATTATGAATAGGAGCCTATCAAATAGCAACCGTGAAAGTGGATGCGTGATCTCGAAAGGTCATCATGGGTGCCGGCAAGGGGCGCCTTGGTCATTCAGATGCCCCGGTGTGCTAGCGGCGGTAGCCGCGGTGCGCGATCGGTCATCGAGATCTACGACCCGAAGCGCTTCACCGCCGAATCGGTGGGCGGGCTCTTCCAGGGGGTGCCCCTATC
>NZ_CAJPGQ010000083.1:0-9744 GCF_905339595.1 Burkholderia sp. BCC1977
CACATCGGCCCCCCTTGAATTCGATGCAATTTACCGGTGTAGGCCGATCTAGCTGCGACAAGGGTTTTCGTTCCGGCCCCTGAGAAATAGTTTTTATAATCAATATGATGCTGTTTGTCACATCGACTCTGAGACGGCTCTAGTATGAATGATACGGGTGCTGTCTCGATCCCCTGCAGTCCGTAGGCTCACTGCCATTACCCGCCCCGTCCGCACTGCCTCGGGGCGGACGGGCATGAATCCATCAGGATGGTTATTTTTCCTGACGCCATACGACTGCACTGTCGACCGCATAGATCCTGCACCCTTGATGCTTATGGCTGCACTGGTCCAGCGAGTACTTGACCGGATCAGGGCCAAGCGCCGAAGCATCCCAACCGCCATCAGGAGCAATAGTGAACACACGAGGGCGAGGAAACTGCAGAAACTTTTGATATCCAGCTCTTCCGCTGTCGTTCAGATACGGAACGGCTGACGCATTGTTCAGCTCGGCGAAGTTGCTGGGTGGTGGAACAGAGGTTGGACGCGTCCAGACAACCGAACTGTCTACGGCATAGAGGCGGCAGCCGGGACCACGCTCACCACACAATGCCATCACCTGCGCAATCGGATCAAAACCGCCATTCGTAGATGCGGCACCATGAGGTCCAATCGCAAATGCGCGGGGCAGCGGTTTCTCCAGAAATTTCTTGTAGTACGCTTCCCCGCGCTGGCCGAGATACGGCAAAGCTTGCACATCATCGATGGCCGCATAACCGCTTGCCGGCGGGATCGGCATCGGCATGTATTCGGGATTGATCTCGGTATGAGGCATGCCGATTCGTGCGAGAAATGCATCAAGCTTTGGAGTCCAGAGGGGAAGAGCTGCAGCAGATCCAAGCATTTGGTGAGAATCGGTATCGAATGTGCCGTATGCGACCAACTCAGCAGATCCCCCCGCTGAGACGTAGCGCTCGTACATTGCGTGCCATGTGTCTCTCGAGAACACCTTGTCGTTGTCCCCAAAAAACCAGATCGACGGCAGTTTGCTATGCGCTCCCAATTCTCCAGCCGCATTGATCAACGCCCGACTTGATAAGAGACAATCTGACTCGTCCATTCCACCTGCGAAGCTTACGAGACCATGCACGCCTGACACATCCATCGTCCCAAGCGCAAGGGTATTCCATCCTCCGAAGCTTTGCCCGGCAACGACAATCCGAGATCCATCGATTTGCGGTTGCACCTTCATATACTCGATGACCGCTTTGATATCTTGCGCATCTTCGATGCCGGTCGCGGCATAGTCACATCCATGATGCGGAAGATGTCCTTGCGATCCGGCGTAACCGCGCATCATTGGTAGAACAACGGCATATCCTCTCGACAAAAAATAGTAAGCTGAGAATGTCAGGTGATAACGAGGTTGATCCGGTGGCGGCATGCTTCCATTCGAGCCGTGGTTCACCACAACCAACGGAAAGGGGCCGGAGCCATCCGGTATATCTAGCGTCGCTTGCAGCATGATCGACTCACCATCTGCGCTGGGAATCTCGATTACATGTTCGTGACGTAGAAGCGCTTCAGGTGTCTTCAGGCGATCAGTATCTCCCGCATGCGCTAGGGGTATGTACGTGCATAGAGAAGTGACAGCTACGAGCAAACACGATTTCCGGATCTTGCGCATTTCAGGGGGCGCCAAGTGTAGAGATTGAAGACATATCCAGGCGGCCAAGCTTCGAGACCAAATCGACGCGGGCGTTGTCCCAATCCGTCAGCGTCTGAATCTTGCGCTCCTTGGCGTTAGCCAAGTTTGTCTGCGTATTGAGCAATTCGAGAATGTTGCCAACACCTACGGCGTATCGGTGTTCAGCCGCGGTATACGCTTGCTGAGCAATCGACAGCAAAGACGTGCTATGGGCTGCACTCTCGGACGCTGCTTCCAACGCGTGGTAGCTATTCCAAACGTCCAGTGCAACCTTGAGCCGGGTTTCATCAAGCGTGTCTTGCTGCCTCTCGGCCACGGCGCGAGCCTGATCGACCTGATAGTTTCTCCCGAACCCTTCGAATATCGGAATGGAAACCTGAATGCCGATGTAGCCATCGTGCCCGGTCGACGGATATGTAGGCAATCCCAGTCCCAGGCTTTGAGGCTGATTGTCCCGACTGTACTTTCCGACCAGACTGATGCTCGGCAGTCCCTGTGCGCGAGTTTGCGAAACCTTCGCCACGGCGGCGTCATACTGCGCCTGCGCCGCTACGACATCGGGATGGGTCCGCTTGACTTCGTCAATTAGTCTGGCAACAGACTCGGAAAAATTCTTCCCGGGAACAACAGTATCGGTGACAGCCGGTACGTCGGAAACAACGGAGGGATCGTATCCCATATCTGAAGCCAGCGCGCCAATCGTCGATCGCGCATCACTGCGAGCCTTAGCGAGATTCAGGAGCGCCTGCTCGTGTTGTGTCTGCGCTTGCAGTGCGTCAGTAATCGGCACCACTCCTTTGTCGACCTTTGCCTGTGCTGCTGTCGCGCTTTGCCTTGTCATTGTCTCAATGTCCTGGGCAGCGTCGAGCGCCGCACGGGCTGCCTGAGCCGCATAGTAGTCTTTCGCAACGATGGCAAAAGTCGACTGCAGGGCGGCACTCTGTGTCGCCTGCGCAGCTTGAAGAAGCGACGATGCATTTCGGAGTGCCGCGTCGCGCCCACCGAAGTCGTACAGGAGCCAGTTCAACGAGACGCCTTCCGATCGGACCGTGGCGGCATAGTTCGAACTGAGCGTCGGATGATCGGTGACATTCGTGACGGAACTATCCCGAACACCTTGCCAGTTGCCGGTGATGGTCGGTAGATATGCCGCTCGAGCGACACCGACAGCAGCGGCTTGAGCCTTAACGTCCGCCCATGCCTCTCGGGTTTTCGGATTGCGGCATAGGGCTCGTTCGATTGCATCATTGAGCGCCAAAGGGGAACTCAATGGGCCGAATTCGCAGGTGCCGTTCGTCGGGACCATGTCGTCGGCCGCGCTGACGGGAATGGACTGTTCAGCGCGTAGTGGATCGAAGGCAAGGACAGGGACCGAGATGATCGACATCACAATGGTTACTGCCAAGGGCAGCCAAGTCGATGGATTAACGCTCATGCATGCTCTCCTGAGCGCTTTCGACAAGCGGACCAAGCAGATACTGAGCGACCGTTTGCTTACCCGTCTTGATTTCCGCCTTCACGGTCATGCCGGGCGTCAACGCGATCCAGCGGTTGTCGATTCGCATCCGATTTGATGTCAGTCGAATGCGAACCGTGAAGGCGAGACCCAGCTTCTTGTCCTGCACCGCATCGTTGGATAAATCGACAACTGTTCCTTCGAGCATCCCGTATCGAGTGTAGGGAAATGCGTCGATCTTGACCGCTGCACGTTGACCGATCTTCAGGAAACCGACGTCTTTGTTTTCAACAGTCGCGTCAACTTCAACGGCATCGTCCGGGACAATTTCCATCAGTGCCTGAGCAGTCGTGACAACACCGCCGAGCGTGTGTGTAGCAAGCTGCTGAACCGTGCCGCTGACCGGAGAAGTCAAACTGAGCAGGGCCTGACGCGTGTGAGCCTTGGTTTCGTCGTTGGTGCTCTGCCGCAACTGTTCGGAGGCTTTCTCCAGATCATCGAGTTGTTCTCGGCGAAACTGCGAGATCGTCTGGGCGATGTTTGCTCGCTGTTCTGCTATGCCGGCCGCCAGTTCGTGAGCATGGCTGCGCTGTGCAGCCAGTTCGTGCTCTTGGTTCAATGCGGTCTGTTCCTTGTCCAGGTAGTCGTTCTTTGCGACGTACTTGTCAGCCGAAAGCGCCTTGTAGTCATTTGCTTGGGCACGTGCCAATGGAGCTGTCGCCGCCAGTTTGGCAATTTCATGGTTGGTACTGTCGAGTTCAGCCTCCCGCTTTGCGAGTTCGCTTCGAGCTGCGCTCAGCTTGTCCTGGTATTCACGATACAGACCGGAAACAAGATTTTTCGCCTCGACCTGACGCTCCAGCGTTGCTCCGGCAGTCTCGGAAACTGCAGGCTCCCGTCCTGATTGCAACGCACTCAGCAAGGCCTCAGCTCGAGCAGCGGCAAAGGTCGCATCCAGCTTGGATGACTTTGCTTTGTCTTCGTCCGCCGCTGCCTGGGTCGTATCGAGTTTGACGAGAAGGTCGCCGGCTCTCACTCGCTGACCGTCTTGAATGGCAATTTCTCTGATCACGCCAGTCATCGCCGGCTGAATGACTTTCACTTTAGCATTTGGAACGAGTTTCCCCTTCGCCGTTGCAACGATATCGAGCTTGGCAAAGCAGGCGATCAAAACGACTGAGACGGCTAACAGTACAATCAATCGGGCAGTCCAGCGAGGTGCTGGATGCACGGGCGTTTCAACCAGCTCAAGATGCGCCGGCTGGAAGGCGAGTTCGTACTCAAGCTTCGCGGGACCGTCAAGTTGATGGCGGATATTCCACGCTGCGGTCCAAACCGACCGATATCGACGCAAGAGATCTAGCAATGCGTTAAAACGAATCGACATCGCCGTCACCCCGCCTGAAGGGACAACAAATGGGCGTAGTAACCGCCAGTCGACCGCAAGATTTCGTGCGTGCCACGTTCTACGATGTGCCCCTTGTCCATTGCGATGATCTGGTCGGCATGGCGAACCGTATTAAGGCGGTGGGCGATGATGATCACACTGCGGCCGGCGCAGATCGCGTGCATATTGTTTTGAATCACTCGTTCGGTCTCAAAATCGAGTGCGCTCGTTGCCTCATCGAAAATGAGAATTCGGGGATTCGTCAACAGCGCACGGGCGATGGCGATGCGCTGCCGTTGCCCACCGGACAGATTGCTGCCGTGCTCTTCTACAAGGGTGTCGTAGGCTTGAGGAAGCTCGCAGATGAAGTCATGTGCTCCGGCTAGTTTGGCAGCATGCATGATGGCCGCCATCGGAGCCCCAGGATCTGCTAAGGCAATGTTTTCCCGGACTGATCGGTTGAACAGGTAATTTTCCTGAAGCACGACGCCAATGTGTCGCCGAAGCCACGCAGGATCAGCAAGCGCAAGGTCGACACCATCGATACGCACAGTCCCGTGCTCGGGCACATAGAGACGTTGCAGGAGCTTGGTTAGCGTGCTTTTGCCGGATCCCGATCGGCCGACGATGCCAATGACCTGACCCGCTCGTATGTCCAGCGACACATCGTTCAGAACTGGTTGGCCGTCCGGACGGTATCGGAATCGCACGTGTTCGAAACGGATATCACCCTTGATCACCGGCATCGATTGGCTGCTTTGACGCAGTTCGATGCGCGTATTCAGGATGTCGCCCAAACGGCTCATTGAAATGCCAACTTGCTGGAAATCCTGCCAGAGCTGAGCGAGCCGCAACACAGGTGCAGCAACACGCTGCGACATCATGTTGAACGCAATCAATTCACCGATCGTTAGGTTTCCGTCAATCACGAGCTTGGCACCCAGCAGAAGCGTTCCCAACGAGACAAGTTTGCCGATGTACTGAATCAGTTGTTGGCCAATGTTGCCGAGCTGCGTCACACGAAAACCGGAGGCGACATATGCGGCCAGTTGCATCTCCCATTTCTTGGCGAATTGCGGTTCAACCGACATCGACTTGACCGTTTCGACGCCGGATACGGTTTCAACGAGGAATGATTGATTGTCTGCGCCTCGTGCAAACTTCTCGTTAAGTCGACGACGCAAGACCGGAACCATGGAAGCAGATACGCCAGCGTAGATCGGTAGGGAAAGCACGACCACGATCGTGAGCCAGACGCTGTAGAAACACATGACGGCGATAAACACGATCGAGAAGAACAGATCGATGACAGCTGTCAGTGCCTGGCCCGTCAGGAAGTTTCGTATGCTTTCTAGTTCACGAACCCGGGCGATCGTATCGCCAACACGACGCACGCCAAAGTACGACAACGGCAACGCGATCAAGTGCTTGAAGAGACGTGCTCCAAGCTCGACATCGATCCGGTTCGTGGTATGCGAGAAGATGTAGTTTCGCAAACCGGTCAACGCCACCTCGAACGTCGAGCCGAGAAACAGCGTGATGCCGACGACCGCGAGCGTGTTATAGGTACGATTGACGAGCACCTTGTCCATGATCACCTGGAACATCAGTGGTGTCACGAGACCGAATATCTGTAAGACGAACGAGATCGCCAGCACCTCGAGTAGCAGCCTGCGGTACTTGACGACAGCCGGGATGAACCATGAGAAATCGAATTTCGCCAATTCGCCAGTGAGGGATGCTCGGGATGTGAAAAGAAGCATGCTTCCCGTCGAGCGATGGGATAGCCCCTCCAACGCATGGAGCATAGGCTTTGTTGAGTTGGCTTCGAACGTCAGTACAGACGATCCATCACGACGTGCAATGATGAAGTGCTGGCCGTTTTTGTCGAGGCATAGCGCTGGCAGCGGTGCTCGATCCAGTCGATCGATTCTTAGTGGCACACAGCGAGCCTTCAAACCGATCGAGCGAGCGCACAAGATCAATGCATCAGCATCAAATGGCTGGTCACCTTGGGCGCCGGCGTGGCGCAGTTGATCTGCATCTGTAGCGATGCCGTGGAATCGTGCAATGGTGACCAGGCAACTCAATGCTGGATCCACTGGAGCATGTGAAAATTCTTCGTTTTTTTCGGGGGCGTTCACTTGCCGGGCCTCTATCAATTACTGCGATGTCGCTGCTACTACGCCCTGATCGGAACTGGCCAAGAATCCGTAATGGACCTCGACGTACGTTCCCGGCGATGTTCGAAATGATTCAACAAGATGTCGATGCTCTCTGCGACGGTGCGTACGCTCGTAGGAACGTGCACGGTTGGCGCAGTTGGCTTCTCATATGGCGCCGTCACGCCCGTGAAGTTCGGAAGCAATCCGGTTCGAGCGCGCTGATATAACCCTTTAGGATCCCGTTCCATACATGTGTCAATCGGGGCATCGACAAATACTTCGACAAAGCGATCAGGGCCGATAATTTGTCGAGCCATATCCCTGTCTTCTTGATATGGCGACACAAGTGCAACGATCGCCGTGATGTCGGACTCGATTAAAATTCTAGCGATCTCTGAAACTCTACGAATATTTTCGGCTCGATCGTCACGATTGTATGTGAGATCACGATTCAGGCCGGCTCGCAGGTCATCGCCATCTAGCACAAGTGCCGAAATCTGCCTTGATCGTAGCGAGAGCGAAAATTCTCGAGCAAGGGTCGTCTTTCCCGCGCCTGGCAGACCGGTAAGCCAGTAACAAGAAGTACTGACAGCGCGCTCATCTGGGTTGGAGGCACGATCCAACGATATCGCCTCTAACCGGTTACTCTGATACTCGGTCATAGCAATGTGACCTGCCGAGTGTTGAGTTCCGGTTTATCCCAGAAGCTGGTCCCAGCGTACTTTGCGAAGAGGTCCGGCGGAATGCAGGGCTTCCGCGATTGATACTCGACCTTGCTTCTTACCTTGTGTAAACCGGGCATGCCGAGGTGTGCATCATAGTCCGGTTCATCATAGGTCACGTTCTCGAAGTCATGATCGAACCACGGCTCATCGATTTCACGATACAGCGATCTCAGGATCGTCTCAGGTTCTCGAACCAATCGATCGTAAGAAACCAGGATAAGGCGTTTTGCCTCTACGCCAAACCATGCCTCACGGAGCGTACTCCAGGGATGGCCGATCAAGCCACGCTCCGTCTCCATCAAGGATTCTGCGCGTGCATATACCGAACTACCTGGCTGGAAATTGAACATTCTCGATAGTTGGAGTGGATTTTTGGACAGCATTTTCTCCACGCTATCGATGATCCAGCCGATTTCACGAACACAGCAGATAATGCGAGCCTGAGGATACAGGGCAGCGAGCAACGACGCCCGGCCGGTCCATGTTCGATTGGTATCAAAGACGACTTTTTCAGCGGCAATAGCAGGATAGTAAGAGTTGAATATCCCTCTCAAAATATTCGCTCGTTTTTCGTCGTCAAAGAATGTGCTGAACTCTCCGCCGCACATCTTTCCGTGTATGGTTCCGCACAACAGGGCGACGGGACTTGTCATCGCAGCGGAAAAGCGGGGATTCTGACGGAGCAATGCACAAAGCAACGTCGATCCCGAACGTGGCAACCCCGAAATCAAATGCAGCTTCGTTACCATTGGGAAATCTTATATTGGGGTTTCAATATCGAGCTCCGCAGGCAAAAGGACGTCATCGCCTGCGGACGTGGGGTTAGCTAGTGTGCTCCGGCGATCAACTGAACATGCTGCGACGACACCTGGTCCGTTGGGGTGATCGAGGCGCTACTTGCCGACGATGAAGGAGCGTGCCCCGCCATTACCTGGATCAACGCTGCGGTTTGAGCCGAAGAGCCGTACAGCGCCTGGATCGCGTTGATATCTGTCTGGTCAAGCGACCGATTGGACGAAGTCAGGTCGTAGTTCATGATCGAACTCGAATCAGCGTTGTCTGCCAAGCCGAGCACATGACCGATTTCATGCAACGCTGTCTGATAGAAGGTTGCGTCAGTTGCTACGTAGATCTGATCGCTGACCGAGCCATGAGCAGGTGCATCCTGTGTTGGTGATTCAAGCTCGATTTTGGCGCCCGAAGCGATGACACCTTGAGATGCTTTGAATGTCGTGTAGCCGACTTCGCCGGTACTGGCAGTGTTCAGATCGGCCCAATCGATTGAGATATCGGCAGAAGCGTTACTGGATACCTCCTGGAATTTCAGTCCGGAAGCAGCGGCCCATGTCGCGAAGGCCTGTTCAACTTCTTTTTCGTACTGCCCGTCCTGCAGACCATTGGTATCACCGAGATTCCAGGTGATGGTGGCTGTATCCCAGCGGGCACCTTCGAGTACATTCGGGCCTGCGCCTGCAGAGGTCGCAGCATCCCGAGACATTTCGCCAGCCTGAGCAAATCCGTTCTTGGCGGCGTTGGCGGCAGCGAGATTCCCTTGGTTTTGGTCATACTGAGCGATAGCCGTTACATCGCTTGCAAGCTTACTTTGCACCGCGGCTCGATCACCAGAAAACCCATAGCCGCCGTAGTAGCCACCATAGCCGCCGCTAGGATCGCCATTGTCGGCCGGGGGACTCGATTGATCGATATAGTCGATCCCAGACCAATCGGCACCGGTATCGCCAGTGCCATCGACTATGTCACCGGTATTTGATCCAGAGAAATTGATAGTGTCGTTATTTCCGTCGATCGAGTCATATTGACCATCGACAGTGATGTTGTCACTCGAGCCGTTAATGCCATCATTGCTGCCGTTGACATCAAGCTGACTATTTCCAGCTACGTAGATACCCGTATCCTGACCATTTGCTGTCTTGCCGCCAAACGCGTCGCCGCTGGCATTAATCATATCCGCACTGCCGTTTGTGTCGGCGACATACGTTAGCGCTCCGGCCACCGTGTTGATCGTATTGCCGCCTCCATATATTCCAAGGCTGTCTCCGGCTGCTTCGTTCACGCCATCGCCACTACCTCTGACATTGACCTGACTGTTGACGTTCATGCCGATGCCGGTACCTTGGCCGTTCGCAGCGGCCCCACCTAACGCATCACCGCTGCCGACAATTGTGTCGAAAGCTCCATTGGTGTCTCCAACCACCGTGCACGTGTTGGCTGAGAGATTAATAACGTTGCCACCGCCGTAGACGCCAGCCGTATCGCCAGCGGCCTCATTGATGCCGTCATTGCTACCGTTGACATTGACCTGC
>NZ_CAJPGQ010000084.1:0-9658 GCF_905339595.1 Burkholderia sp. BCC1977
TGATTCACATGGCCAGCTCCTCGCGCTCTCGCGCACATTTTCTGCCGGGTATGGAGGGGCGAGATTCGCCCCATCGACTTGGGTCGCACGACGGTCGAAGGCTCGGTATGGCGCGCTGGCGCAACTAACCCGTACTCGCTGGGATTCTCAGCCAGTATCCGCAAGACCAACGTGTTCCCAATCACTAACATATGGGGCGTTAAGTGCTAGCTACCGGCTGCCGGCCGTAGCACGGACGTTCATCATGCCCATTATCGAATCCACACTTTCAACATCGAGCGACAGCTTTAATGCTAATCGCGAAGGAATGGTTGGGTTGCTCAATCGAGTCCGTGGACTCGAGGAGCGTACCCGGTCAGTTTCTGCTAACTCGAAGTCGCGCTTCGAAAAACGCGGTCAGCTGCTTCCGCGGGACAGGCTGGCGATCCTTTTGGACCCCGGCGCTCCATTTCTGGAGCTTTCCACTCTTGCGGGCTACTGCTTGGACAAACCGGAACCGGATGCCAGTGTTCCGGGGGGCGGGGTCATCACAGGCATAGGTTATGTGAGCGGTGTGCGCTGTATGGTGCTCGCTTCGGACTCGGGCATCGAAGCCGGTGCGCTGCAGCCGATGGGGCTCGACAAGACACTGCGAGCGCAGGAGCTCGCGTTGCAGAACAAACTTCCACTGGTGCAACTCATCGAAAGCGCCGGTGCGAATCTCATGGCCTATCGTATCGAGGAGTTCGTGCGGGGAGGGAATATCTTCCGTAATCTCGCTCGATTGTCGGCTGCAGGACTTCCGGTCATTACCGTGACCCATGGTTCGTCGACGGCAGGCGGGGCCTACCAAACCGGCCTCGCAGACTACATCGTGATGGTTCGTGGGCGTTCGCGCGCCTTCTTGGCTGGCCCGCCGCTCCTGAAGGCTGCGACCGGCGAGGTGGCCAGCGAAGAAGAGCTGGGTGGGGCCGAAATGCATTCGACAATTTCAGGTTTGTCGGATTACTTGGCCGAAGACGATCGCGACGCGCTACGCATTGCGCGAGAGTTGATGGCCAAGCTGCGCTTCAACGCCGATGTTCGGCCTCTGTCTGTCCAGAAGGCGAAGCCTCCGCGCTATGAGGCCGAAGAACTACTTGGCATCATGCCAATGGACCATCGGCGCCCGGTGGACATGAAGGAAGTCATCGCCCGCATCGTTGATGACTCGGATTTTCTAGAGTTCAGTCCATTGTATGGATCGGCGACTGTATGCGGTAACGCGACGATCGAGGGATTGCCCGTCGGGATTATTACGAACAATGGACCTATCGACCCCGCAGGCGCAACGAAGGCAACCCACTTTATTCAGGCGTGCTGCCAAGCTAATGTTCCCATTCTCTATCTGCACAATACAACCGGATTTATGGTGGGCCGGCTCTATGAAGAGGCTGGGATCATCAAGCACGGGTCCAAGATGATTCAAGCGGTGGCAAATGCTACCGTGCCGCAAATCACTCTCTATTGTGGGGCTTCCTTCGGCGCCGGGAACTATGGCATGTGCGGCCGGGGATTCGCTCCGCGCTTCTGTTTTGCTTGGCCAAACGGAAAGACCGCGGTGATGGGCGCGGAGCAGGCTGCCAAGACAATGGCGATCGTCACGGAACAGGCGATGCAACGCCGAGGTGCGGTCGATTCGGCGCAAATCGAGCGTCTTCAGGAGAAGATCGTTGCCAACTTCGAGCGTCAGATGGACGTCTTCACCACTAGCGCACACTTGCTAGACGACGGTGTTATCGATCCACGCCAAACCCGTTCGGTTCTGGCGTATGTGTTGGCTATCTGTCGTGAAGCTGAAGTATTTCAGCCGCAGCCAATGCAGTTCGGGGTCGCGCGTCCCTGATACGTCGCGTAGACGGCCCGTAGCCAAACACACTGAGTACTGAGGAATGCAATGCAATTTTCCGCTGAACACGAAGAAATGCGCCGGACTGTCGAACGGTTTGTGACGGAAGAGATCAATCCGAACGTGGAGCGTTGGGAGGATGCCGAATGTTTCCCCGCTCACGAGGTTTTCAAGAAGATGGGAGATCTCGGGCTACTGGGCATCACGAAGCCCGTGGAGTTTGGGGGGCTCGGATTGGACTACAGCTACAGTTTGGTGCAAGCCGAAGTACTGGGCGCTTCCGTCTGCAATGGCGTTTCGTTGGCGATCGGCGTTCAAACCGACATGGCAACGCCAGCGCTCGCAAAGCATGGCTCCGACGAGCTGCGGCGCGAATTCCTGGCTCCGGCGATCGCCGGGGAGTATGTCGCATGTCTAGGCGTATCGGAGGTTGGCAGCGGATCCGATGTGGCATCGGTCAAGACAACCGCGCGCAAGGACGGTGACGACTATGTCATCAATGGTGGAAAAATGTGGACAACGAACGGTACGCAAGCAGATTTCTGTATTGTGCTCGCCAACACCGGCGACGGACAAGCGCATCGGAACAAGTCGTTGATCGTCGTACCGATGAAGACGCCAGGGGTCCAGGTAACCAAGAAGATCCGTAAGATCGGTATGCAGGCTTCGGACACGGCGCAGATATTTTTCGACGACGTGCGCGTTCCGCAGTGCTATCGCATTGGTGACGAAGGGCGCGGCTTTTTTTATCAGATGGAGCAATTCCAAGTTGAGCGCCTTTGGGGTGCTGCCGGTGCCTGCGCAGGGATTCTGCGCGCAATCGAGGAAACCATCGATTACACGCGGGAGCGCAAGGCTTTCGGGCGCTCGATCCTCGATAACCAGTGGGTACAGTTCAAACTCGCGGAGTACAAGACGGAGGCCGAGGCGCTTCGGTCACTGGTATATCGTGCGTACGACATTGTCGTTGCCGGCGGTGACGCCACTGAACTTGCATCCATGGCCAAGCTCAAGGCCGGGAGACTGAACCGCGAGGTGATGGACGGCTGCCTGCAATTTTGGGGAGGCATGGGGTACACAAGAGAGGCCACGATCTCTCGTCGCTTCCTCGATGGCCGGCTCTGCTCGATCGGCGGCGGCGCGGACGAGGTCATGTTGCAGATCATCTCCAAGTTCATGGGCACGTTCTCAGCTTGAGGTCGGCAATGTTTCATAAGATTCTGATCGCCAATCGTGGCGAGATTGCCCTGCGCGTGATTCGAACGGCGCGAGCCATGGGGTACCAGACGGTAGCCGCGTATTCGACCGCCGACGCTCGATCCGTCCACGTGCGCGAGGCCGATCAAGCTGTCTGCATCGGGGACCCATTGCCGGCGGAGTCGTACTTGCGCATCGATGCAGTCATTGAAGCTGCGCGCCGGAGTGGGGCGGATGCAGTCCATCCCGGGTATGGCTTCTTGGCCGAGAATGAGGACTTCGCTCAGGCGTGCCTCGATGCAGGGTTAGTGTTCATTGGACCTTCGCCGCGGGCCATCGTCGAGATGGGCAACAAGGCCGGTGCGAAGCGGCTGATGATGGCAGCGGGCGTTCCCTGTGTTCCAGGCTACGAAGGCGAAGACCAGACGGAACAGACACTTGCCGAGCAAGCCGAGCGCATCGGTTATCCGGTGATGATCAAGGCCACTGCCGGAGGTGGCGGACGTGGGATGCGCTTGGTGCATTCATCGGCTCAGTTTGTCGATGCCTTGCACAGCGCGAAATCCGAGGCGAAAGGAGCGTTTGGCGATGACGAGGTCATCCTAGAGCGGGCCATCGTCGAGCCTCGTCATATCGAGATCCAGGTGTTCGCAGATAGGCACGGTAATGCAATCCATCTTGGGGAGCGCGATTGTTCGGTGCAGCGACGTCACCAGAAGGTGATTGAGGAGGCGCCGTCACCAGCCGTCGATTTGGAGTTGCGGGCAAGAATGGGCTCTACCGCGGTTGCTGCGGTCAAGGCGATCGGCTATGAGGGCGCCGGCACGCTCGAGTTCCTGCTAGATAGGGATGGCAACTATTACTTCATGGAAATGAATACTCGGCTGCAAGTCGAGCACCCGGTGACCGAAGCTATCACAGGGTTGGACCTTGTCGAGTTGCAATTGCGAGTGGCTACCGGCGAGCCGTTGCCCCTGACTCAAGACGACGTAGAACTCAACGGTCATGCGATCGAGGTGCGTCTGTGCGCGGAGAGCGTGCCCCGTGGCTTCATTCCGCAGAGCGGAAAGATGTTGATGTGGAGCATGCCGGGGGATATTCGGGTGGAACACGCGCTGGAGGCAGGGAGCGAGATTTCGCCGTACTACGATTCAATGATTGCGAAGCTGATCACGCACGGCCCTTCAAGGGAGGACGCAAGGCGAAAGATGGTTCGCGCGCTCGGCGAAGCGGTCGCGCTAGGTGTCGAGACGAACCAGGTGTTTCTGCGTCAATGCCTCATGCACGAGTCTTTTATCGGTGGGCAAGCTACGACCGGCTTTATTGCAGCGAACCACGACGCACTGCTGAAAAAGGATGAGGAAACCGACGCGTGCGCACAGGCACTTGGCGTGGCATTGCTGTATGCAACGGCCTACGAACACCACGGCGATGGCGGTGGCATGAGTCCCCGGCTACCGATTGCATTCCGCTTCGAGGTGGATACCCAGCCTTGCGTTGCTGACGTCGCACACCATGGTAACCGGCACTATGTCGTCCGCGTCGGCGAGCGAACATTCAACATCACGCTTCTGACGCTGGGGAAGCACCATGCGCGGTTTGTCTGCGATGGTCTCATGGAACAGGCGGAATGGCGTCGCGAGGCGGGCGAACTCTGGTTGCATTTTCGTGGCCGGCCGTTCCGGGTCGAAGATAAAACTCATTCTCCCGCGACACTCAGAGGCGATGCTAGCGGCGATGGCCGGATTCGTGCCTCCATGAACGGCAGGGTGATGACTGTATTCGCGACCGAAGGGGACATCGTTGAGGTGGGCCAGCCAGTGATTACCCTTGAGGCCATGAAGATGGAGCACGTCCATGTCGCGCCTGTCTCGGGGCGATTGTTGGCAGTTCACGTGAAGGTGGGCGACCAAGTAGCCGCCCACCGAATCGTTGCCGAGATCGAGCGGAATAATTGATTTCGCCACGCCGCAGGAGCCGTCACCTATGACCGAAAAGTCGGCAGTGTTGTTAGAGCAACGCGACCGTGTCTTCTGGATCACCATTAACCGTCCGAGTCGACGCAATGTACTTAACGACGACGTCGTTACCGGAATCGTAGAAGGCTACCGGATAGCTCACTCGAATCCCGACGTGCGCGCGATCGTTTTGACGGGTGCCGGTGACCAGGCATTCTGCGCTGGCGCGGACTTGCAGCCGGGACGCACCTTCCAATTCGATTTTTCCGAGCCGCACATCGCCTACGCCAACATGCTGCGTATGGCCGCTGATGCGTTGCTGCCTTGCATTGTCCGTGTCAACGGCGCTTGCCTGGCAGGAGGGATGGGCTTGCTATGCATGGGAGATCTCGCGGTCTCAGCCGATTCCGCGATTTTTGGTTTGCCCGAAGTCAAGGTGGGGGTATTTCCAATGCAGGTGCTGAGCCTTCTTCAAGACCTCGTGCCGCAACGCGTCATGCGCGAGTGGTGCCTGACGGGCGAGGCTTTCAATGCATCGACAGCGCTGGCACATGGTCTCGTCAACCACGTGGTGCCGGCGGCGGATCTGGACAGCGCCACTGACGCGTTGTTGTGCCGCCTGATCGACAAGTCTCCATCTGCTATACGCCGCGGAAAATATACGCTTCGTGCCATTAGCGCCATGTCCTTCGATCAATCGATTGCATTTGCAGAAAGTCAGATTGCCCTTGTAGGGCAGACGGAAGACGCTCGAGAAGGGGTCGCCGCATTCCAGGAAAAACGCAGACCTGTCTGGACCGGGCGATGACGCCAGACGGACCAATGCGTTCATCGTTGGTAGCCTGCGGGCGTAACGTGACGGGTGCATTACACCTACCTGCTTCGCCCGCAGTGAACGTGTACTGGTGGTCTGCATTGAGATTGCGTTCTCTCGACCCGTGAGCACTGTCCCAGGCATCGATCGCTAACCAGTTTCCGCAAGACGCAATCTACGGTGGCTTATAACCTTGGCGATAGAAGGCCACGTTTTGTGGCCGCCATTTAGGAGGATTGATATGAGCGACAAGGTCGTGATCACCTGTGCGTTGACGGGGGTTTTGACCGACCCTCAGCGGCACCCTGTCCCGGTTACGCCCGAGCAGATGGCCGCTGAGGCGAAGGCGGCTTACGATGCAGGGGCTACGGTAATGCACATTCACCTGCGTCAGCAGGAGCCGGGAAAAGGTCACCTGCCGTCGTGGGATAGCGGCTTGTCGGAACAGATCCAGCAAGCTATTCGTGATGCTTGCCCCGGAGTCGTCATTAACCATTCCACCGGCGTTGTCGGTTCGGATATCGCCGGCGCACTCTCGTGCATTCGTGACACGCAGCCAGAAATCGGCGCATGTAATGCGGGTTCTCTGAATTACTTGAAGACGAAGGCCGACGGATCCTGGGCATGGAAGCCGTTGATGTTTGACAACCCTGTGTCGAAGATTCAAGAATTCATCGATGTGATGAAGGACGCAGGAACGCTTCCTGAATTCGAATGCTTCGATGTGGGTATCGTGCGAAGCGTCGGGATGTTCGTAGAGGCGGGTATGTATAGCGGCCCGTTGGAATACAATTTCGTGATGGGAGTGGCTTCGGGCATGCCCACAGATCCGGAACTGCTGCCTATCCTTGTCGAGCTAATGCGTAAGCCGGCAAATTGGCAAGTCACGGCAATTGGGCGTGAGGAGATTTGGCCGTTGCATCGGAGGACTGCCGAGTTGGGTGGATTTCTTCGGTCTGGCTTGGAGGACACCTTTTATCTCCCGGATGGAAGCCGAGCAAGGTCAAACGCGGAATTGATCGACCAGCTCGCGCGGTACGCGCATGAAGTTGGACGAAGCGTAGCGAGCCCCGACGAAGCTCGATCGTTGATGCACCTGAATTGACTGCCCACTAGCTTGACTTTGCTCCGCACGGTGGGTGTGATTTCCTGCACCCTCTCAAACGGGGCATGGGTAACCGCGATCGGAGCGCAGCGCAACCGGACTCGATTAATACGTTCACTGACGATGCGCGAGTTGACTCGCGAGGCGCTGCTTCGCGGCTGCTCCAAGACACTCGTTTGTTGGTTGTCTGTAATTTCGTACTTCGCCCTCGCGCAAGAAAAAGTGCCTTTGGGCGGCGTGGCCAGGAGAACATGGTGAAGATTGTGGTGGCAGTAAAGCGCGTGGTCGACGCAAACATCAAAGTTTCAGTGAAAGCCAACGGTACTGGCGTCGACATTGCGAATGCAAAGATGTCGATGAACCCGTTCGACGAAATCGCTGTTGAAGAGGCGGTGCGTCTGAAGGAAGCGGGTGCGGCCACGGAAGTGGTGGCGGTGTCGGCCGGCGTGATGCAATGCCAGGAGACGTTGCGCACGGCGCTGGCGATCGGTGCCGATCGCGCGATCCTGATCGAAACGAACGAAGATCTGCAGCCACTGGCCGTGGCGAAGCTGTTGAAGGCGCTCGTGGATAAAGAGCAGCCGCAGCTCGTGATCCTGGGAAAGCAGGCGATTGACGACGACTCGAATCAAACCGGCCAAATGCTCGCCGCGCTCGCGAACTTGCCGCAAGCGACGTTCGCTTCGAAGGTGACGCTTGCGGACGGCAAGGCATCAGTGGCGCGTGAAGTCGACGGCGGCGCCGAGACGCTGACGTTGACGCTGCCGGCCGTGGTTACGACAGACCTGCGCCTGAACGAGCCGCGCTACGCGACGCTGCCCAATATCATGAAGGCGAAGAAGAAGCCGCTGGAAACGATCAAACCCGAAGATCTCGGTGTCGACGTGGCCCCCCGTCTGAAGACGCTGAAAGTGGCCGAGCCGCCGAAGCGTAGCGCTGGTGTGATGGTGCCGGACGTGCAGACACTGGTTGAGAAGCTGAAGACTGAAGCCAAGGTGCTGTAAGGGGAGCAAGAGACATGACGATTCTTGTTATTGCAGAACACGACAACGTGTCGATCAAGGGCGCGACGCTGAACACCATTGCCGCCGCTCAGAAGATCGGCGGCGATGTCCACGTGCTAGTGGCGGGCCACAACGCGCAAGGTGCGGTTGATACGGCGGCCAAGTTCGCTGGCGTGGCGAAAGTGCTGTTGGCCGATGCACTGCACCTGGCCGAAGGCCTCGCGGAAAACGTCGAAGCCACCGTGCTGGACATCGCGAAGGATTACTCGCACATTCTGGCACCGGCCACCGCTTACGGCAAGAACGTGACGCCGCGCGTGGCGGCCAAGCTCGATGTAGCACAGGTCAGCGAGATCACGGCCGTGGTGTCGGCCGACACGTTCGAGCGTCCGATCTACGCGGGCAACGCGATCGCAACAGTCCAGTCGGGTGATGCGGTCAAGGTGATTACGGTGCGCGCGACGGGCTTCGACGCGGTTGCAGCGGAAGGTGGCAGCGCATCGGTCGAGAAGATCGAAGCGGCGGCCGATCGCGGTATCTCGCAGTTCGTGAACCGCGAAGTGGCGAAGCTCGATCGTCCGGAGCTGACGAGCGCGAATATCATCGTGTCGGGTGGCCGCGGGCTGGGGAGCGGTGAGAACTACACGAAGGTGCTGGAGCCGTTGGCGGACAAGCTCGGCGCGGCGCTGGGCGCATCGCGCGCGGCTGTCGATGCAGGCTATGTACCGAACGACTATCAGGTTGGCCAAACGGGCAAGATCGTCGCGCCGCAACTGTATGTGGCGGTTGGTATCTCGGGTGCGATTCAGCACTTGGCCGGCATGAAGGATTCGAAAGTGATCGTGGCGATCAATAAGGATCCCGATGCGACAATCTTCAGTATTGCAGATTACGGCCTTGTCGGCGATCTGTTTGCTGCGGTCCCGGAGTTGGTTGACAAACTGTCGTGTTAATCGATAGGGAGCCGTAGAGCTTGACGTATGGACACGATGGCGAGGATGCGCTTTGAGAACGCCATCATCGCGAATGCGGATGACGCTTCGATTTGGCGATGGTTTTCATACCTGCTGGAAGAGCGCCGCATTCGTTGGCGCTTCCAATTCGGAAATTGGCACGTCAGCGTCGATCGTGTGCATGTGGCGAGAGAATCCACCTTTGACGATGCGATTCGCGAGGCCAAGGCGGTAGCGGAAGAGTCGCACATAGGTTTGCTTTAATTGGAGGAGAAGTTATGCGCGAGGTCCTGCGATCCTCGGGTGCAGAGCATCTTGCGAAACCATTCCACTCAGATTGGGAATTTGTCGGCGGGAGGTAGCAAAGCCTTCGCGAATGTAGATTAAGGCGAATGTGTTTTCAGTGATTTTACCCACGAACCACGGAGTCCTTTAATTTGGCGTTGGTCAATGTTTCAAAGGGTAGCGGTGACCCTGAACCAGAATTAGTCCCGGTCGGAAGTGGAGATTTCCGGCTTGGTTGAGTTGTCAGGAGAGGCGGATTGCCGGGTTGCAAGTGCCACGCAAGCGACCCCGTCGACGCGTGTCGGTCCATCGCCCTCGACCGCAGCCGGCGACCGCAGCACGACACGTCTGGGCGTACGACTTCGTATTCGACGCGTGCGCTAACGGCAAGCAGTTGAAGTGTCTGACGGTGATCGATGAGTACACGCGTGAATGCCTGGCAATCGATGTGGCCGGATCGATTCGTTCCGGGCGG
>NZ_CAJPGQ010000085.1:0-9224 GCF_905339595.1 Burkholderia sp. BCC1977
CGCACGCGAAGCCGGGAATCGACGACCGAGCCCGGATCGTCCGCCCTTCCCATCCGGCAGGTTCCAACCGGATGAAAGATGGTTGTTCCGACGTTGCCGGCTGCATACTGCAACTCCTCCTCAGTCTGGAACTGAGTGCCGGGCAGTATTTCCTGCGGGCGAAACCGCTCGAGCGCGGGTGCCGCAACAATGCGCCGGGTCAGCCGCAGCGCGTTGGCCGCGACGTGGCGGTCTTCCTCCGTCGACAGATAGTTGGGCGCAATACTCGGTGCCATTAGCGGATCATTCGACATGATGTGCACGCTACCCCGCGACGACGGCCGCAATTGACAAACGGACGCCGTAAACGCGTCGAACGGATGCAGCGGTTCGCCGAACCGTTCGAGCGACAGCGGCTGTACATGGTACTGGACGTCGGGGCGCGTCAGCGTCTTATCGTTCGGGTCCGACTTCGCAAACACGCCGAGCTGCGACGGCGCCATCGCCATCGGCCCGCTTCTGAACAGTCCATACTCGAGACCGATCATCAGCTTGCCCCACCAGTGAGCACTGAGCGTGTTCAAGGTCCGCACACCTTCAACCTTGAATGCCATGCGCAATTGCAGATGATCCTGCAGATTCTCGCCGACGCCGCGCAGATCCTCCACCACCTCGATTCCAAGCTTCGCCAGACGATCGGCATTTCCGATTCCCGACAATTCCAGCAATTGCGGAGAATTGACCGCGCCGGCACACAGGATCACTTCACGCTTTGCCTTGGCAATGCGCGATTCGCCGCCGAGACGAAACTCGATTCCGGTGCAGCGCTTGTTCTCGAACAGGAGTCGTCGGGTTTGCGCGTTCGTCAGAATCGTCAGGTTCCCCCGCTTCGCCGCGGGTCGAAGATAACCTTTCGATGCATTCCAGCGAATGCCGTGCTTCTGATTGACGTCGAAATATCCGACGCCGGTGTTGTCGCCGCGATTGAAATCGTCCGTTGCGGGTATGCCGGTCTGCTCAGCGGCTTGCGCGAACGTTTCGAGAATGTCCCATTTCAGTCGCTGCTTTTCTACGCGCCACGGGCCGCCGGCGCCATGAGAATCGCTTGCACCGCCGTGATAGTCCTCGCTCTTCTTGAACGTTTCGAGCACCGAGTCCCATCGCCAGGACGAATCGCCCGTCATTCGCGCCCATCCGTCGTAATCCTCTCGCTGACCGCGCATGTAGATCATGCCGTTGATCGACGAGCATCCACCCAGAACCCGGCCTCTCGGATAGGACAGCGCCCTGCCGTTTAATCCCGCCTCGTCACGGGTCTTGTAACGCCAGTCGGTCCGTGCGTTTCCGATGCAATAGAGATACCCCACCGGAATGTGAATCCAGTGGTAGTTGTCCTTCCCGCCCGCCTCGATCAGCAGCACGGATACGTCATCGTCCTCGCTCAAGCGATTCGCGACCGCGCAGCCAGCCGTACCTGCTCCGACCACGATATAGTCGAACTCGCCAACCGATTGCGTCAAGCGGGCTTCGTTGATCTCTCCTGCCGACATCTTGCCTCCTGGATTATTTGCATGACATCTGCGCGTCGTTCCGGACACTTGCCTCCACCAGGGCAAATCCGATCATCACCGGCGCAGGCAACGTCAGGTCAACACCTGCCTCGCGACGGATCAGGAACGCAACCATTCCATGGTGATCAGCAGCAGACTTGAGAAGACGATGAAAATGGACGCGAGCGCAGCGACCGTGGGCGTAATGTTTTCGCGAATCCCGATGAACATCTGAAGCGGAAGCGTTCCCTGCGTCGGACCGGCGATGAACATCGTTATCACGACGTCGTCCAGCGACGTAGCGAACGCAAACAGCGCGCCGGAAATCACCCCTGGGGCAATGATCGGCAACGTAACGGCAAAAAATGTTCGTACCGGCGATGCCCCAAGGCTCAGGCTGGCTCGCACATAGTTCTGGTTGAAGCCGGCAAGCGTCGCATTGACCGTGACCACGACGAACGGCGCGGCGATCACCGTATGCCCGAATATCAGTCCGGTATACGTTCCGGCCAGTCCCCATCGTGCAAACAGTAGGTACATCCCGACGCCGGTGACGATGACCGGGACGATCATCGGCGAGATCAGGATGGCGACCAGCAAACCCTTGCCCCTGAACGACGCCTTGTTCAATCCCAATGCCGCCAGCGTTCCGAGGACGGTCGCAACAATCGTCGCGATCGGCGTCACGATGAAGCTGTTTGCGCCGGCGCGCGCCCAGTCCGTGGACGTGAACAGATTGTGATACCACCTGAACGAGAATCCGTGTATCGGATAGACGAGAAATGAGTTCTCGTTGAACGAAAGCGGAATGATCGCCAGGATCGGCAAAATCAAAAACAGTAGCACCACGACGTTTGCCGATCGCAATGCGTAATGCCATACGATCTCCGGCGTCGACATGTAGGGCGCGAAACGCGGCACGTGATTTTTCATGATGCTAAGCCACCTTGATTTCCGAACCGACGATCCTTCGATAGAGCGCGAAGAGCACCAGCGTCACCAGGAGAAGGACCGCACCGAGCGCGCAGGCCATCCCCCAATTCAGGGCCACGTTGGTAAAATACGCGATGTAGTAACTGACCATCTGGTCGCCGGCGCCACCGAGCAGCGCCGGGGTGATGTAGTAGCCCAGCGAGGTAATGAATACCAGCAACCCGCCCGCGCCGACACCGGGAAGCGTCTGCGGCACGTAGACTTTCCAGAATGCCCCGAAAGGATGACTGCCGAGAGAAATGGCCGCTTTCGTGTAGCTCGAAGGAATCGACTTCATCACGCTGTAGAGCGGCAGGATCATGAATGGCAGCAAGATGTGCGTCATCGCGATCAACACCCCCGTCCGGTTGAACAGGAGCGACAGGGGCGTCGAAATCACCTGCAGCGCCATCAACGCCTTGTTGACGAGGCCCGCCCCCTGGAGAATGACGATCCACGCCGAGATCCGCACGAGAATCGACGTCCAGAACGGCAGAAGCACCAGGATCATGACGAGATTCGCCTTTCGAGCTGGCAGAATCGAGATCCAGTAAGCGAGCGGATAACCCAGCACCAGCGCCGCAAGCGTCACAAGCCCGCTGATCACGAAGGTCCGCATGAACACCGCACGGTATGCGGACGCGCCGTTCTCGACCGGCACGATGTGGCCGTCCGAGTCCTCACGATAGTCGATCGTGGCAAGGAGATACTGGCTCGTGTAACGGGACGATACGCTGGCGATCGCCTGCCAGTAGCGCGTATCGGCCCAGCGTGGGTCGACTTCGATCAGGCGCCTTTGCATATCCTGCGCAGATATCGCCGCATCGTCATCGGTGAAAGGAAGCGCGCTGGTCGTCTTGTAAAACAACGACCGGAACCCATCCTTCAGGCCGTTCAGCCGACCGGCCGCGGTACCGGTATCGTTGTCTCCACCATTGCTCTCCACGTCGAGCACCAGTGCACGGTAGGCCTCGGCAGGAACGGGTGACTTGCCATCCCAGTGGCGCAATGCCGAGGTCGTCTTCGGCAATGCATCGACCACCTCGGGACTCTGGACCGATCGAGAAATCATCGATGCGACCGGCATCACGAACACAAGCAGGATGAACAGAACGAGGGGCGCCACCAGTCCTAACGCCACTACCTCCTTTCGAAACTGAACGGCTCGCAGCGACCGCTTGAGCTGGCGTGTATCCCAGCCCTGTTGCCGAGAAGTTATGGTGCTCATGCTTCTTCCCCCGGTCGTTACTTCGCGGCCCAAGCCGTAAAGCGCTGCTCCAGTGCGTCGCCGTGGTCCGTCCAGAACTCGACACTGTTGGGAATGGCGGTTTTGCCATTCTTCGCTGAATTGGGAAGCGCTGCCTGTGTTGCCGCATCGAGCATTTTCAGCGCTGCTTTGTTGGTCGGACCATACGGAATCTTCTGCGCGAACGCGACTTGTGCCTGGGGCTTGAGCACATACGAGATGTATTTTTCGGCCGCTTCCTTGTTCTTCGAGCCCTTCGGAATGACGAAGAAATCGAGTTCGTAAATACTCTGATCCCACGCAATACCGAGATTCTTGTTTCCTTCACGCACTGCCGCGTCGACGCGACCGTTATATGCGGTCGACATCGCGACGTCACCCGCAATCAGGAATTGCGGAGGCTGCGCGCCAGCCTCCCACCACTGGATGTAGGGCTTGAGTTCGTCCATCTTCTTGAACGCGCGTTCGACACCCGCGGACGTGCCGAGCACCGTGTAGACGTCCTTCGGCGTCACTCCGTCAGCCATCAGCGCGAACTCCAGGTTATAACGAGCCTCCTTCTTCAATCCCCGCTTTCCCGGAAATTTCTTGACGTCCCAGAAGTCTTTCCAGCCTTGCGGCGCGCCCTTGGTCAGCGTGGGGTTGTATGCGAGCACGGTCGACCACACGAACGTGCCGGCTGCGCAAGGTGTGGCAGCTCCGGCCATCAGGTCGCTCTTGTTGGCGATTTTGGACCAGTCGAGTTTCTCGAAGAGACCATCCTGGCATCCGCGACCGACGTCCGCCGCTTCCACCTCCAAGACATCCCAGGTGACATTTCTGGCTTCGACCATCGCTTTGACCTTGGCCATGTCACCCGTGTACTGGATGGCATTCGTCGCTATGCCGCTTTCCTTCGCGAACGGGTCCACCCACGCCGCCTTTTGGGCATTGCCGGCCGCGCCACCATAGTTGACGGTCGTGAGACCATCGGCGAAAGCTGTCACCGACAGAGACGCGAGCAGCGCGGCGCAAATCATTTTCGAATTCGATTTCATTGTCTCCTCCTACTGAGTGATAAAAACTAAACAGTCAGCTCAAGATCTTCAGGTGGTCCTCCCGGAACGACAGCGCAATCCGGTTTCCCTGACGAACGTGCGACCGCCAATCGTGTTCGAGGGGAACCTTGACGAAGCACTCGGCTTGCCCCGGGCCACGGCAACGCAGTCGGACGTGGTCGCCGAAATAAATTGCGTCGAGCGTTTCGGTGTCGATGACATTGCCCTCGTTGGCCGCGAACGTCGATTCGACGGAGAGCCGTTCCGGTCGGATAACCGCCGTCGCCTGGTTGCCGACGTCAACGGACGCCACATTCAGTGCGCGCACCGTCGTCCCGTCTGCGAGCCGAAGTTGGCAACGGTCGCCGTTCCTTGCAACGACCGTGCCGCTCATCCGATTGTTGTCGCCGATGAAATTCGCGACGAAGAGATTCGTCGGTGATTCGTACAAGCGATCCACGGTATCGAGCTGCTGAATCACGCCCTGGTCGAACACGGCAACACGATCGGACATCGTGAGTGCTTCACTCTGGTCATGCGTGACGTAGACGAAAGTCAGCCCGAGCTCTTCGTGAAGCGCCTTCAGCTCGAGCTGCATGTGTTCGCGCAATTGTTTGTCGAGCGCGCCGAGGGGTTCGTCCATCAGCACGAGCCGAGGGTTGAATACGAGTGCTCGTGCCAGCGCAACGCGCTGCTGCTGACCGCCGGACAGCTGGCTGGGCATCCGTTTGCTCAGCTTATGCATGCCGACCATGTCGAGCGCTCGCTTGACCCTTGCCTCTCGTTCAGCGGGCGGCATTTTCCGAACCTTGAGCGGGTATTCCAGATTCTGCGCGACCGTAAGATGAGGAAAGAGCGCGTAGTTCTGGAACACCATCCCGATATTGCGTTTATGTGGCGGGATCCGATTCAGCAACTGGCCATCGAGCCAGATCTCGCCATCGGTGGGATACTCGAATCCTGCGAGCATCATCAGACAGGTCGTCTTTCCTGAGCCGGATGGGCCGAGTAAAGTCAGGAATTCGCCCTTTTGGATATCAAGATTGAGATCCTTGACGACTAACGTTTCGCCGTCGTAGGTTTTTTTGACGTGACGAAAGCTCACAAGAGCCTGGGTCGGATCGTGCATGGCTGTCTCCAATGTAAGAATATTCACATCCCGCCGTAGCCTTGCGCACGTCGGCTGTGTGTCGCGTTAATTCATCCGGCGAACCACCGGCACGACTGTCTCGTCGCCGCGACGTTCGCTTTGCACCACGCTTCATGCGGGAATGCTCGACTCGTCGCGCGACTCGACAAGACACGCAACTAGCTGGGCAAATACTCTTCGGACCAGCTATCTCCGATCGCATGTCGGGCAATCAGTATCTCGATCTCGGCATCGCTGTATCCGAACTCGCGCAGGACGGTGTACGTCGATGCGCCGAATTTTTCAGCCGGTGCCAATGCGCGAATCCGGGCATGGCGCGGACGAATCGCGAAAGGATCGAGCTGCGTGACGCATCGACCGCTAGGATGATTCGCGTAGACGCTGAACGAGTAGCTGCCGTTGTCGATACCGGGACGATCGTCGCAAGGCCGGCTGTTGTGCCGGCGCAGATTGACGATGTTGTCCGGCACCGCCGCCGCGATATTGGCGGCCTGCAACCTGATCTGCCAAGACGCGGCGGACGCGGTACCAAACGCGGACGCGAGGAATGCAGCCGGATCCTTGGCTGCCGCAATTCCGGCCAGACCTTCTACTCGATCCAATTCGTTTAACTCACTTTCGCTGGTGTCCACATAGATCCAGTCGTCCGCGGCCCGGAAGAATCGAGACATCGCGCCGTAGCCGCTCACCTCGCGACCAGACGGCTCGTCGAATGGTGGGCGATTCGCATAGTCATACGCGAACGGAATCTGTACCAGATTGCCGAGTGCCGACAAGGAGGTTCTCGCGCGCCCGACCTCGCCTGTTTTCGCCTTGCGGTAAAGCGCGGCAGCCACACCTAGCGCAGCCGCGAATCCGCACATGACATCGATCGTTCCGACATGCGCATGTTCCTCCGGCGTCTCCATGCCGCCGCCGAATCGCACCATGATTCCGGTGCACGCCTGGATCAGATCGTCGTAGCCAAGGTAGTCGGTCCGCGGCCCGCGTCGAGGACCGCCGAAGCAGTCGAGCTGGCAGAAGATCACGCCGGGATTGATGGAACGGAGGCTCGCCTCGTCCAGCCCCAGCGGCTCAAGCTGACGATCCGGGGCATTCATGACGATCACATCGACAGACCGGGCGAGTCGAGCGAACACCTCGCGTCCATCCGGATGGTTCAGATCGACGAGCACGCTCCGCTTCCCACGCGCCGACGACATCCCGAAGACCACGGTGTTCCACGGATCATAATTCGGCACGACGGGGTCGAGTTTGATGACATCGGCACCAAAACGGCCGAGAAACGACGCCGAATGGGGTCCGGCAATCACGTTCGTCAGGTCGAGCACACGCACCCCGTCGAGCCACCCCTGTGTTGGTGCCCCCGACGGAGCCGGCAGTTCAGTACGCTCCTGCTCATCCAGAATGGCTAACGCATCCCGGAAGGTCACCGGATGGCGGGACGCCGGTGAGAGCATGGATTCGGCACAGTCTTCAAGCCACGCGACCGGCCCGGGCTGTTTCATCACACCGTATTCGAAATCGTCGACATTCACGACCAGGCCGGCAGTATTCGCGTGGCCGTCATGCAGCCACTCCCGCGTGGTCCGGTGTGCCGCTCCAGGGAAACCTCCTTCACCGAAAATCTTTTCCCACTCGGCGGCTGTTTTCGTACGAAAGACTTCCTTCATACGCGCGGAAATGCGCTTCGCCCACTCTTCAGGTAACGGATAAACCCCTAGCGACGCGTTCCCTTCCCATTCGTGAATCGGCAGGTACGGATCATCGACCCGTGGCAAACCGGCCTCCAGCATTTCCTCGTACAGTCCCATCGCCTGCAGACAGCGGCGTGCGTGCGAGCGATGTGACGGGCATACCGTATAAAACTTGCGACCGTCGGCGCACTCGTAGGTCCGGTAGAACGGATCCAGATATTCCTGCAGCGCTTCGTACGACAGATCCATCGGTAGATTGTTGGAGCGCCGCCGCTCGATTTCCTTTTCGCGCAGGGTCTTGTATCGCTCGGGGTAGTTCTCGATATGGATCGAGTTGTAGGAGAGCCCCTCCATCACAGCCGACGCCAGCGGGACCTCGATTTCATCTCCCATGCCGGTGCGCTGCCGTGCCTGCAACGCAAGCCCAACAGCCGAGACGGCCAGCATGGTGCCGTAGGCAGACGCGAGCGGCAACGGCGAGAAACTCGGGTTGATGCCCATCAGCACGCGGTTCTGCCCCATGTCCGTAAAAACGCCCGAAGCCGCCGCGATGATCGGCTCGAACGCGCGCCATTCGCGACGTAACTGGTCGTTGCTGGCAAAGCCGGGCATCGAGAGCGTGATTAGCTCCGGGCGTGCTTCGCGCAACTTCGCGAAATCAAGACCCAGCCGCGCCATCACGCCCGGCCGGAAGTTCTCGATGACAACATCCGCGCGGCGGATCAGATCCTTGGCTTCTTCCAGGCCTCTGTCGGTCTTCAGATCGATCTGCAGGCAATGCTTGCCGCGGTTGAGCACCGCATTGGCCGGGCTATCCCAAAGCGGCCCGGCTGGAGGATCGACGTGAATGACGGTCGCACCAAGATCCGCGAGGATCATCGCGACGGCTGGCCCCGCAATGTACTGGCCGAAATCGATGACTTTCACACCGCTGAACGGCAATTGATTGCTCTTTCCCATAATCCGCCGAGTCGCCTCCAGACTGGCCGCATCGCGCGACCGTCGATCATCATGTTGTGGACAATCCCCGTCACCGCCGGCCGGCCGCGTCGAGTCGCGGTTGGATGCCGGTCAAACGGGATGGAAGCAACTTTCGGTGAGAAGCCGTGGCCGGTAAAGCAATAAAAAAAACGGGGATGGGTATGTTTTTTTTATGAGTCGAGCAGATGATGGGCAGGTCGGAGATCACGTCCCGGCAACCGGACTCGCATACCACATGCGAGATCAGAATCTCGCGTGTGCCCCCTGAACCTGTGCAGTGAGCCATTCGACGAACGCAGCCGCATGAGGATTGACGATGCTGTGCGGGGAATAGACGAGGTAGAACGCCTCACTGGTTGGAAGGCGCGGTTTCAGTGGCGCGATCAACTGGCCGGAGATCAGCATGTGCTCGACGAGGGACGACCTTGCGAGCGCAACGCCCTGACCGAGTTCAGCCGCCTTCAGGGCCGAAATCAGCGTGTCGAATTGCATTCCCTTCGAAGAATCGACCTTCGATGCGCCCGCTTTTTTGAGCCAGTATCCCCAACCTTCCTCGTAGCCGAGCACATGGAGAAGTTCGAAACGCGCGAGGTCCTTCGGCACCGAAAGCGG
>NZ_CAJPGQ010000086.1:0-8741 GCF_905339595.1 Burkholderia sp. BCC1977
GGGGTCCCTTTGATTTCGATGCAGTTTACCGGTGTAGGCCGATCTAACTGCGACAATGGCTAGCGCTCCGCCCCCAAAATAATAATCAATAAAATCAGCTACTTCCTGACTGGTCTTTCTGCACTTTCTCAACACCTCTTCGCCGGGGCCCGGCGGGCGTACGTATCCATTCGCCGGAGCGGTCGGGCCCGTATGGCGGCGATAATTATAGTTATCTTGGATAAGTCTCTAGATATCGTCTGTTATACGGTTATCTAACGTTATAAATGTATGGAATAATTGAGCCAGTTTGACTCAATTCGCCCACCATGTCCCGTCCTGCCGCAGTCACCGCCGAACAGATCCGCTCCGCCGTGCTCACAATGCTCGCCGAGGCCGGCGACGGCGCGCCGGCCAGCGGTACGCGGTTCCGCCAGATCGTGTCGGTCCGCAAGCTGCGCGAACGGCTCGGTGCCGGTGACCCTGCGACGCTCGCCCGGGCACTGAACGCAATCGAGGCGGAGGTTGTCCGCGCAGGGTTGGCTGAGGTCGCGATTCCCGACCTGCCGACCGATATTGCCGATTTGATGCGCGCACTGTGGCAAGCCGCCGTCGCGGTACAGCTTGATGACGTCGTCCGGCTGAAACAGGCGGCCGACGCCAACGTCGTCGCAGCCGAAGCGGCCCGTACCGATGCCGAGCTGCGCGTCGAATTGCTCCGGCAGGAAGTCCAGACATTGCGCACGATGCTCGCCACGCGCGACGCCGAGCTGGCCGATCTGCGCGCCCAACAAGGAGTGCAGCGGGACCGCTGCGCCTCCCTTGAAGCGCAAGTTGACGAGCGTCAGGTCGCCCTCGACGCGCTGACAGCCGAGCAGGCTTCTCGGGACCACGCACATACCGCGGCGCTCGAGGCCGCCCAGCACCGGTATGAGGCGCTGTCGAAGCAATTGCTGCAGGAAACCGCGCATCAGCGCGAGGCGCTGAAAAAGGAGCACGTGCAGGCGGCGTCACAACTGAAATTCGCCGAGCGCCGGATCGCTGCGCTGGAAGGCGAACGCGATCGGCTCGACAACGAGCTCGCCTGCGAACGTGAGGCCCGCCAACAGGCGGTTGGCGAGGCGCTGGCGCTGAAAGCAGTTAATGCGCAGCAACACGCTCAGCTCGGCGACCTGCTGCGCGACATCGCGCCGAAACCGACGCAAACCACCCGCACGGGCCTTGCGACGGCAAAACGCGCCACGGGTAGCGCGTCCACTAAGCGCAAGGGAAAATGACCCGGCCCGCCGCTTGCCCGGTCGCTGACCTCTCATGAACTTCGCCGACTGGATCGATACCGGCCCGATGCCACCGCAGCGTCTGCCCGACGATCTCGATGCCGCCATTGCTTACGTGAGCGATGTGCTCGGCCATGTCGTCTATCTGCGCTGGACGCTGACGCTCGTCAAGCGGCGCTTTCCGTCGCTCGCCGATGCGAAGGCCGCAAAGCCGGCCGTGATGCGGCTATTGCTCGATCAGTCGGCCGCGGTCGAATACTGGGATCGCGGTCGCGCGCGGGTCGTGTCAGTCGACGACGCGCCGGCATCCGAAGCCGTGCTGACACGCGTGCTGCACGCACATGGGCGGCGCTTCAAGTTCGGCGAGGTGGCATTACCGGCGATCACGAGCGGTGAGCGGTTACGGGAGTCGGCGCCGCTGGTTGGAGGCGTCCCGCTTGCGTTACGGCCATGGTTCGCGCGCGCGGGACGCTTTGCCGCCGTCGCGAGCGCAACCAACACGCTCGGCGTTGGCGATGACGCCCAGGCGACCGCGCTGTTCCTGCGCGACCGGGCCAGTCGGTCGCCCCATACGGCACGCGCCTACCTGACCGAGATTCGCCGCCTTGCGGCGTGGTGCATCGCGCACGAGCTCGGGCCGCTGTCCGACCTGACGCGACACGATTTGCTCGAATACAAACGCATGCTGCACTGTCCTGCGCAGGACAGTGCTGACGATGTGCAACCTGAAGGCCGACTGTCCGAGTCGACACAGGCTCGAGCGCTCGCGGTCGTCGCCAGCCTGTTCCAGTACTGGACCGAAACCGGTTACCTGACGGCGAACCCGGCCGCTGGCCTGGTGCGAGGACAACGGCGGCACGCCGGTTTCGCCCCGACCCGCATGCTGTCAGTTGCGCAGCTGGCCGCTTGCGATGCCGAGGTTGACGCGGTCGATCGCGACGGCGAGCCGCTGATCGCGGCGCGACGCCAGGCGATCTGGAGCCTGTACCGCTTTGCCGGCGTACGGCTGGTCGAGTTGGTCTGGTCCGACGCGCGACAACTACCCGCACTCGACGTCGACTCCAATGGATGCTGGACCTTGCACGTGTGCGGCAAAGGACAGAAACCGCGAGCGATTCCGTTGCCTGCGGGTTGCGTCTCGCGTCTGCAAACCTATCGACAGTTGCGGGGACTGCCTGAGCAGCCGGAACCAAGCGAACACGTGGCGCTGGTGCATGGCCTCAAGGGCGGGACGCTGCAGGGTTCGGGGCTGTATGACGAGGTCAAGGCGATCTTTCGGGCGGCCGCCGCGCGACTCGCCCCGATCGATCTGGCGAGTGCCGCCACGTTGCGGCGGGCGTCGCCGCACTGGTTGCGCCATGCCTATGCCCGGACGTTGGTCGTCGACCGGCAGGTGCCGCTTCCAGTCGCGCAGGCACTGCTCGGCCATGCGTCGATTCAGACCACGGCCGGCTACGCAAAAACGGATCTGTCGCAGTTGCGCGCGTTCGTTGATCTCGCGTTCGATACCGATTAGGGTTCGGTCGTCAACGGCGGAATCGGTGATTGCAATCCTTCGGCGGCGAAGCGATTCAGTTTGTCGAGCGCCGTCAGATAACGATGGGTCGGTATGCTCGCCAGTTGCTCGTCGTGAAGCACTAGGATCCGCTCGATCACGGCTTTGTCTCGATCGAGCATGACCCAGGTTTCGCCGCGCTCGGCGCGCGCGATGCACCGAGCCAGCGCGGCCTCCGCGCGTTGGAACTCGGCATCGTCACCGGTCGCCGGCGTTTCCTTGTGCAGATAGAACGCCGTATAGACGGCCTTCAGCAAGCAGACCATCAAGTCAACATTGGCATGGCCCTTCGCGATGGTGGCCAACGCGAGATGATGTTCGAGCGACAACGCGCGGGTCCGTGCGAGCGGGAGCGGCAACAACATTTCTTTGCTCAACGGACGGTGTCCCGAACGCCGGGCGGACTTTCGACTCATGGCGGCGTAGAAAAAGACAAGAGCCGTGTATTATGCCCCGACCATTTACGCGGACTCCTGCCAAATTCATCCACGTGCCTCGCGTCCCGCCATCGGCATGCCGATCGCAAGACTGGGCATCAGGCGATGCGCATAGTCAGCGACCGGGAATTCGAACGTGCCGCGCAGGTTGATGCCTTCCAGATACGTCGGTGCGATGCGCCGCAGATAGTCGGGTAGCACTGGCGTCTGTCCGAGTGTCTCGATGCGTTCGACCGCCCGCTGCATGTGCATCGTGTTCCACGCCAACACGGAGTTGGTCAGCAGACTCAACGATGACGACACCGCCATGAGCGTGTGGCGGTGCCGCGTGAGTTCGACGGGAATCTTGCCCTGATGAATCGCACGCTGCACGGTGTGCACCGCCTCGCCGCGATTGAGAACGTGCTGCAGTTCGGCCCGGAAGGCCGGCAGCGTGAAATAGTCGATCAGGTAGATCGACCGGAACAGCTGTCCCAGCGCGACGCCGCCGTCGTACAGCGGCAGGCCGCGCGCAGCGGATCCGAACCGCGTCAACGCCTGCACGGCCGTACAGTGGCCGCTCTGGATCGAGGCCACCAGTCTCACGAAGTCATCCCAGATGGCCTCGATGGCTTCCAGCTGGACGTCGCGATCGATAACGGCGACCAGCGCTTCGGGCACACTCATGCCGACGGAAACATGCAGGCGCCGGTCGCGCAGGTGTGCCAACCGCGGGCACAGGTCGAATCCCAGCCCGCGGGCCACCGCCATCCCGAAATCGGTGTACCCATGCGTGTCCACGGCCAGTTGGGCGACGTCGTCGGTGCCTTCCTGGCGGATGGCGCCCTCGATCGCCGCACCGGCCTGCCGTTCGTTCAGCACGATCGGCTGGTCGTAGAAGATGCCCCACCGGTCGCGAACGTGGGTGTAGACGCCGATCGACGCCGTGCGCCGACGCGGATCGGCACGCGCCTGCCAGACGGTGCGGGTCGTTTCGAGCGACATCATGTCGGATGACGCGAGATCCGCACGTCCCCAGTGCGCCGCGATCGCGTGGCGGTGCATGAAGCCGAGCACGGCATCCGCTGCCTCTCGCAGAACCCGCTCGTCGGCGACGCGATGCATCATCTGGCGGATCGCGCCGGCCGACAATTCCGGCACCATCCGCGCGACTTCCGCAGCGGACATCGATGTGCCGTGCGCGAGCACGGCAGCGTAGACCATCAGCAACTCGCTGCGCGCGCGAGGCTCACGACCCAGCAGCAGCCAGCTGAAGCGCGTTTCGCTGTCGATCTCCAGGAGGATGCGCGGCAACTGGCCGTCCGGATGGGCATTGAAAATCGCGCGGCGCAGCGCTTCGACGGCAGGCTCGGCCCGCTGCGCCGAGGCGGGATCGAGATGAATCGCCGTATCAACCCGAACCTCTCCACGCGACACGGCTTGCGCCAACCGTTCAAGGCCCTCGCTCAGGTGCGCGCAAATCGGCTCGATATACTCTTTGGGGTCCTGCGACAGTTTCAGATGACCATAAAAGTGGTTGCGCTGCGCCTTCCAGGTGTCGTCGGGAATCAGCAGCGTGGCCTGGCTGCGGAACGCGAAACTGTGCTCGACGAAGACTGAGCCGTTGCGCAGCGCGACCCGCAACGCGGACAAGGTCGCCCATTCGAACGCAAGCAGTGCCTGCACGCGGTCCTCGCCGGCCACGATCCGTTGCCAGGCGCGCCCGACCGGCACGGACACATCCCCCGGCAACTCCCGTTCGCCGCAAACGTAGATCGTTCGCAGCACCTCGAGCGCGTCGATGACCGGATGCTGGGTTTGCGACGCGAACGGCAACGTCAACAACCTCGCCAGCATCGTGCGGGCAACGCGTTGTTTGCTCAGCAGTTGTGCGCGCACCAGGCTCGCGCGACTCGGGCTGCTCCTAGCAACCATTGTGTCAGCCAGTTGCACAAGATGCTCGATCAGCGCGTCGTGCGCCAGGGTGGCGTCGGTCGCGAGCGCTTTCACGGCCGTCGCGAATTCGCGCAGTTGCGCTTTCAGGTCGGGCCGCGTCGCGTCGACCTTGCTACCGGCTTCGTTGACCATCTTGCGCTGCCAACGGGCGAGCATCCACAGCAGCTGATCGGTGGCAACGCAGAGCGCGTAACGCATGAAACAGGTGGCCTCGAGCCGGCGCACGGGCAAACGGATCCGTTTGCTGACGGACGGAGGCCGGTTGGCGCAGCGTCGCGCATAGTGCCGCACCACTGCCTCGTTGCATGCGGCCGGCCAGTTCCGGTGCACGCCGAGCTTGGTCAGGCGCTCGATCTTGCGAAACAGCTCACCCATCTGGTTCGTTGAATTCCGTAACGGTACGGACCAGAGCCACTGCTGCAGGCTGGCCCCGCCCGATTCCGGTCTCGGCAATAGCATGCCCCATTGATCGAGCGAGGCGGCGCCGAACGCCGCCTCGAGACGGTGGGTCAGCGCGGCTTCCACGTCCTGCACGGCCTGCACGATCAGTTGCTGCAGTGCGCGGTCGTGAACGATCAGGACCCGATGCTCGTACAGCCACTGTTTGAGATCGAACAGCGCCGTGCTGCGATCCTGCCGGCCCGACAGCCGTTCCTTGAGCCAGCGCACGACGTAACGCCGCTGGTGCTCGGCCATAGGTTGGAATCCGAGCGCTTCGTAGGCCAGTTTCTGGTGATCGGCGAGCGTGTCGGTGCGGTCGTCGTAGAGTGCGCGCAACGTCCCTAGGTCAGGCGGGTCGATGCCGAGTTGATCGCCGAGATGCTGCCACAACCGTTTGGGAACCTGCTTGTAAGCATCGAGCGTGCGGCCGGTCATTCGCACGAATCCCAGGTGCAACGCGACCGCCAGGCGGTAGAGGTGTGAGCGACGACCATCGATCAGCGCACGCTCGCGGGCGGAGAATGTGAAGAAGGTGTTGAGCTCGAACTCGGTCAGCTCATGCGGAAAATGCCGCATGCCGAGATACGCCAGTCGCCAGTGGTCCATCGCTCGCACTCCCGCGCGAAAAACGGACTGTGCAGCGTAGCGGGAAATAATCCGTGCAGCAAGCAACCGGGCGTGCGATAGGCTCCCAGCTTGCTGAAAATCCATAGCCGAGGGGGTATCTTGATTCGTTGAGATTCCTTACAAAATCATCAAAAGCGGAGCCTTCCGCTTGCTCCATCACGGCGCTCGTCATTCGTGACCCATTTCCCGCGCCCCCGCGCGAGAAATGGGCAATGCCGCGTTGTGGGGAAAAATCAGCAGATCATTCGAAAAAACAACTGGCGCCGGCCACGGAAATCTAACGCCGAGCTTCTGAAGCGGTCACCGACACCTGACGAAATTGTCATTATTTTTCCGGCACTGGAAATAGTCTGTTTCAGGCCAGGCAATACTGCGTCTCAACATATCCGGAGAAATTTCGATGAAAGGCATCCGTTATCGCACTCGCGCAACCTTTCATTTCGTCATGAATTCGCAATTTTAGAGTGCCCAACCAGCGTCAATGGAGGTCCATTTCTCAGAGTCGCCCCACCAACCACCATCCGCCCATATTCTTACAAAAATTAATCGATTTCCCAACAAATTTATAGCAACCACCATTCTGAAATATTCTGTAAAATATCAACTGATGAGTTGACCGTAGCGCATGTTGTCATTAGGGGAATCGACTGATAGATTGATCGGAGGAACGAGGCGATTGCCATCAATGGCATACCATACCTGAAATAGCAATCGACGTTGATGCAATAATCCAGCCCTAGCCAATTTATTATAAGCGATTATTATTCAATATCGATCCAGTGAGGTGATGCCTCCCCACTCTTGCGAGTCAGAACTAAAAAACACACATAATATGGCGAGGTTCAATTTGAATGAAAAAGAAAAAATAATATCGGGAATAATAAAACTCGCATCCCTTTCAGCGGCATCGGTTGCGCTTATCGAGGTGCTGCTATTTATGCAGTGCGACGAGATAGGTGGTCTATTTAAATCAGTGGCTCAAACCAGCACACTACTCTTGCTTATCTACCCCATAGCACTTGCAGCATCACTGATTTACACGACGATCTCATATTTCAATCTTTTCAAACAGAGATCAAGTGGACGAGAAGTAATACCAAGAAGACTAGCCATGCCGTACCTGGCCTTATTTGTTGTGGTGATTTGCATTTCCAGACTGATATCCATATCAGTTTGCACAAAATAGCAACCAAAACGAGAGCACACTATGACTTCCGTATCAGTCGCAGGCTATACGATTTCCGGACTCGACAATGCTGCCGGCGTACAAAGTGCAGCACAGGCGTATCAAAATAATCCAAGCAATGCCACTCTCATCGCCTACCAAGCTGCTTTGGCGAGCGCCGCCGCAGCTGCAACATCTCTGATACCGGGTGAGGGTGCCGCTTTTGCGGGAAACTCCATTGTAGCCAGCGTTACAAACATAATAACAAACGGCGCTTCGATGAGCGCCAATGATTTGGCAAGCGCATTCGCATCAATCGCCGGTAATATTGCCACCATGGCAGGCCAAGGGGTTGAATTTTTAGGCCTTGCAGGATCGAGCATAAATCCAATTTTCGGCGGGGGAACATTCACCCTCGGCGAGCTCATTAACGCCGTTGGCTTTATCGCGTCCGCCACCGGAGCCGGGATTGATTCATCGACAATCGCCAATGCGATATCACAGAGTTTGCAATCCGCCGGACTATCGCCCGACTCAAACGGAAACTACACCCCGGCATCATTGAGCAGCTCCAATTTTGTTTGCGATTCCTCCAACGCAGCCACTATGTGGAACATAGTGCAGGAAAATAATACTGATCAGATAAGCGCAACACAGCAAAGCGGAAGCAATGTTGCGACAGTTATTTCGACCGGCGGAAATGATGACATTATCATTTCTCCCGGAGTTGCCGACTCCGAATTCAACTTAATCTCCTCCGGCGGGAATAGCACTATAACCGGAGTAAACTCGGGCTCGATGTCCGGAGGAAATATTGCTGTCAATGGAAACCAGAATTCCACGTCCATATCGAATGGCAGCGTAAGTGTCGGCTCAAATTCGAGCGACCAAGTTAATGGCAGCAACAATAGCATTAGCGAAGCGGCTGGCGCCTATCTTGTCGCGAGCGGTGGCGGCAACACTATTAACGCTGCCGCAGGCTCCCAGGCATACATCACCGGTACGAATGGCAGCTTCGATACGGTTAACGCCAATGGCGACTATCTAGGGAGTACGACGACCAACGGTCAACCAACCGGCATCCTGCTAAACACAAATGCCCAAGCCAACATAATCGGTAGCGGCGACGGCGTGAACGAAGCAGCCGGCGATAGCGTTGGCATTTACGGGGGCGGCAATACGATCAACACATCTGCCGGGGCGCTCACGGTGGTGGGCAACACAAACGGCAACTTCGACACGATCAATGCCAATAACGACGCGTTAGGCGGCAAGACTGCAAACGGCCAAGATACCGGCATCGGCCTCAACGTAAACAGCCAAGT
>NZ_CAJPGQ010000087.1:0-7924 GCF_905339595.1 Burkholderia sp. BCC1977
CCCCGAGAGCTGAGCCGCGACGGCGAATGCCGTTTCGCGCGGTTGCGCCCGTCCGTCCGCCGGCGGGCGCGGCTGCAACGCCACACCGCGTCGACGCCCGGCGTCGACGCCTTCCCTCCGACCGATACCGGATACGAACGCGCCATGGCCGACTATCTCCTGTTCGCGGGCCGCTTTTTCATCGCGCTGATGTTCGTGCTGAGCGGCATCAACAAATTCCTGTTCTTCCAGCACGGCCTCGAGGAGGTGCGCGCGAAGAACCTGCCGCTCCCGCACCTCGCCCTCGCGAGCACGATCGTCGTCCAGCTCGTCTGCGGCATCGCGATCATGGTCGGCTTCCAGACCCTGCTCGCATCGGTGCTGCTCGCGGTCTTCACGCTCGCGACCGCGATCGTGTTCTACGACTTCTGGAACCAGCAAGGCAACCAGCGCACGCTGATGCTGACCGGCTTTCTCGAACACATCAGCATCATCGGCGGCTTCATGATCCTGATCGCCGCCGGTCCCGGCCGCCTGGTCACCCACGGGTGAAGCGGGTCCGCCAGTCGCCCACCACCCTGCTCGCACACGCGATCGGAGAACGAAGATGACGCAACTGCACATCGTCGCAGTGCTGTACGCGAAGGCCGGCCACGAGGCACGCCTGCGCACCCGGCTCGCCGAGCTTGTCGAGCCGTCCCGGCAGGAGCTCGGCAACCTGCGCTATGAATTGCTGGTCGACGAAGCCGATGCGCGCCGCTTCGTGTTCGTCGAGCTGTGGGAGAACGCGCAGACGCAGGCCAGACATCACAACGAAAGTCCGCACATCGCCGCGTTCCAGGCCCGCGACTGGGATGCCGTCGACAAGGTGGAGGTCTATCGCCTCAACCAGATCGCCTGACGCCTGCCGCCACGCCGGCGGACAGCGCCGGCAGCGATTCGCCAATCGCGCCGCCCCTGGCGGCGGCGCGATCGATCGTTCCATGCACGGAACACTGAGGACAATCCGGCCTGACTATCGACACGCGTCCCGTTCCACTACGCTTGAACCCATCCGGACTACCGACGGTGTCGGGCGCGCGTGAACCGCCCCGCTTCCGGACCGCTCGTTCGCGCCGCGTGGCGGCGCGGTCGCGCGAAGCCGTTCGGGCCGCCGCTGCGTGCCGGATGCGCGTCGCGTTTCCCGCGTGTTGCAGCCGTTTCGGCGCATGCCGCCGCGCGCCGCGCTTTCGTCGCACGATTCGCGCCGCCGCCGGCCGTCGTGTCGCCCGTCGATCGCCGCAGCAAGCGTGGCGGCGCGGCAGGCAGCCGCCCTTGACTCATGCCCGACGACCCTCGGACAGCATCATGAAATCCCTGAACATAGACGATATCCAGGCCTTCCTGTTCGCCGTCGAGCGGCAAGGCATCACCGAATCCGCACGCCGGCTCGGCCTGTCGAAGTCCGTCGTCAGCAAACGCATCAGCGACCTCGAGCGCACGCTCGGCGTGCAGTTGCTGATGCGCTCGACCCGCAACGTGACGCCGACCGAAGCCGGCATGACCTTCTATCGCGCCGCGTCGGATTCGATGCGCCGGCTCGTCGACGTCGCCGAGGAAATCGCCGAACGCTCGCACGGCCTGTGCGGCGAGCTGCGCATCACCTCGCCGGTGAGTCTCACCCGCCGCTGGCTCGGGCCGGCGGTCGCGAAGTTCGCCGCCGCGCATCCGCAGCTGCGCGTCACGCTCGAAACCGACGATCGCCCGGTCAACCTCGAAGTCGAGCGCTTCGACGTCGCGATCCGCTCCGCGCGGCTGCCCGACAGCGCGCTGATCGCGCGCCGCGTTGCCGCATGCGAGCGCGTCGTCGTCTGCAGCCCCGCCTACCTCGCGGCCCACGGCGAACCGGACTCGCTCGACGCGCTGCTCGAACACCGCTGCCTGAACTACAGCCATGCGGCGCCGTCCGCCACGTGGACGTTCACGACGCCGGGCAGCCTCGGCAAGCCGCGCACGATCAGTCCGGGCAGCGTGTTCCTGTCCAACAACGGCGAAACGCTGTGCGACGCCGCGGTGCAAGGCATCGGCATCGCGATGCTGCCGCGCTACATCGCGGACGAATGCCTGCGCGACGGCCGGCTGGTGCGCGTGCTCGCCGATGAAACGCCGCAGGACGAAGTGATCTACGCGGTCTATCCGCGCAATCCGTACGCGAGCAACAAGCTGAAGCTGTTCATCGAGCACGTGCGCATCGCGCTGCTCGATCCGCCGTGGTCCACCGGCACGGCCAAGGCGCTGCATGCCGAAACGCTGTCGACGGATTCGGTCTGACACGATGCGCGCCACCCCGCCGCCCCCGTCGCCCCCGTCCCGCCGGATCCGCCCTGCCGTCACGCCATGCCGCCGAACAAGCGCACGCTAACGAACCCCTTCGGCGCCGCGTCCTTCGCGCGCGGGCTGCTCGGCATGAGTCGCGAATACGGCCGGACCGACGGTGCGCGCCTGATCCACGTCGCGAAGACCGTCGTCGCCGTCGTGCTGGCGATGGGTGTGTCGATGCGGCTGGAGCTGGCGGCACCGCGCACGGCAATGGTGACCGTCGTGATCCTGATGATGCATCAGCACAGCGGGATGGTGATGGCGCGCGGCTTCTATCGCGGCGTCGGCATGCTGATCGGCAACCTGGCCGCGATCGTGCTGATCGGCGCGTTCCCGCAGGAGCGCGTGCTGTTCCTCGGCGCGCTCGTGCTGTGGATCGGCTGCTGCACGTGGGGCGCCGCGTACTTCCGCAACTATCAGTCGTACGGCTTCGTGCTCGCGGGCTATGCGACCTGCATCGCCGCGATCCCGTCGATCGAGCGGCCCTACGACATCATCGCCAATGTCGTCACGGGGCTCGGCGAGGTATCGATCGGCATCCTGTCGGCCGGCGTCGTCAGTGCGCTGATCCTCCCGCGCCACGTTCGCGCGATGCTGATGAAGACCGGCGAGGACCACTATGCGGACTTCATCGGCTTCGTGCGCGCCGCGCTCACGCAAACCCTGCCGGCCGACGAGCAGAGCCGCCGCTACCTGCGGCTACTCGCCGCGCGCGCGCAACTCGAGAACCTGCGCAGCGCGGCAGTGTTCGAGGATCCCGACCTGCGCGCACGCAACGACATCATGACGCGCATGGCCGGGCAATTCCTCGACGCCGGCGCGCGCTTTCACGCACTGCATCAGTATCGCGCCCGGCTGAACCGCGCCGTCGACCATGGTGCGGCCGACGTGCTGTCGGCCGCGTGCGACGACGTCGCGCGCGTGCTGCCGCCGGACGATCCCGCACCCACCTTCGATCTGCGGGCCGTCGAGCAGCTCGTCGACGCGCTTGGCCAGGCCGTTGCGCGGCTGCCGGACGGCGGTGCGCACGACCGGCCGCCGGCACCGGTGCCCGATGCGCGCGACGCGCTGACCGGCCTGTCGCTGCTCCGACAGGCGCTCGAGAGCCTGCGCGCGTATCTGGCGGACTTCGTCGCGATCCGCCGGCAAGCGGCGCCGGCCGCGACCGCTTCCGGTCCGGCCCGTGCACCCGTGCGGATCGTCACCAGCGCGAACCGCATGGTGTCCGCCGCGGCGGGACTGCGCGCGATCGTCGCGGTGTCGGCGGTGTCGCTGTTCTGGATCGCGTCGGGCTGGACCGGCGCGGCCGGCGCCGTGGTGTCCGCCACGATCGCCAGCGCGCTGTATTCGATCATGCCGGCACCGGCCGCGGCGACACGCCAGGTCGCGCTCGGCTGCACGGTCGCCTGGCTCGCGAGCCTCGGGTTCGATTTCGTGCTGCTGCCCGGCATGGACGGCTTCGCGCCGCTCGCCGCGGCGGTCGCGTTGTTCGTCGCGGTCGGCGCGTACCTGAACGCGGTTCCGAAGACGGCCGCGTTCGGTCTCGGCTTCAACATCTACTTCTGCTTCCTGACCAACATCACCAATCCCGGCGTCTATGCGCCCGCTGCGACGCTCGATGCCGGATTCTCGTCGATCCTCGGCATCGGGGCCGCGTCGCTCGCCTATTCCGTCGTCGCGCCGTATGCGGGCGACTGGGCGACCGGCCGCTATCTCCATGCGCTGCGGCGACTCGTGTCGGACGATGCGTGCTTCGGCGAACTCGACGGCCTGATGCCGCGCTTCGACGCCGGCGTGCGCGATTTCACGCAGCAGATCGCCGCGCGCCCGGCGACCGGCCGCCTCGGCCAGCAGGAACTGTTCGCCTGGAGCTTCGCGTCGCTGGAGATCGGGCGCAGCATCGTCGACCTGCGCACGGCCGGCGCCGCCGAACCGCCCGCCAGTGCGTGGCGTGCGCACGAACGCGCGCTGTGTGCGGCGGTCGCGCGCCTGTTCGACGCGCCGTCGCCCGCGACGCTGCGCGACGCCGAACGCGCGGCCACCGCTGCGCTCGCCGCGCTGAACGCCGCGCCGCCGCTCACGACCGGCACGGCGCCGCGCGTGGCCGACTGCGTCCATTTCATCCTCGTGTCGCTGCAATGCAATCTCGTTCCGCTGCAACACCCGCCCACCCCTTCCGGCAAGCCCGATGATGCCCGCGTGTAATCCCGAGCACCGCTGTGCGGCCAACTCGCCCCGCTCCGTCGCCGCGCGCGGCATCGCGGCGCTCGCCGTGCTGTGGCTCGGCGCGTGCGCGAACACCGGCGGCATCGCGCCGCGCGCGACGCTCGCCGATGCCGGCACGCTCGCGCAGGGCATGCCCGCCGCTGCATCGCCGGCCTCGTGGCCGCGCGACGACTGGTGGCACACGTGGCGCGATCCGCAACTCGACGCGCTGGTCGCCGACGCCGTGGCCGGCAGCCCCGCGCTGCGCGTCGCGCAGGCGCGCATCGACCGCTACGCCGAGCTCGCACGCGTCGCCGGCGCGTCGCGCTACCCGAGCGTGTCCGCGAGCGGCGACTTCGGCCGCACGCGCTTCGCACGCTTCGCGAGCCCGAGCCCGCCGGGCGGCAACACGGTCTGGAACAACGCGGCCGGGGCGAGCCTCGGCTACCCGCTCGACCTGTGGGGCAAGCATCGCGCGGAACGCGAAGGTGCGCTCGACAGCACACTGGCGGCCGAAGCCGACGCGCGCGTGGCGCGCCTGACGCTCGAAACCGCGGTCGTGCGCACCTACGTCACGTTCGCGAAGACGTTCGACCAGCGCGACGTCGCCCTGGCGACCCGCAAGCGCCAGCAGGACGTCGTCGACATCATCGCGCGCCGCTACCGGGCCGGACTCGCGAGCCGCTTCGAGATCACGCAGGCGAGCACGCCGGTCGCCACGACCCGCGCGCAGATCGAGGAACTCGACCGGCAGCTCGCGGTGCTGCGCAACGCACTGGCGGTGCTGACCGGCCGCGGGCCGGGCGCCGGTGCGGCGCTCGCGCGGCCCGCGCTGCGGCTCGACGTGCCGGTGGCGCTGCCGGCGAACCTGCCGGCCGAACTCGTCGCCCACCGGCCGGACATCAGCGCCGCGCGCTGGCGCGTCGAAGCGATGGCAAAAGGGATGCATGCCGCGCACGCCGACTTCTATCCGAACATCGACCTGATCGCGAGCGCCGGGCTCGCATCCGCGGCGTTCGGCGGCTTCTTCACGTTCGTCAACAACGATGCGATGACGCACCGGTTCGGCGCGGCGATTTCGCTGCCGATCTTCGACGGCGGCGTTCGCCAGGGCCGCTACGGCGTCGCGGTCGCCGACTACGACCTCGCGGTCGAGACGTACAACGAGGCCGTCCTCGCGGCGTTCCGCGACGTCGCCGACCAGGTCGTGTCGCTGCAGTCGCTCGCGCGGCAGCAGGTCGACATCGAGGCCGCGAACGGCTCCGCGCAACGCGCGTTCGACTATGCGGCGCAGGGTTATCGCGCGGGCCTCACGGACTACCTGAACGTGCTGTCGACCCAGACCGAACTGCTGCAGGCGCAGCAGGCGCTCGCCAACGTGCGCGCCGCGCGCCTCGACAGCTGGGCGCAACTGATGATGGCGCTCGGCGGCGGCGTCGAACCGACGGGCGACGCCGCCGCCCGGCCACCGCGAGGCGCACCCGATGTTCGCTGAATTTCCGATCGCGTCGCTGCTCGTGCCGGGCGTGCTGCCCGCGTTCCTCGGCTGCGGGGTCGCCTTCTGGATCGTCGACCGCGTACTCGCGCGCGCGGGACTGTACCGGCACGTGTGGCATCCGGCGCTGTTCCGCGTGTCCGTGTTCGTGTGCCTGTTTTGCGGCGCCGGCCTGCTGCTGGCCGGCTGATGGATCACCCTGCTTCGTATCGAGTCAACATGCGTGCCCAAACCTGTTTCCGCGTGGCGGCCACCCTGCTGCTGTTCGCCATCGCCGTCCTGCTCGCCCACGCGCTGTGGAACCGCTACATGTATGCGCCGTGGACGCGCGACGGCCGCGTGCGTGCAAAGGTCGTCAATATCGCGCCGGACGTGTCGGGCATCGTGACCGACGTGCTCGTCGCCGACAACCAGCCGGTGCGCCGCGGCGACGTGCTGTTCCGCATCGACGCCGACCGCTTCCGCTACGCGCTCGCGCAGGCCGACGCGCAACTCGACCTGCGCAAGGCCGAGTTCGACATGCGCCGCCAGCAGGCGTCGCGCCGTGCGCAGCTCGACACCGCGGTGATCTCGGCCGAGGTGCGCGAGGATGCGGGGTCGGCCGCGCGGCAGGCGCAGGCCAGCTACCAGGCGGCGCTCGCCACGCGTGACGTCGCGCGCCTGAATCTCGCGCGCAGCGAGGTGCGCGCGCCGGTCGACGGCTACATCACGAACCTGAACCTGTATCCCGGCGACTATGCGACCGCGGGTGTCGCGCGCCTCGCACTGATCGATGCGCATTCGTACTGGGTCTACGGCTATTTCGAGGAAACCAAGCTGCCGCAGGTGCACATCGGCGATCCGGCCGAGATCCGGCTGCTGTCCGGCGGACCGTCGCTGACCGGTCACGTCGAAAGCATCGCGCGCGGCATCAGCGATCGCGACAATCCTGCGGGCGCGACGCTGCTCGCCGACGTCAACCCGATCTTCACGTGGGTGCGACTCGCGCAGCGGGTGCCGGTGCGGATCCGGCTGGACGGCATGCCGCGCGACGGCTTCCTGGCCGCGGGCACGACCTGCACGGTCACGCTGCGCCCCACGTCGCACGCGACGGCGCGCGGCGCTGCGCCGGATGCGCGTCCTTGATGCCGTGGGTGCGGCCGTCTGCGCGTACCCGCGCCGGTGTTCGATATCGGGCAACACCGTGTTCTTCTTCACGCGCCTTCCGGTGGCCCCGCGTGCGCTTTTACACTGGACGCTCGCCGGCGATGCGAGCGGTATGTCACCGCCGTACCCGCTCTGTCGACGAATTCCGAACCGGCCGCGTCGACCGCGCGCGGTCCCGATCGATCCCGCGCCGGCCTCGCCGGCCGGCAGGAGACTGGCAATGGCATTCAGCGTAACTAACGAACTCCGGCGTGTCGCCGGGCGGCCGACGCAGCACCGTGCGTCACCGCGCGATGCGGATCGGCCCCACGCCGGCCACACCGAAGGCAATCGATCATGCTGACCGTTTCTTCCGTCGGCCTCGCGCCGCGCGCATCGTCACCCGGCCGCAGCCAGATTCACGTCACGCTGCTGGAGTGGTCGCACGAATCGCTGCTGGTCCGCTGGGTCGAAAGCGGCCGCCTGCACTACGGCGAACAGAAATGGCGCCGCGCGGTCGCACGGCGCGACGGACGGTGCGCGTATTCGGGCCGGGCCATCGTGCAGGGCGAGGCCGTGTTTCGTCCGACCGGCCGGCCGCGGCCCGCGAATCACCTGGCGATGATCGCGGCCGATGCGGTCGCGTCGCTCGATGCGTGATGCTCGATGCGTGATGCTCGATGCTCGATGCTCGATGCTCGATGCGTGAGGTGTGAGGTGTGAGGTGTGAGGTGTGAGGTGTGAGGTGTGAGGTGTGAGGTG
>NZ_CAJPGQ010000088.1:0-7590 GCF_905339595.1 Burkholderia sp. BCC1977
ACCTCGGTTTACAACCCCGTGCGTAACTCCTTGATTGTTAACGACCCTTCATGCGATTGCCCTGGTCGTCCGCACCGCGTATGACCATGCATGACAGTCTGGCGGCCGGCGCTCCGCTAGACTGGCGGATCGTTCGCGCGGCCGCTTGCCGTGCGCTACACTGCATCCATTCAATCACCCATCCCGCCGCCGAGATGAAGTCTCCTGCCCTGAACGGCCTGCGCATCGGTATCACGATCGGTTTGCGCGCCCCCGACGAAAGCCTGTGGATCAACGGCATCAAGCAGAACGCGTTGTTTCTGGCGAAGTTGTTGATGGCGTCGCCGCATGGCTATCGAGTGACGCTGGTCAACACGACCGATGTCGCGCTGACCGATGCGCTGCCGTGGGATCGCCACGTCTACGACACGCGCGCGTTCGCCGAGATGAAGGATGCGCTCGACGTGGTGATCGAGCTGGGCGGTCAGATCGACGGCGAGCAGACGGCCTACCTGAAGGCGCGCGGCGCGAAGATCGTCAGCTACTGCTGCGGCTTCGAGTACATCACCTCGATGGAATCGATACTGTTCGGCCGCCGCATGTGGGATTCGCTGTTCATCAACCGCGGCTACGACGAATTGTGGGCCATTCCGCAGATCGCGGAGTCGTCGCTGCCGTTCCTGCAGTCGCTGCGCCGTTGCCCGGGGCGCGTCGTGCCGTTCGTGTGGGACCCGATGAGTCTGGAGGCGCGTGCGCAATCGCTGCCGGAGCGTGGCGAGTACCGGCCCCGCAGCGAACCGGCCAAGCGGCTGACGGTGATGGAGCCGAACCACAACGTCGTGAAGTTCTGCATGTATCCGATGTTGATCATCGACGAGGTGTATCGCCGCGACCCCGATGCGATCTGCTTCACGCACGTGACGAACGCCGATCGCCTCGCGCACAACAGCCCCGAATTCGTGACGCTGATGAACTACCTGGACATCGTGCGAGCGGGCAAGGCAAGCTTCGTCGGGCGTTTCGACACGCCGTTGTTCCTGGCCGACATGACTGATATCGTCGTGTCGCATCAATGGTCGAACCCGCTCAACTACTTCTATTTCGACGTGTGCTGGCAGGGTTATCCGCTGGTGCACAACGCGAACCTCGTGCCGGACCTCGGCTACTACTACCCTGGCAACGACGTGCAGAAGGGTGCGGAGGCGCTGCTGCACGTGCTGCACACGCACGACGACGACTGGCAAGGGTACACGCGGCGCCAGCGCGAGATCCTCGGCCGCTTTACGTCGGCGAACCCCGCGCTCGTCGCCGAATACGACACGCTGCTCGCGAACCTGATCGGCGCGACGGCCGCATAAGGTTGCACGACGCGGCACGCGTCGCCGCCTGCGGCCGCATTCGATCGCGATTCGCGCGATCGAGGCGGTCGGCTCGATCACGCCGACCGCAGTCAACCGGGTTGTCCCGGGTTAATGTCTGAAGAAATGGTGCCATTAAAAAAGAAACCGCCGAACCGGGGAGATTCGACGGTTTTTGAAGGCACGAATCTGACGGCTCCGAGGGAAGTCCGTCAAAAATCATTTTATAGGTTAACTAGTCATCGAGATTGTTAAATATCTTTCAATCGATAGTCGTCATATAAATCGTCTCGATATTATCGTTTATGTCTTGCCGCATTATCATTCGAATATCGTCAATATCGTTTGAAACGGCCGAATTGAATTCTGCGGAGACCGAATGCGCTGCCGCAACCCAATGGTGGCGTGATTCGCAGATGGTTGCGGCGAATCCGGGCGTCGGGTCCGGGCAATATTTCATCGGCGGATATTTATCAGACAAAACGCCAAACATCCGATAATTGAAGCGAACCTTGCGGTAAAACGATTTGCCGGGGGATGTTCGGGCGGGGAAATAATCAGTATCAATTGGGGTTTCGTCGACGTTTTTGTGTAATCTGTCGCACTGTTGCCGACGTGCGCTTGTGGTGTATTTCCCATATTTGAATATCATTGACAATATCGAATTTGACGGCGCGCCGAAATGAAAAGTACGCTTCCGGAAAAGATCGAAAAAAGAGGATGGGCCGGGTAGGCGGTGGTGCGTGTCGTGGTCGGCTCGCGCCCCATGTATCGAGAGCGCGGGCCGTCATCGGCGGCCCGACACTTGCCGGAGCGCCGGATGAATGCGGTCGAACCTCGCCTGGAGGCGAATAGCGTAGCGAGTCGGGACGAGATCGATCTCGTATTCGGCGCGCCTGACGATCACCCCGACCTTGCGTCGGTACGCAGTTTCGTCGAAAGCCGGCTCGGGTTCGCGCGCGAGCCGGTCTGCCGCGCCGACCTGTCGGGCGGCGTGCTGTATCACGAATGCCTCGCGCGGCTGCGCTGGGGCGCACGCGATGTGTTGCCGCCGCTCGCGTTCCTGCCGCGCCTCGAATCGCTCGGGCTGATGCGCTGGTTCGACCGGCTCGTGGTGAGCCGGATGATCGACGAGTTGCGCGCCGATCCGAAGGCCGTGTACGGCTGCAACGTCGCGGCGGTGAGCGCGGTCGTGGACGATGCGTGGCTGGCCATTTTCAGGCGGCTCGAGCGCGAGCCGTCGGTCGCGGCGCGGCTGGTCGTCGAAATTACCGAGACGGGGCCGCTGAACCCCGTCGCGGGCCGGTCGTTCGTGAATCGGTTCCGCCAGGCCGGGTGCCGCGTCGCGATCGACGACTTCGGCGTCGGCTTCAGCGCGCTGAACAACCTGGTGGTCGGCAACCCCGATATCGTGAAGCTCGACAGGTCGGTCCTGTCGCTGATCAAGCGCAACGCGATCGGGCGCTACCAGTTTCGCCGGCTGATCGCGTTCGCGCATGAAAGCGCACGGCACGTCGTCGTCGAAGGCGTGGAGAGCGAGATCGACCGGCAGATCATCCTGGATTCCGGCGTCTCGTGGGCGCAGGGCATCCGCTTTACATGGCGGTCACCGGCCGCCGCATGACGCCGCGGCGCGGGCGCTGGGCGCCGGCATCGGGCAACGAAGGATCGGAAAGGGGCGTAGGCATGGCGGCGACGAAGAAGGCCGGGCACGGAACGGGCACGCAGGCGGCCGATGCGCGCGAGCTCGTCGCGATCGCCGAACTGGCCGACATGCTGGCGCAGCTCGGCGCCGAATCGGCCGATGCGCCGATCGACGTTGCGCCGTATCTCGACGGCTTGAAGAACGTCTCGCAACACATTCGCCGGATGAAACCGCTCGACGTGGACGGCCGCGAGCGTGCGGCGCGGCACTATTTCGCCGGTGTGTTCGCGGGCGCTTGCGGCGACGATTCGGCGATCGCGTGCGGTGTATCGGGCAGCCTTGCGCAGCAGGCCGGCGATATCAGCCCTGAGGCGGTACGCTGTTTCGCGAGGCTTGCGCGCATCGGCCGGCGGCATGGCCGCGCGTTTGCCGAGCGGCGAGGCCAGCGCGTGCCGGCGTGACGCCGGTTCGTGCATCACGTCCTCATCATGCCCCGGTCACGGGGATAAACGCCTGGCGTCGCCCGGCGAGGTAACCGTCAGTCCTTCCCGAAGCCACCCAGCACGAGCGCCAGCGCGCGGTCGACCGCGTCGTCCCACCGGCCCGGCTGCGCGGCGCGCACGATCCGGATGCCCGGGTATAGCGCGGTACGCGAGCCGGTTTCCCAGCGCGCATCGGCTTTCGGGCTCAGCAGCAGGACCGCCGGCACGCCCAGCGCGCCGGCCAGGTGGATGTGCGCGGTGCAGGTGGTGACCACGGCGTCCATCGCGAGCATCAGCGCGGCCAGATCGCTGAAATCGCCGATCGCATGATGCGGGAACGTGACCGGCAGATCCGACGGCTCGGACTGCGCGGCGATGTCGCGATTGATGCAGTACGCGGCATGGCCGTGCAGCCGCGCGAGCGGCGCGAGGTCGCGCAGGCTGGCCGCGCGCAGGAAGCGCGCATCGCTTTCGTCGCGGCCGCGCCAGTTGAGGCCGATGCGGCGTGTGCCCGGTGCGCTGCCGTCGCGCGCGACGCGTTCGCGCCAGGCGGCCGCCCGCTCGGGCGGGCACGACAGGTACGCGGCCGGCGCGCCGGCCGGTGCCGGCGCATAGCCGAACTGCGCGGCCAGCACCAGGAACGAACACCAGTAGTCGTGGGCGAGCTGCGACGTGTCGGCCCACGCGCCGTGGGCGCCGACGAATTCGATGTGCGGGAACGTGTGGCGCATCAGGTCGGCCAGCGCGGCGGGGACGATGACCGTCACGGCCGCGCAGCCGAGCGCGTCGAGCGCATGCAGGTAGCGCGCGTACTGGAGCTGGTCGCCGACACCGCCGTAGCTGATCACGAGCAGCCGCTTGCCGTGCAGCGGCTGGCCGTCGTAGAGCCGTTCCAGCGGCAGCCCGAATTGCGCGGCCGTCAGCACGTTCTCGCTGGCGATGGTCGCGCGCGCGGCTTCGTCGCGCCGGCCGGCGCGCAGCAGCAGCGCCGAGCGCGAAAGTTCGACACGCCCGCGCAGCGCGTCGGGCAGTGCGGCCGGATCGCCGATGCGTTCGAGTGCCGCGAGCCCGGCGTCGGGCGCGCCGGCGAAGCCGTAGCACGATGCAAGCTGGAACGCGATCGCATCGTCGTCGAGGCCTTGGCCGCGCGCGCGTAGCCAGCGGTCGATCGCGTGGCCCCATTCGCAGCGCGCCTCGTGTTCGAGCGCGCGGTTCCAGTTCGTTTCGGGCGCGTCGGTCTCGGCTGCCACGGCGGCATTCGCGTCGTCATGCACGCGCGCGGAGGCACCGCCGACGGGCTCGCCCGAGATGAACAGGCGCTGCCGGTCCCAGCGCGGGTTCGGCACGCACAGCAGGTTCGGTCCGTCGAACCGGTAGAACGTGTAATCGAGGCCGGCGAACGTATCGATGACGCGTGCGTCATCCGCGTTCCGGTAGGCGATCCAGCACCACGGCAGATGCGTTTCGATCAACTGGCGCGCGCCGTGCAGCGCGTCGATCTCCATCCCGTCGATGTCGAGCTTCAGGAAATCGAGGCGCGGCAGGCCGAGTGAATCGAGCCTGACGGTCGGGGCCGGCGTATCGTCGGCGGGCTGCCCGTCGTCGATGTCGGGCAGCGTCATCGTGCCGTTGCGGCTCGCGAGCCCCATGTTCAGCAGATGAAGGTTGTCGAGCTGGTTGAGCGCGACGGTGCCGCCGAGCGCGTGGAACAGCGTGCGCCGCGGCTCGAACGCATGGACACGGCCGCCGCGGTCGCGCAAGCGTTGCGCGATCGGCACGCAGACGAGCCCCGCATTCGCGCCGCCGTCCACCGCGAGCGCACCGTCGGGCAACTGGTCGATCACCTGCATGATCGTGTCGAGCTCGTCCTGGTTGTGCGGCCGGCCGGACTTGATCAGCGTTTCGGCCTGCCGCGCGTTGTGCCGGTTGATGACGAACGGGCCGTGGATCGAATCGATCACGACGAAGTGGCGGACGGTGTGCTTCATGAACGGAAGGCGGGCGGCCGCGGTCAGCCGAGCGCGCGCCCGGCGAACAGGCGCTGGATCTGCTCGGAATACGCGCGGACGTTGTGGTCGGCGAGTGTGTCGACCTGCTGCAGGCAGCGGCGGGCCGCTGCCGCGTAATCGTCGAGCCGCGCGTCGTGCGTCTGCGCGGCGGTCGCGATCGCGCGCGCCGCGTCGAAGATCTCGAAGTCCGGGTAGTAATAGCCGACGTCGCGCAGGAACGGCGAGTTGTGCACGAGCGGGTAGTTGCCGTACAGCGCGTCGTACAGCAGGTAGTTCAGGCCGTTTTCCCAGTGGTGCGACACGACGATGTCGGTGTGATGCGCGGCCCATGCGACGAACGGTGCACGCACGTCGGCCGTCGCCTTGCCGTCGCGCACCATTTCGAGCCCGAGCGCGAGATGCTTGAAGGCGACGTTTTCCTTCTTGTCGAACGTATTGGTCATGTATACGTGTTCGATGAGCTCGGGATGCTCGACGTAGCACGCGTTCGCGGCCAGCATCGGCACGATCGAACTCTTCACGACATTCAGGTTCGGTTCGAAGAACGCGATGCGCTTGGCCGGACCGTGGTTGCGGTAGCCGAAGCGCGCCTTCAGTTCGGGATCGGCGTCGAGGCTGCGTTCGATGAAGTAAGGCGACCAGATGTGCGGCAGCTCGATCACCGGCGCGCGATAGACGGCCCGGAAGTAGGCCGCGCACGTGTGCATGTGCTGCGGGTTGGTCCAGATCTCGTCGAACTGCACGCGGTTCGGGTTCGGCCGCCAGCTGTTCTTCTCGAAGTTGATCGTCTCGACCGCGATCACGTAGTCATTGCCGAAGCGGTACGACACGCACTTGCCGCCGCGCTGGCGCACGGCGTCCGTGTGCGACGGGTCGATGAACGCGTTCATCTCGATCAGCAGGTCGGTCTGGTGGACGATCGCCGACAGCGGCCGCAGCGCGTCGCCGAACGCGTCCATCATCAGCGCCTGCGGGTAGTCGGTGATGCCGTCGTCGTGCGCGAGCCACACTTCACCGACCAGCGGCGAGCGTTTCAGCAGCATGTACAGGTACACGCAATGCTGGTTCGCGCCGTTGTACCAGATCGACTGCGTGGCGTCGCGCTGCACGTTCATCGTAATCGCGACATTGATTTTCATCGGCGGCTCCGGGCGGACGGTGCGCGGCTTACGGCGTGTAGTTCTGCGCCTGACGCGGCACGTAGCCGGTCAGGTGCCAGAGGCCGTCGTCTTCGAGGCGGAAGCTCAGCTTCTCGAACACGGTCGTGCCGGTCGTGAGCGTCGTCGCGTAGTCGAGGTTCGCGTAAAGCCCGTCGGGCATCGCTGCCGAGTTCGTGTAGCGGACCCGCGTGATCTGCGCCCAGCCGCGATGGCGCACCATGCCGACCGACTGGCGCGCACGCTGCATGTCGGCCGCGAACTGGTCCTGCTTGATGCGCGCCTTCACGAACGCGGCGGAATCGGCCCACACCGCGCCGTACTGGCCGGCGTCGAGCTGTTTGAAGACCGTGTCGGCGTCGCGCAGCAGCGCGTCGGCCGATTCGCCGCCGGATTGCGCGTGCGCGCCGATCGCGATCGACGCGAGGGCGCAGCCGACCAGCCATTTGGCGCGGGAGAGGGGCGGATGTGCGTTCATGTCGGAGTCCGGAGCAGGCGGCGCGTCATGCGTCGCGATAGAGCGACGCGATCGCGTCGGAATACGCGGCGACGTTGTCGGGGTTGTAGATGCTGACCGAGTCGAGCACGTGCTTCGATTGCTCGCGGTACGCGTCGAGGTTCGCGTCGTGTTCGGCGAACGCCTGCAGCAGCGCGCGGCCGCCGGCCTGGCAATCGAAGTCCGGATAGAAATAACCGGCCTTGCCGAGGAACGGCGAGTTGTGGATCAGCGGATAGTCGCCGTACAGCAGTTCGTAGTACAGGTAGTTCTGCGCGTTTTCCCACGTGTGCGACACCACCGCATCGCCGTAGGCGGCCATGAACTCGTACACCGCGTAGCGGCTTTCGAACGTCGTGATCCCGTGGTTCACGATGTCGAGACTCTTCGCGAAATGGACGAAGGTCGTATGTTCCTTCAGGTGCAGCGTATTGCACACGCGCACGAATTCGACGAAATCGGGT
>NZ_CAJPGQ010000089.1:0-6832 GCF_905339595.1 Burkholderia sp. BCC1977
TTTCAACAGCCTGCTAGCTCCTGATTTCAGTTAGCGTACTGATTTGTCGCCCCTCGTCATCAAAGTTCTCCGGGGCGAGCCAGGCTTGGAACGCCTGCTTGAGACCAGGCCACTCACGGTCGACAATGGAAAACCAAGCGGTGTCACGGGATCGCTGCTTGTAAACCGTTACCTGTCGGAAAATGCCCTCGAAGCTGAAACCCAGACGTTGCGCCGCCTTGCGGGATGCATCATTGAGGCTGTCACATTTCCATTCGTAGCGGCGATAGCGAAGCTCGTCGAAAACGTACTGCATCAGCAAAAACTGCGCTTCGGTCGACGCAGGTCGCTGCTTGATGAGCGGCGAAAACATTACCCAACCGACTTCGACGGAGCCGCTCTTGACATCGGCGCGCATCAACGAAAGTGCGCCAACGGCGCGATTAAGAACCGTGTCAATGACGGTATAGTGTTTCGGATCGGTACTTCGTGCGGCGCTCTCTGCGTAGCGTAAAAGCTCGCTCTCGTCACGGAAGGGCCCGATGGGCAGATAAGTCCAATCGCGGCCATCTGGTGCCGAAGAATAGGCGGCAAAGAGATCCCTGGCGTGGCGCTGCGCGTCCAGAGGCTCCAGCCGGCAAAATCTGCCTTGCAAGGTGACATCCGCAGGAAGCGGTCGATCCGTCCAGTCAGGCATAGAAGCGCCGACGGGCTGCCCATATTCGTTGATCTCTACGCTCATTTTTTCCTCATTTGGTTCGGATCATCAGTTAGATACCTGATAGCTAGCGGCATCGACTTCGACGTCGGTTTTAGAACCGACGACTGTACCGTGGCAGGCGTGATCATCAAGAAGTTGAGACATCCGCCCAAGGCCGAATCAAACAAAGAATGCGTCGTCCCATTCGATATCCGGCTATTCGACCAACCAGACTCGTCGCAGGATCGGCTGATCAATGAGTCATTGCGGGCGTCGGCACGCCGGCCGACTTCAACGTCTATATGTCCTTCTTCACGGCCGCTTACAACGCGCGCTTGGAAAATTACGGCAACGAGCGATGGCAATACAACCGCTCCGACTGCAATGCCGTCCGGATGAAGATAGCGCACTCTGCCCCCTTAGTACCATGTACGGTAAGCGGCGAGGCACTCAATCTTGGAAGAGGAAGGCCACGCCCGGATGCCGATAAGCGGGTGCAGTGCCAAAGCACCAAGGATTGCAGCGCGGTCAGCGCGGATGCACTCTCGCCGGTGCGCAATAAAGTAACCAACGCCCCCCCCCGATACCCCCACCCGAAACGCTCGCCGCGCACAACAGCGTGAATCCCATAACCCCAGTTTCGATACGACCCACCGCCGAGTCAACGTAGACGACACAAGCCAGAAGCGCCGCCCACTCTATCAGTGTCAGCCAAGGCAGGAACAACGCGAATACCTCGCCCGTACCATCCTCGTCCATCACAGCCTTTAAGTCCACAGCATTACTATCTATTTTTCACCGGAAGCGTCGCCGCAGTTTTGTCGAGCGCGGACGGAATCAGCCTGCCCCAACTGCGTCAAGACATTCTCACAGAACTCGATCGGCTTGCCCCATGCGTCCGGAATGCCCTCATGCTCACCTGCATTGGGTCATACGGGCCGTATTGTCAATCACACGAGATTCGCAGTCGCTCCGGCCACAGGTTTTGACCGGTGTTACTCGTATTCACAATCCTTTGGCGGCTCCAACACGAACGGAGATCCCATCGCCACACTGCGCAAGGTTGCCAGACCGCACACGATCCGAGCCCCATCAACAGGGTAGAGGTTATCTCGAATCGCTTACGCGCATTCCGAACAATTGTCACAAAGGCGCCGAAGCTGCGCTGCAGGAAATCCCACCACCAACCACTGTTCAAGAACCGCGTGGAGCCGCAGATCGGGGCCCCCGTTGTCGAACTGGCTCTCGAATTGCCAGCCTACAGTCAGGTGCGTGTCGCCAAGGAAGTGCTCAAACGGAATGCCCCGTCCGTCTCAGCCCAAGGTGGCCGTATCATCTGGTTGCGCCACGATCTGAAGACCATGCCGAAGCGCCTGAAGGCCTTGGAGGCCAAATTTGCCCAGGAGGGGGTTGGTGTTGACCGAGGCTCAACTGGTCGTGCTCGAACGCGCCAAACACGAGAAGGAAGTGCACGGAGAATTCAAGTCCGAATGTCCGGGCTACTGTGGCGCACAGGATACGTTCCATGTCGGCAGCCTCAAAGGCGGCGGCAGCGTCTATCAGCAAACTTTCGTCGATACCTACTCGAAGGTTGCGTTTGCCAAGCTCTACGATCGCAAGACGCGCTTGCCGGCGGCTGACCTACTCAACGATCGGGTCGTCCCGTTCTTCGACGGCTTCGGCATTCCACTGCTGCGTGTGCTGACAGACCGCGGCGCCCAATGCGCTCCATCCAGCTCAGCAGGATTCAACCCAAAACGCTTCCGCGCCCGGCCCCTACTCACGCCTCGTATTCTGCGTAGGCTTGCGAGCTCGGCAGATAAACGCCCCGTAACGGTTCGCTGGCGGCGATGCGCAACGCCAAGGAGCGCCTCGATATCGTCTTGATCCTCGCATATTTCGGTAAGTTCGCAGGCTAGGGTTGCTGCCATCCCTTCCGACACGACCGACGGCGCAAAGGTCGGGTAGGACCAGCGCCGTGAGTTATCGCAACACGGACTGGTCGGGGGCACCGCGTATGAAACAACGCGACTCGATCACTATCGGCGGCGAGGACATCTGCCAGACCTCCAGTAGCGTAATCAATTTTCATGATAACCAGATCAAAAAACACCATTTGCACCCACCTCGACTGTGCGGTGAACTACTAGTAGTTGAAGAAAAGGCCGATGTAATCGGCTGTTTTCGACGATTTACCACTGGAAGAGGCGCAAATCAATGATCTTGATCGTAATGGGCGTATCAGGCGCCGGAAAGTCGCATATCGGCGAAATGCTCGCGAAGCGTCTTTCATGCAACTACACGGACGGCGATGCATTCCACAGCTCCACCAACAAGACAAAGATGCACCAAGGGACGCCGCTCACAGATGAGGACCGCTGGCCGTGGCTAAGGTCAATCCGCACGGAAATTGAAAACGCGCAGCGCACAGGTAACACGGCCGTATTCACCTGCTCGTCGCTAAAGCGCTCGTATCGCGAAGTGCTGCGCCGCGACAACCCGGATATACGGTTTGTGTATCTCAAGGGCTCGGTTGAGGTATTGCGCTCGCGCCTGAATGCTCGATGTGGCCATTTCTTTGATTCATCTCTGCTGGAAAGCCAGCTCAGCACGCTTGAAGACCCAGGACCGCAGGAAGCAATCGCTGTCAACATCGATCTCACACCCGATCAGATCGTCAATTACGTGTTGCGGGACATCGTTGCCCACCCACACAACACCGCGATTTAACTCGCATCAGACTACAAAACACAAACAGGAGACGCCATGGAAGGCGAAAAACACTTGGCCACCCAAAGGTGGTGGTACCTGATGCCGGTCATCTTTATCACCTACAGCCTCGCTTATCTGGATCGCGCCAACTATGGCTTCGCTGCCGCAGGTGGCATCGACAAGGATCTCGGCATCACCCACGGCACGTCGTCGCTGATCGGCTCGCTGTTCTTTCTCGGCTACTGCGTATTTCAGGTACCCGGCGCAATCTATGCTCAACGCAACAGTGTCAAGAGGCTGATTTTCTTCAGCCTGATCCTCTGGGGTCTTTGTGCAGCAGCCACGGGCATGGTCAGCAACATCCCGATGTTGATGACATTGCGTTTCGTTCTCGGCGCGGTCGAGGCAGCGGTGATGCCATCAATGCTGCTCTATATCAGCCGATGGTTTACGCGCAGCGAGCGCTCCCGAGCCAATACGTTTTTGGTGTTGGGCAATCCGGTGACTGTCCTTTGGATGTCGGTGGTATCCGGCTACCTGGTGCACGCCTTCGGGTGGCGCGAAATGTTCGTAATCGAGGGATTGCCTGCATTGGCATGGGCGGTCGTATGGTGGCTGACGGTCAAAGAGCGTCCAACCGATGCCAGCTGGATGACTGACATTGAAAAGAATCGCCTGCTTGAGCGCATTGAGGCCGAACAGGCGCACATTCCACCGGTGCGAAACTACAAGGCCGCGTTTAGCTCAGCGATCGTCCTGAAGTGTTGTGCGATTCACGCGTTGTGGAGCGTCGGCGTGTATGGCTTCATCATGTGGCTGCCGTCAATACTAAAAATGGCCTCGAGAATCGACATCGTCTCGGTCGGCTGGCTCGCGGCCGTTCCGTATGCGGGCGCGATCGTACTGATGGTCAGTACGTCGTGGCTCTCTGACAGGATGGACAATCGAAAGCTCTTTGTGTGGCCCCTTCTCGCAATTGGCGCTATCGCTTTCATCGCTTCATATTTGATCGGCAGCTCACACTTCTGGGTGTCGTTCTGGCTTTTGGCAGTGGCAGGAGCGACGATGTACGCACCATACGGACCTTTCTTCGCGCTTGTATCCGAGTTGCTGCCGAGCAACGTGTTCGGAGGCGCGATCGGGATCGTCAATGCAAGCGGCGCGCTCGGCGCATTCATCGGCTCGTGGATCGTTGGCTACCTGAACGGCGCGACTGGCAGTCCGGCAGCGTCGTATATGTTCATGGCGGCCGCACTATTACTTTCCGTGATCATCACTCTTTCAGTTCCCTCTCGGTTGCCAAAGCGCGCGACTGCAAACGGAGCGTATCCCGCCACAACAGATGCTCTGTGATTAACTGGCGGCGAGATCCCTCAATCGCGATCTCTCGCCGCATCACTTCTCTGACCTGCGGTGGCATTTAGCACAGCTCGGCGTTCGAGCTGGACGACAATGTGCGCCCATCCATCTACGGCCGGCTGACCGGCATCGCGCTCGGTCTGGTGTTCGGTATCATTCGCGACGACATTCTCTTGATTCCGTCCGCGCAATTCGATCGACGCCGGACACGTCTGCATTGGCTCCCCTTGCCTCTCTGTCATGTTATGCGCCGCGCATGATGCGATATCCACCCTGACGCACCTCCTGCGTTTCGACACAATGTAAATTTCGGGCCGCGCGCAGCGTCTCTGCTTCTTCGCAACCCGGCGCATCGTTCAGCGATTCGACAGGCTCACGCACGTAATGCTTTGGCCTCGAGCCGCCCAGTCGCATAAAAAACACCGCCACTCCGTGACCCGGCGTGCGAGCTGGTGACGTTAACGCAGTAACGCGCATACGTCGGCCGCGCGGCACCCCACATCACAATTCGGTTCCGCATCAGTTTGCAATGCACGGATCGACCGTTCAGCGCGCCCCCCGGGACCCAACAGCTCCGTGACCGGAGCAAATTCGCGTAGGGACGTAAGCACCTCCGTTGGACGGAAACGCTGGTCCGCGTAGACCGTCACTGCCGACGAGCTGGACGTTTGAATAGGCATACGGACTCAGCAACTCAATCTGAGGATGAGTAGTATCCCTGAGACGCAGATAGCGAGGTGCGTCATTAGTGCCACTAAAAGCGGTATCTCACACGCATACTCATCCTGCGCGCCGGACGCCAAATACACTACGCCGATCACTAGAGCCGTAGCCGATAGCAACATCGACCCCAAAAGCTCCAGATCGGGCAAACCTGTCACAAAAAACATCCGTTGTACCCTACACGGATAGATCGTGGCTGCAACCATCGCCATCACCTCACCCACTGCTAACACTATGAGAAGCAAGTCATAGCGGAAACTCTCATTCGCTCTATGCATAGCAATCCAAAATCAATATCCTTGAAATCCATCATTAAATCAATAACCAATTTCAAAACGATTCGCATTCTACGATCAAAATAGAATTTCAAATCTTTAATAAGCCGCAGCGTCGAAGTTGGCCCTACGGTCTACGGCGCTAAGTTCTGTGATTGACGTGGCACATAGCCGGTCAGGTGCCAGCGGCCGTCATCGTCGAGGCGGAAGCTCAGTTTCTCGTAAACGGTCGTGCCACTCGGCAGCGTCGTCGCGTAGTCGACGTTCGCGTAGAGCCCGTCCGGCATCGTCGACCCGTTTTTGTACTGGATGCGCGTGATCTGCGCCCAGCCGCGATGGTTGACCGCGGCGACCGACTGGCGTGCATGCTGCATGTCCGCGGCGAACTGATCCTGCTTGATGCGCACCTTCACGAACGCGGCGGCGTCGGCCCACACCGCGCCGTACTGGCCGGCGTCGAGCAGCTTGAACACCGCATCCGAGTCGCGGAGCAGCGCGTCGGCCGATTCGCCGGCCGATTGTGCGTACGCGCCGATCGCGATCGAAGCGGCGGCGCAGCCGATCAGGCATTTGGCGCGGGTGAGGGTCGGGCGTGCATTCATGTCGGAGTCCGGAAAGGGCGGCGCGTCACGCGTCGCGATAGAGGGTGGCGATCGCGTCCGTGTAGGCCGCGACGTTGTCGGGGTTGTAGATGCTGACCGAGTCGAGCACGTGCTGCGATTGGTCACGGTACGCGTCGAGGTTCGCATCGTGCTCGGCGAGCGCCTGCAGCAGCGCGCGGCCGCCGGCCTGGCAATCGAAGTCCGGATAGAAATACCCGGCCTTGCCGAGGAACGGCGAGTTGTGGATCAGCGGGTAGTCGCCGTACAGCAGTTCGTAGTACAGGTAGTTCTGCGCGTTTTCCCACGTGTGCGACACCACCGCGTCGCCGTAGGCGGCCATGAACTCGTACACCGCATAGCGGCTTTCGAACATCGTGATCCCGTGGTTCACGATGTCAAGACTCTTCGCGAAATGGACGAAGGTCGTATGTTCCTTCAGGTGCAGCGTATTGCACACGCGCACGAATTCGACGAAATCGGGC
>NZ_CAJPGQ010000090.1:0-6279 GCF_905339595.1 Burkholderia sp. BCC1977
ATACGTCACCACGTGATCGCAGAATCCGCTTGTCTGCCCCGTAGTCGTCAAACAGTCTCTGGTGGCCAATGTATGAACTCGGTCCCTGGCGGCTTCGATACGTCGAAGCCCAATCCAACAATGCTTCGAATGAAGCCGCGTCTCCTCCACGACGGATACCGCGCTGGAGGATGTTCTCAACGCATTCTCCTTCGTCGAGACACAGCCAGATCAGTGCCGTAGAGTCGGTACGAATCTCATTGACCAGCGAGCCGTAAATTCCTTCAATCACCCAGCGCTCAGCTTTCGCGGCATCTCGCAGCAGCTGTACCGCCTCGTTGCGCTCGCGGGCAACGTTGTACCCGCCTGGAAGCCAATGAATCGAATCCAAATCTATACAGGGTGATTCCATTTGATTTGCAATTCGCTCGGCAAGCCAGCTTTTTCCCGAACCCGAATTCCCCACTATCAGCGTTCTAAGCAGATTTATACGGAGGCCCTTTCGTGGAGAGCAGTGGCTGCTCTCGGTGTATGCGCGCGGTGAGTATCGTAGTACAGCTTGTTCGCGCGGGAGATGGGATGCTATCGGATCGGTTCGACGCGAGCGGTCAACGGCAGAGACGTTGCCACGTTCCAAGGCATCAGTTCATCGATGCAGTTGACCGGATGATCAGCGATGCGTTCGAGCACGTAGGCAAGATATGCCTCGGGATCGAGGCCGTTCAAGCGCGCCGTGCCGATCAGGCTATACATCGCGGCTGCGCGTTCGCCACCGGAGTCGGCGCCGACGAACAAGTAATTTCGCCTGCCGAGGGCAACGCCGCGCAACGCTCGTTCGGCGATCAGGTTATCAATCTCCGCACGCCCGTCGCTGCAGTAGTAGATGAGCGCCGGCCAGCGATTCAGCGCGTACTGAATCGCCTTGGTCGTGTCGGATTTCGCTGAGAGTGTGGCGAGCCTCGCTTCGAACCACTGCTTCATGTCGTCGAGCAGCGGAACCGCTCGCGCCTGGCGCATGCTGTGCCGTTCGTTGGGTGGCTTGCCGCGGATCTGCTCTTCGATCTCGTAGAGCGCGCCGATCCGACGCAGCGCTTCCTCCGTCACCGCGTTGGGACGCACGGCATGCAGGTCATGGATCTTTCTGCGCGCGTGCGCCATACACGCGGCTTCCTGGATGGTGCCGCCGCGATACAGCTCGGCGTAGCCGGCGAACGCGTCGGCCTGCAGCACACCGGCGAAGTGAGCGAGATGCCGCTGCGGATGCTCGCCGCGGCGATCAGGTGTGTAGGCAAACCAGACCGCTGGCGCTTCGTTGGAACCACTCGGACGATCATCGCGCACGTAGACCCAGAGACGCCCGGTTTTCGTGCGGCCGTTACCCGGTGCCAATACCGGCAGCGGCGTGTCATCCGCGTGGACCTTGTTGCCGATCAGCGCGTAGCGGCGCACCGCGTCGACCAACGGTGCAAGCAAGCCCACGATGCTGCCCATCCAGTAGCCCATCGTGCCGGGATCGATCTCAACGCCGTCGCGTGCATATATGACTGCCTGGCGGTGCAGCGGGATGTGGTAAGCGAACTTCGACACGGCAATGTGCGCGAGCAGCGCTGGGCCCGGGGTGCCGCGATCGATCGGCCGACTCGGTGCCGCCGCTTGCAAGATGCGATCGCAGCACGTGCAGGCCAGTTTCGGACGGCGGTGACGGATCACGCGGAAGTGCGCCCGCACGTACTCGAGTTGTTCGGCGACGTCTTCGCCCAGCGGCTTAAGCCGCCCACCGCAATCGGGGCAGTCAGCGGCAGCGGGCAAGTGGATCCGCTCTTCGCGCTCAAGGTGATCGGGCAGCGGTTTGCGGCTCGCACCTTCGCGACGCGACCGTTTCGTTTCGTGAGCGGCCGCCACATCGGCGGCGCCTTCGTCGGCTTGCAGATCCTCCAGCCGCAATTCGAGCTGCTCGATCTGGCGATCCAGCTTCTCCGATTTCCGGCCGAACTGCATGCGGCGCAGTTTTGCGATCGTGAGCTTCAGGTGTTCGATCTCGAGCACCCGCGACGAGAGCTGCTGTCGCAACTCGGCAACTTGAGCGTCGCGCTCAAGCAGTAACGCCTTCAGCGCGTCGATGTCGTCCGGGAGTGTGCTCGAGATCGATTCCATGGGGCAGTTTACGACTGCCCGTGATCGCGGCACCATCGGTTAACAAAGGTTTACAAGGCGCTGCGTGGGCGCGCGGCTTCCACCGGCTGTCGCCAATCGAAGCCTTCGAGCAAGAGCGACAGTTGGGCGGTTGTCAGCGCGACCACGCCGCCATCAGCACGCGGCCATGCGAAACGCCCCTTCTCAAGACGCTTTGAGAGCAGGCAGAGACCGCCGTCGCACCACCATAAGCACTTCAGCAAGTCGCCGCGCTTGCCGCGAAACACGAACACATGCCCAGAGAACGGATATGCGTCGCGCCACATATCCGTTCTTATGTGGCGGATTGCAATATGTGGTGTAACTTGCAAACACCCCGGCTCCACCGGATCGTTAACAATTTGCCGCCACATAAGATTTGGATTCCACTCTCTCCGTGCCCGGGATTGTCCCTGGGCTGTCACGGAAGGAGTGATCATGCTAGATCTATATTTCAAGTACACCCGAGTAATTGCGCGATTTCGCAGCGGTGCGCTCGGCAATGAGATCGATCGCATTGCTGCCAGCCTATTCAACGCAGGGTACAAACGTGATTCCGCGAAGCTGTATCTGGCGCGCATCGCACGGTTCAGCACGTACGCAACCGAATGTGGCTGCTGCAGGTCGAAGTCGATCCCACCCCAGATCGTCGATCGCTATCTACAGGCAAGACCGACGACAGCGGCCCGCCGGGCCGCACACGCAGCGCTCTGTTTTGCAGCCAGATGGTAAGCGCGAAATTCTCCGCACCTAGCCGGCGCGGCTGAATCGATCCACGATTGCGTCCGCAGACTTGAATTGCGGACGCAAATGATGACCGACACTGACTTTGACTTTCTCCCTCTGCGAGTGACCCGGACGTGCGCGGATGGCAAGCATCGATACGATCCGGAGGACAAGCGTAAGTTGATCGAAGCCTGTCGCCAGCCGGGCGCGTCATTGGCTGGTCTGGCGCTGAAGGCTGGGGTCAATGCGAACCAGTTGCGCAAATGGGTACAGCTGCAAGAACGACGGGAGGTTGTCGGCGTTTCACATGATGCTATCGCGCAAGCACCGTCAGCCTTCGTGCCAGTCGTCTTGATCGACGAGTCACCTGCGTCGACTCTTGCGGAAACGGCACTGCCAGCCCCGCAGCCGTCGCTGCAACGAGAGCCGCCCCGTCCGTCGCCGCGAGCGGCGCCGCTGGCGCGCTTGTCGGCGACACTGCCTAACGGTGTCGTGCTCGAGCTCGAATGCTCTGGGCGAGACACCTCACTGGTCATGGCGATGATTGCCGCGCTGGGAGCGAGCTGATGTTCCGCTTCGACAACGACCTGCGGATTTACCTGCATCGCGAGCCGATCGACTTCCGGGCCGGACTGAATACGCTGGTGACGATGGTCGAACAGTCGATGCAGCTCGATCCGCTCGCACGAGCCGTCTTCGGATTCCACAACAGGAAACGGGATCGCGTAAAGCTGTTGCTCTATGACCGGGCCGGTTTCTGGCTGATGTTGAAACGGCTCGAGGTGGATCGTTTCGCCTGGCCCTGCCGTCAGCAGGCGGTGATCGAACTCACGGTCGACCAGCTCCACCTGCTGCTCGACGGCGTCGATATCGACGCACTGCGCCCGCATCCCGTACGACAGTACTGCTTCACGAGTTGAGGCGCGGTATCGCGAATGTTGTTGGTCAACAACGGCCGTCCCGGCTGTTACACATCTCCGTAAACCTGTGCGACGCCGCGCTTCGCTATCGTGAAGCGCATAAAAGCCGATCTCGCCCGATTGCCGCAGGCCGCCAAGGCCTACTTCCACGAACTCGAAACCGGTCTAGCCGAGCGCGATGCCAGGATCGACGAACTGACCAAGCGCCTGGATGCGCTGGAAGAGCAATATCGTCTCGCGCTGGCCCGGCAGTACGCGCCGAAGAGCGAGAAGCGCAAGGATCGCGTGTTCAATGAGGCCGAGCAGGCTGCCGACGCCGAGCCGGCCGACGAGGACGATAGTGACGTGCCTTCGCTGCCCGACACCGGGTTGCCAGAGCTCGACAAGCCCGAACCCGGCAAGCGAGGCCGCAAGCCGCTGCCTGCGGATCTGCCGCGCGAGCGCATCGAGTACGATCTGCCCGAAGACCAGAAGACTTGCCCGTGCTGCGGCAAGGCCCTGCATCGCATGGGCGAGGACGTCAGCGAGCAACTGCACATGGAGGTCAAGGTGTCGGTGCTGCAGCACGCGCGTGCCAAATATGCGTGCCGACATTGCGAACGTCACGGTGTGCATACGCCGATCGTGGTCGCGCCGATGCCGGCGCAACCCTTGCCGGGCAGTCATGCCAGTCCTTCGATGATCGCCGCCGTCACGGCAGGCAAGTACGTCGACGGCACGCCGCTGTATCGGATGGAGGATGTACTCGCGCGCTCGAACATTGCGGTCAGCCGCGGCACGCTGGCGAACTGGATCATCCGCCCGGCCGAGCTGCACTACACGCGGATTTATGATGCGCTCAAGCAGGTTCTGCGCAGCCAGTGGTTGATCCACGGCGATGAGACCACGGTCCAGGTGCTCAAGGAAAAGGATCGAAAGGCGCAGGACACGTCGTACATGTGGGTGTACAGGAGCGCGGTGGACAGCGAGCAGCCGGTCGTGCTGTTCGAGTATCAACCTGGGCGCGGTGGGGGGCATCCGCGTGCCTTCCTCGGCGACTACTCGGGCACGCTGATGACGGACGGCTGGCCCGCCTGGCGCACGATCAAGACGGCCACGCACCTCGGATGCCTCGCGCACGCGAGGAGGCTGTTTACGGACGCGCTCAAGGGCCAGAAGAACAAGCCGAGTCCCCGCATCGCGAAAGCCCTCGAGTTCTTCCAGGCGCTGTATCAGGTCGAGGCGCTGGCGAAGCAGGCTGTTCCCGAAGGCGAAATGCTGACCGATTACCGGTATCGACTGCGCCAGCAGCACAGCGTACCGCTGTTGACCGCCTTCAAGGCATGGCTCGATGAGCTGGCGCCGAAGATTCTGCCGCAGAGCCTGCTGGGCGAGGCGATTGGGTACTGCCGCCGACAGTGGCAGTATCTGATTCGCTACGTTGACGACGGACGTATGCCGCTCGATAACAACATCATCGAGCGCGACATCAGGCCGTTTGCCACTGCGAGAAAATCGTGGTTGTTCAGCGACACGGTCGCCGGCGCGAAGGTGAGCGCAGTGGTCTACAGCTTGATGCTTACATGCCGCGCATGCAACGTAGAACCCCATGCCTGGCTGTTGCACGTACTGACCGAATTGCCGCAGCGTGCCCCGAACGCTGACATCAGCGACTTGCTGCCGTTCAACTATGCGAAGCGGCAAACCGAGGCGCACGTGAGCTGACGCAGCGAGCGCGCTTCGACCATCGCGTCGACGCACATTACCGAGACCCCATCGCGAACATCGTCGGTCGACCTCGACCGTCACGATGGCGCTATGCTCGCCCGTCAGTTGCAAATGATTCTCCATTCGGTGTGCTGAATTTACCGCTTACTACAATCACGTCGCTACGTAGAGATCCCCATTCAGTTACGCCACCCGGACCAATCACTCCCATCGTGCTCTCGCGGCCTTTGATCGCATTGCAGAACGTATGCAGATCATAGAAGCAAATTCCCTGATCGGTCTGCCAAAAATCCAAATTCCATATGTTGTGCACCACGACCGGTCGAATCGTCTCAATCTGCTCCGAGGTTAGCCCGATACTCTCCATGAGAAATCGCGTGACCTTCGTATCATCGCGGGACAATCGTCGCAACTCACTTAATTGCTGAACCGCCTTGTCGAGTCCCTTCCTGCCACCTTTGCGCGGACGACGAAATCGTTCCAGCCAGTCTAAAAGACCTATTCTGAAGGGATTCTCGAGGTGCTTACATTGAACAGCGTAGACACGATTGATCCGCTCGTCGACGAGGAACACATCCACGTCGAGCGGCACGTTTTCAGTCGTCACATGTTGAAGGAGGGCTACCTCCACAACACGTACACCGCGGGTATTTGCGACACGAGTTACTAGGTAGCGCGCCATCTCGTGCCCCAACTCGGCATGCCAATTCTCACCTCGCTTTTGACGCGCAATGTGTTCCGCAATGCTCAGCAGGCCCGGCACCAACTGCAGTGG
>NZ_CAJPGQ010000091.1:0-6273 GCF_905339595.1 Burkholderia sp. BCC1977
CCGCACAAGCGGCGTTTTTTCTTCGCGCGAGCCGAGCTTACTGCGCCGGCGCTTCCGTGTCCGCCGCAGGCAGCGGCAGCGCGCCGCTCGCTTCCATCTGCGCCTTCACGGCTTCGCCGAGCTGGTACACAGTGAGTGCGTAGAAGAAGCTGCGGTTGTAGCGCGTCAGCACGTAGAAGTTCTTGAGGCCGAGCATGTATTCGGTCGCGCGCCCCGGCGACGGCAGATCGACCACGGTCACCGGCGTGCCGGCTTCGGTGGTGATGTTGACCGTCGGCTCGTTGAGCGTCATGCCGGCGCGCAGCAGTTGCGACAGTGCCCAGTGCGGTTCGGGCTGGCCGTCCGCGGCCGCCTGGGCGATGCCGAGGCTGCCCGTGTCGGGCGTGATCCGCCAGACCACCGGGCGATCGGTTTCCCAGCCGTGCTGCTTCAGGTAGTTCGCGACGCTGCCGATCGCATCGGCAGGACTGCTGCGCAGATCGACGTGGCCGCCGCCGTCGTAGTCGACCGCATACTCGCGGATGCTGCTCGGCAGGAACTGCGGGATGCCGATCGCGCCCGTGTACGAGCCGAGCACGGTGGTCGGGTCGAGCTGGTTGTCGCGGGTCCAGACGAGGAAGTCCTCGAGGTTCTTGCGGAACGTTGCCTGGCGGCTGTCGCGATTCGGCGTGTCCGGGTAGTCGAACGTGAGCGTCGTCAGCGCATCGAGCACACGGAAGTTGCCCATGTAGCGGCCATAGATCGTTTCGACGCCGATGATGCCGACGATCACTTCGGGCGGCACGCCGAATTCCTCGGACGCGCGTTGCAGCGTCGCCTGGTTCGCCTTCCAGAATTTCACGCCCGCGTTGATGCGGATCGGTTCGATGAAGCGCGAACGATAGACGCGCCAGTTCTTCACCGAAGGTGTCGGCGCGGGCTTCACGAGCTTCACGGCGGTGGCCGAGTAGCTGATGCGCGAGAACAGCGCATGCAGGCTCGATGAATCGAAGCCGTTGCGGCTCACCATCTCGTCGATGAACGCATCGACCTTCGCGTTGTTCGCGTAACGCTGCGGAACGATTTCCTCTTCGAAGGTCTGGCCTTGCGGCGCCGGCTGCTGCGGTTGCGCCTGCGCGACGAGCGTGCCGGGGGACTTCGCAGGCTGCGTCTGCGCTTCGACGGGCGCGGCGGCTAGGGTAGCGGCGACGGCAGCGGCAACGAGCGGAACGCGAACGCGGAACAGTGCGGAGAGAAGGGCGGCAGGCTTGCTGGAATTCATGTCGAAGCGGGCGGACAGGGCGATGGGGTTCGGCGCAGTATACCCGACGCATCCTGCGTGCCGGGGCGAAGCAGCGCACCGTTGTGGTAAGTTAGCGGCGAATTCGCGGCAGACGATGGACATCATTGATGGAGACCTGCGGCGCACCCTGCGTCGCGGATGACAGCTTATGGCAACCGCCTTCTATACGCACCCCGACTGCATGCTGCACGAGATGGGGGAATGGCATCCGGAATGCCCGGCCCGACTGTCGGCGATCCAGGATCAGCTGATCGCGAGCCGCATCGACGACCTGATCGTGCACGAAACCGCGCCGTTCGCGAGCGAGGTGGCGCTGGGCCGCGTGCATACGCAGGCCCATATCGACTACATCCGCAGCATGACGCCCGTCGACGGCTACGTCGAGATCGATCCCGACACGCTGATGAACCGCGACACGTGGCGCGCCGCGCTGCGTGCGGCCGGTGCCGTGATCGCGGCGACCGACGCGGTGATCGAAGGCCGCTACGCGAACGCGTTCTGCAGCGTTCGGCCGCCCGGCCATCACGCGGAACCCGCGCGCGCGATGGGCTTCTGCTTCTTCAACAACGTCGCGATCGCCGCGCGGCATGCGCTTGACGTCCATGGCCTCGAGCGCGTCGCGATCATCGATTTCGACGTGCACCACGGCAACGGCACCGAAGCCGCGTTCGCGAACGACGAGCGCGTGCTGATGTGCAGCTTCTTCCAGCATCCGCTGTACCCGTTCTCAGGTGCCGATCACCAGGCACCGAACATGGTCAACCTGCCGATGCCCGCACGCAGCAACGGGATGGCGATCCGCGAAGCGGTCGACATGTTCTGGCTGCCGCGTCTCGACGCGTTCAAGCCGCAAATGCTGTTCGTGTCGGCCGGTTTCGACGCGCATCGCGAGGACGACATCGGCAATCTCGGTCTCGTCGAGGCGGATTTCGAATGGCTGACCGCGCAGGTCGTCGACGTCGCGCGCCGGCATGCGCAGGGCCGCATCGTGAGCAGTCTCGAGGGCGGCTACAACCTGTCCGCACTCGGGCGCAGCGTCGTCGCGCACCTGCGTGTGCTGGCCGGCATCTGACCGGCAGCGGGGCGGCGCGCGCTCAGCGCGCCGGCACGCGCGCGTGAATCCACGCGATCAGCGCATCGATCACGCGATCGCGCTCGAGATCGTTCATCGTTTCGTGGAACCCGCCTTCGTATAGTGTCAGCGTGCGATCGGGCGAGCCGACGCGGGCGCCGAACGCGCGACTTCCGTCGGGCTCGGTCAGTTTGTCCTCGGTGCCGTGATAGACGAGCACCGGCACGCGCAGCGCGCCGCGACCACGCTCGATGCGCGCCATCGCGTCGAGGATTTCTGCGCCGGTACGCGCCGGCACCGCGCCGTGGTGGACGAGCGGATCGGCACGATTGGCCGCGACGATGGCCGGATCGCGCGACAGCAGCGCCGCGTCGATCCTGATCGCGGGGAAGCTCGGCCACACGCGGCTGATGAAGCGGCTCATCGCGAGCATCCAGCGCGGCACGTCGCGTCCCGGCGCGAGTGCCGGGCTCGACAGCACGAGGCCCGCCAGCGCGTGGCCGCGGGCCGGCACGCGTTCGATCGCATACAGCGCCGCGACCGCGCCGCCCATGCTGTGCCCCATCAGGAACAGCGGCGACTCGCCGCGGGCGGCTTCGGCAACCAGCGCATCCGCATCGTTCAGGTAGCCGTCGAAACGCTCGGCCCATGCGCGTTTGCCGGGCGATTGACCGTGCCCGCGCAGATCGATCGCCAGCACGTCGATGCCGGCCGCGTTCAATCTGGCCGCGAGCGCCGCGTAACGGCCCGCATGCTCGGCGAGGCCGTGCACGAGCGCGATCGTCGCGCGCGGCGGCACCGTGTCGTCGCCGGCCGACCAGCGGTACGACGCCAGTTCGACCCCGTCCGCTGTACGCAGCCGGCCCATCCGCGGGGCGGGCGGCAATACCGGGCCCGGTGCGCCGGTGGCGATGGCGGGTGCGGCGGCCTGCGTGGTGGTGGCGGTCATCTGGCGTGTCCCCTGTTCGTTGGCATCGGTGTTCCGGATCATAGTCGCGACATTTCCGCGGCGGGCCAGCGGCGCCCCTCTAATTTCGTCTGGTTATGAAAAGATCGAAATCGATTATTAAGTGGAATGAGGCGTTTGCGGTAAAATCGCCGGCTATTCCAGATGCATCGGCGGCCGACTGGCGGGCCTCGCCTGCCGGCCGCCGTTTTGTTTACATGATCGAATTACGCAATCTGTCGCAGCGTTTCCCCGGGCCGACCGGCTGGGTCGACGCATTGCACAACGTCAACCTGACGATCCCGCAGGGCGAGGTGTTCGGCATCATCGGCCGAAGCGGCGCCGGCAAGAGTACGCTCGTGCGGACCATCAACCTGCTCACGCGGCCGACCGAAGGCAACGTCGTCGTCGGCGGACGCGATCTCACGCTGCTGTCGTCCGGCGCGCTGCGCGAAGCGCGCCGCGAAATCGGCATGATCTTCCAGCACTTCAACCTGCTGTCGTCGCGCACGGTGTTCGACAACGTCGCGCTGCCGCTCGAGCTGGCCGGCGCGAGCCGTGCCGACATCGAGGCGGCCGTGCTGCCGCTGCTCGACCTCGTCGGGCTGTCCGCGCAGAAGGATCGCTATCCGGCGCAGATCAGCGGCGGCCAGAAGCAGCGCGTCGGCATCGCCCGCGCGCTCGCGAGCAAGCCGAAGGTGCTGCTGTCGGACGAAGCGACGTCGGCGCTCGATCCCGAGACCACGCGCGCGATCCTCGACCTGCTGAAGCGCATCAACCGCGAACTCGGCCTGACGATTGTGCTGATCACGCACCAGATGGAAGTGATCAAGCAGGTGTGCGATCGCGTGGCGGTGCTGGACGCGGGCCGCGTGGTCGAAGAAGGCCGCGTGATCGACGTGTTCCTGCAGCCGCATCACGAAGTGACGCGCGCGCTGATCGGCGACGTGATCGCGCAGGAACTACCGCCGGCGCTGAAGGCACGGGTGGCCGAGCGGTTGAAGACGGGCAGCGGGCATTTGCTGCGGCTCGCGTTCACCGGCTCGGGTGTCGACCAGCCGATCCTGTCGGAGACGATCCGCCGGTACGAACTCGATTTCAACATCCTGCACGGCCAGATCGACGAGATCCAGGGGCAGGCGTTCGGGTCGCTCGCGGTGCTCGCGGGCGGCGAACCGGGCAAGGTCGGGCAGGCGCTCGCGTTCCTGCGCGAGCAAGGTGTGGTGGTAGAGGAGCTTTCGTATGTTGAGTGAGATGTTCGATATGTTCGTGCAGTCGTTCTGGGAGACGCTGATCATGGTCGGCATCTCGGGAGCGGTCGGCGCGCTCGTCGGGCTGCCGCTCGGCGTGCTGCTGTACCTGACCGACCGCCAGGGCGTGCTGCAGAACCTCGGCGTGAATCGCGTGCTCGGCGGCCTCGTGAACGCGGTGCGCTCGACGCCGTTCATCATCCTGCTGGTTGCGGTCATTCCGTTCACGCGGCTCGTCACGGGATCGTCGATCGGCACGGCCGCCGCGGTCGTGCCGCTGACGCTCGCGGCCGCACCGTTCGTCGCGCGGCTGGTCGAGACCGCGCTGCGCGAGGTCGACCGCGGGCTGATCGAGGCCGCGCAGTCGATGGGCGCGACGACATCGCAGATCGTGTTCAAGGTGCTGCTGCCCGAATCGCTGCCGGGCATCGTCGCGGGCCTGACGATCACGTTCGTGTCGCTCGTCGGCTATTCGGCGATGGCCGGGGCGATCGGCGGCGGCGGGCTTGGCGATCTCGGGATCCGCTACGGCTACCAGCGCTATCTGCCGGAAGTGATGTGGACGGTCGTCGCGATCCTGATCGTGTTCGTGCAGATCGTGCAATCGTTCGGCGACTGGCTCGTGCGCCGGCTGAGCCACAAGTAAAAACGACATTCATCCGTTGGGGGAGACGATGCAACGACGCTTCATGCTGAAGTTCGCGGCCGCACTCGGCGCGGCCGCGCTGTTCGCGAGCGCGCACGCGCAGGCCGAATCCATCAAGGTGGGCGTGACGGGCGGCCCGCACGCGCAGATCATGGACGTGGTGAAGAAGGTCGCGGCCAAGAGCGGCCTCGACATCCGCGTCGTCGAATTCTCCGATTACGTGCAGCCGAACGCGGCGCTCGCGTCGGGCGATCTCGACGCGAACAGCTACCAGCACGATCCGTATCTGCAGGCGCAGGTGAAGGATCGCGGCTACAAGCTGATCAAGGTCGCGGATACCGTCACGTTCCCGATGGGCATCTATTCGAAGCGGGTGAAGTCGCTGGCCGAGCTGAAGCCCGGCGCGCGGATCGCGGTGCCGAACGATCCGACCAATGGCGGCCGTGCGCTGCTGTTGCTGCAGAAGCAGGGGCTGCTGAAGCTGCGTGCGGACGCCGGGTTGAAGGCGACGCCGCTCGACATCGTCGACAATCCGCGCAAGCTGAAGATCGTCGAACTCGACGCGGCGCAGATTCCGCGCTCGCTCGGCGACGTCGACGCGGCGGCGATCAACACCAACTACGCGATGGAAGCGGGGTTGAAACCGAAACAGGACGCGATCGCGATCGAGGGCCCGAACGGCCCGTACGCGAACATTCTCGCGATTCGCGAGGCCGACCGGAGCAAGCCGTGGGTCGCGAAGCTGGTCGCGGCCTACCATTCCGCGGAAGTGAAGCAGTTCATCGAACAGAAGTTCGGCGGCGCGGTCATCGCCGCCTGGTAACACGTGGTGCTGGGCGCGCCCGGTGACGATTAGAGTCGATGATCGAAAACCCGGGCTTTGCGTCCGGGTTTTTTCTCTTTTAAAATAGAACGACCGTTCGCTATTGCCGGCGCGCCGAAGAGGAGCGCTATCCTCGATAGCCGCGATGGATGGGTCCGCTTGGCCGCGCAGTCATGAGGCCTCGCTATAGAATGGCCTCTGGTCGTATTCGTAACTTTGGAGCGTGTGCATGAAAATCCTGGTGCCAGTGAAAA
>NZ_CAJPGQ010000092.1:0-5595 GCF_905339595.1 Burkholderia sp. BCC1977
ATCTGCTCAGCCTCGTCGAAGACACGATCCCGCAGCTTCTCGCTGCTCGGGGCGAAGCGCTTGCTCTGCGCCAGGCGGAACTGTTCCTCCAACTGGGCAAGCCGTTCGCCCAGTTGCCGGTTGCGTGCCTCGAGTTCACGGATGTAGGCCTGGGCGGCCGGCGGCAATCGGGAGAAGTCGTCTTCGTTCATGCCCCCACGATAGCGAAGTGATGCGCGCGGTGGGTTTACGGGAATTTGTAACAGGCAAGTCAGTCGTTGTTTACCGGCAACGCTCGGCGTTCAGCTCGCGTGACGGTACGGCCGCACCGGATGGCGGCGCACTGCGTCAATGTCGATGCCGTCGAGCAGCCAATGCAACTGTTCTGTCGTCAGCTCGATCACCGCTTGTTGACGACGTGGCCAGACGAAGTGGTCTTCCTCGAGGCGCCGCAACATCAGCCAGAAGCCGGTGCGCTCGTAGACCAGCAACTTGACCCGGTTACGTCTGCGGTTGTGGAAGGCAAACACGGCGCGCGCAAACGGATCGAACTGCATGGACTGCTCGACCAACGTCACCAGACTGTTGATGCCGGCGCGGAAGTCGATCGGCTCACGATGCAGGAAGACCTTCAGGTCTGCCTCGAATCGAAACATCAGCGCGCTCCCAATGCGGCAATCATCGCGGTCACGAGTGCGGCATCGCGTTCCGTGCATTCGAGTTCAAGCTTCACGCCGTTGGGCAACTGAGCCGACAGCCGCACTGTCAGTGTCGCTCGTGCCGACAGACGCGACGGCTCCGCTTCCGGTGTGGGCCGCGAAGCGACCGGCAGAGCCATCGTCGGCGCCGGCTCACCAATCGCGACCACCGGCACGAAGGCCGACGACGCCACGGCCATGTCGTCTCTCGAAGTGGTATTTGACTGCTCGCGCAGGCGAACCCATTTGCGCAACTGGTTAGCATTCACCCCAGCCTTCAGGGCCAGGCCAGACAGCGATGCGCCCGGCTGCAGGCAGGCATCGACTAGTCGTTGCTTGTCCACCGGGTCGAAGCTGCGCTTGCCGCCGACACCAACGCGTGTCACACGCAAGGGCAAAAAGGTCGAGTCATCCTGGGTCATGGATTGCGTCCGCAAGTTGAATTGCGGACTCAATCGTGGACCTTCTCAGCCGCGCAAGCTAGGTGCGCCGAAATTCGCGCTTACCTTGATGGAGCGTTTTGCGGCTCGACGGCGGATGAGATAGTCGTCCCACTCAGGATCGAATGGCTGTGCCATGCTGTGGATCTTGACGTGCCTGGTAATCGGGATCGTCGATGCACGGAAGAGTTTCAGGCCATTATTGCCGTTGGCCGGATCGACTGTAGCGAAGACCCATGAGCGACATCCATCTACCCGGAAGCATTTCTTCCTGACTGCCGTCTACTGCTCACGTCGAGCCCATCCGATAGCATCGCGATTCTCCTGTCGTCAACCACCTACGCTACGGTGCTGGTCGAGTGCTTACCCAGGACTCAATCTCTCACGTGGCTGTGAATCTTGCCTGTTTCGGCCACGGAGCCACTGGTTGGACGCGCAGGTTCGGCTGCTACCGAGATATATAAAATTCTGATGGTGGTGATAAAAAATGAGGATTTGATTTATTTTATGTAGATCCCCATCATTTTCGTAATATCACCGAACGTGAGGACTATCCCCATGGAAATGAATGCCATCATCTGGCCCGAAGGCTACGTGCCGGGCTTCACTGAGAACTTCGCCTCCAACGAGGTCATTGTTGCTGGCCTGAGCGCTGCGGACGTATGGCCGTTGCTTGCCACTCCGTCGCTGTGGCCGACCTACTATGCCAACTCGGCCAACATTCGGTTCTACGACGGCAAGGGTCCGATGCTGAGCGACGGCGATCGCTTCTACTTCGAAACCTTCGGTTTCCCGGTTGAGGCGCAGTGCAATGAGTATATTGCCCCGGCAGCCGACCAGCCCGGCCGCGTGGCTTGGCACGGCTGGGCGGGGGAAGTCGGCGCCGGCGACCGTCTGGATGTGCACCACGCGTGGCTGGTGGAGGACCTCGACGGTGGCCGCGTGCGCGTCCTCACGCAGGAAACCCAAAAGGGTAACCCGGCCCAGCAATTGCACGATGCCAAGCCCAATCCGATGATCAACGGTCACCAGGATTGGCTTGATGGAATCGTCTCAGCTGCCATCAAGGCAAAGCGAAACAATTGATGAACGTCATCGTCGATCAGGCTACGGCGGACTCGACCGCCCTTAAGTCCGTGCCTTCCTGATTCCGGCCAACCGGGCCGCGGGCAGATCCGTGTCGTGCTGCATGCCACTTCGATAAAGTTGCCCAATGGCGGTAGCCCGCAGACGACGGCCGGCTGCCGATTCCGATGCTGCCGGTGAGGTCGAGGCGGTGGTCGCGGGCGTCAACGAGCTTTGTCGTGGCGACCGCGCGGTGTTCGCGATCTTCCCGCAGTGGCGCGCCGGCTTCATGTAGCCGGCGACTGGCGTAGCGACGTGAGCACGCGGCTCCGGACTGCTAGTTCGGCACGGCCTGTTAGGGGGTTATGCCGCCATTTTTCAATTTCGAAGATGTACGAACATAGTTCGTTCGAGCGTTGAAGGTGGCGCATTTCTCGAACAAGAGTTCGCGTAGCCAGCGATGGGCAGTATCACGATGTGTCCGCTCGTGCCAGGCCGCGACTTTGGTGAAACCGGGTACCTCGATTGGTGGTTCGAATACCACAAGCCCCTCTATGCCGGCCACCAGTCGGCTCGGAAGGATCGCAACCATGTCGCTAGCGCTCAATATTTCAGGAATGATGAGAAAGCTCTTGGCCGACAAGGTGACCTGTCGTCGCTTGCCGAGCTTCGCCAGTGCTTCGTCTGTCACACCCCGAAACCCGCTGCCAGCGTATGAAACGAGTGCGTGGTCCAGCGTGCAGAATTGATTCACGGTCAGGCGTTTGCGGCCCTGAATGGCGGGATGACCATCTCGGAGCACGCAGACATAATGTTCCTCGAATAGGTTCCTGGCATGAAGGTCCGGCGGACTGCTTTCGGGGGTTATCAATGCCAAATCTATGTCGCCGCGCTCGAGCTGCGTGTGTACTCGCTTGTCGTCGACTGGAACGAGCGCGACCTGGACGTGTGGCGCTTGCTGCTTGAGAGCCGACAGAAATGGTATCGCGACGGCACGCAATGCATAATCGGTGGCGGCGATGGTGAAAGTCAGTTGTGCGATCGAGGGATTGAAGATCGGTGGCTGAAGCAGTGCACTGATTTCGCTGATGATCTGTTTGAGTGGCACACCTAGTTCGAGGGCGCGCTGTGTGGGAACGATGCCGCGGTGCGCACGCACGAACAAAGGATCCGCGAAATTCTCGCGTAATCGCACCAGCATGCCGCTCATCGCCGGCTGGGTGACTCCCAGCCGCGTGGCTGCGCGTGTCACATTGCACTCATCTAGCAGTGCGTCGAGAGCTTTGAGCAGGTTGAGGTCTAGCGCCTTGATGTCTTTCATGCGTGGATTTGAAGAAAGGACAGACTGCCTCGATGATATCTTTGTATCGTCAAATTTGGCATCGCGACGTTTGAGCGTTGGGCGCCGTGAATGAGTTCAGCCGGGCTTGGCTCGATGATAAGAGGGAGTCGTGATGACGAACGCACTGTTATTGAATATCGAAAGCGTCGAGACTATGGAGACGCTCGGCGTGGCTGATTCGACGGCATCCATTGGGCACCACAGCCATGCATATGCGCTATCCGGTCGCAGCCGCGGGGGGCATCGCGCGAGCGACGTCGGTCGACACGGTGCGGATTGCGTTGATCAGTTCGCGGGCGGCAGGCGAAGCCGGGCTACCGATGCGCGTCGTCAATCCGATATCGCGCTCGTATCGCGCATGGGAACATCGAGGACGGCCAGCAAGCCGGATTCGCACTGGTAATGCAATTGCTGCGCCGACAGCACCGCGATCATGTCGGTGTGCGGAAGGAGCCCCTGGATGACAGTGAGGTCAGCCGCTTCGACGGTCGGCATCGGCGGCTTGACCTTCATGCGGCGGCGCGACTGCTGCGGCGTGCACCAGTTCGCGAGCGCGCCGAGTTCGGCGAACACGCGCTCTCTGCGTTTCAGCACGGCCCGGCCGACCGGTGTCGCGAGCATACCCGACGGCTTGCGATCGAACAGCGGTTCGCCGCGGGTCGTTTCGAGTTCCTGCCGTTGGCGTTCGAAGTTTCCGCTAACAGTGTCCGCAGATAACTCTCGGCAGCGCCGTCAGTAAAGGCCGAGAGCGATGTTCTCGTCGTGTCCGCTGCGATGCGTTCGTGCATCAAAAAGAGTGATGCATGTTCGTGAATTCTGCTAATGCACCTTCAAGAGTTCTCGATTTCTGTTGGGGGTGCTATGCATAACTTGCGCCCGGATGTGCTTGTCGAGGATCAGTGAGCAAGCGAACATTTAGGCCATGAAATAAACCGATCTTGGACTGAACTTGTCGACGAAACGCACGCGCAAGCGCGAATTCCTGGACGAGATGAACCGGGTTGTGCCGTGGCCGATCTGGTGATGCTGATCGCGCCGTACGCGCCAGAAGGCAAGCGCGGTCGCCCACCGTTCGCGATCGAAGCGATGCTGCGCATCCACTTCCTGCAGCAGTGGTTCGGCTTGTCGGACCGGCGATGGAGGAAGCGTTGCACGACGTGCCGCTGTACAGGGAGTTCGCCGGGCAGGACAACTGGACGGTGCGTATTCCACGCCAAAGCGAACGCAGTTTCCACGACTGTAGGTGATGTCGGTGACCAGACCCTGTTCTGCTTGATCAGTCTCAGAAACCGGTTGTCTTCGCGCTTGCGCGCACTGCCCCAATGACGCCGCCAGACGTAATAGCCACTGCGATGAACGCCGAGCACTCGGCACATCGTACGCAGACAATGCTCGTCGATATGGGCCCGCATGAATGCGTACCTTGCTGTCATCCCTTTGCAAAGTACGCCGCGGCCTTTTTTAGATTGTCGCGCTCCTCGGTCACCCGCTTGAGTTCGGCCTTCAGCCGTCGCACCTCTGCGCTCTGGTCCAGTTCCGCCTGCCGCACGACATCGGGCTTATCGAAATTCGCCCGCCAGGCATATAGGCTGTGCGACGTAATGCCCAAACGCTGAGCCACATCTGCAACCGAATGACCACGCTCGGTGACTTGCTTGACTGCTTCGATCTTGAGCTCATCCGTGTACCGCTTGCCGCTCATACTGACCTCCTCGGTTGCCACAAATTATGGCTCGAAGATGTATACGAAAGGCTGGCCGGTCCAGTCGATGCTGGTGAGGCGTCGTTGGCGTTTCACTCCTCAAAACAGATCCGCATCCGGTGTCGACAAGTGGGTGCAGGTAGAGGCGGACGCACTGGGCACGCATTTGCGGTTTGTCGGACGAGTCGATTGCCCGCCTCTCGTTTAAGGCCTCCCTTCCCCTCTAAAGATTACATTTCCGTACAAGACCCGCTGGCTGTTGTATTTCGTAATCTTGGACCGAGAAAATTAAGGGATAACCCTGATACGCTTCGATCCCATCCGGGAAGGCAACGCTCAGTTGCGATGCGCGCCACAGCATTCCCGTCT
>NZ_CAJPGQ010000093.1:0-5547 GCF_905339595.1 Burkholderia sp. BCC1977
GGCCTCTACGGACCATGCAAATCAATGATTTGGTCATCTTTTCTGCGAATTTTCCCGCGACGATGTGGCAGAAAAGCTGACTTCCCCCTACAAAATTCGCAGAAAAGTTGGCCTCCGAAACACCAACACTCATTTGTGTCCAGGGTTTCTAGAGCAGATCACTGACGATTGGCCTCAGCGCGGCACGTGGATGTGCTGCTTGATATGCTTGAGATTGGCCACAATAGTGAAGGTCATGATGACCAGCATGGACCATGAGCTCCATTTGCCCACATGCACGGCCGACCATGCTCCGATTTGATTGGGATAGCGCCATACGCCCGCAAAGGTGCTGATATTTTCGGCCAGCCAGATAAAACCGCCAATGAGCACGAAGGCCAGCAGCAAGGGCATCTGGTAGTTTCTATCCAGCGGACGAAACACCACGGTGGTCCGAGCATACAGACCCAAAGCGCAGGCTGCCAGATACCATCGGTAGTCTCCGATATAGTGGTGAGTGAAAAAGTTGACATAAATAAGCACCGCGATCAGCGCCGCCATCCAGTGTGGGGGATGATGGCGTATGCGCAGATCGAATAGCCGCCACGCCTGGATGATGTAGCTGCCCACGGCGGCATACATAAAGCCGGCGAACAAGGGGACGCCCCATAGCTTGGTGTAGGCCGGGTCGGGATAAGCCCAGGACTGGATGGTGCCCGAGGTTTTGAACACCTCCAGCGCAAAACCCACGACATGAAACAGCGAGATGACCTTGAGTTCGTCCAGCGTCTCCAGGTGCGTGGCCACCATGCCCACCTGAATGAGCAGTGCAACGATCAGCAGTACGTCATAACGCGGCATGCCCCAGAGCCCGGCGCGTGGCATGGCGAACACCGCCAGGAAGAAAAGCCCCGCGAACAGGCAACTGCGCGCTTCCTTCAGGCCGAAGAAGAAAAACTCGCGAACAAAGCGCCTGAATCCATCCGGCCCACCGGGCAACGGCGGCGCCATGAGCCAGTCGTCGAGGGTGTTCGAACGACGGCGGGATGCGCGCGGCAAACGTTGAGTCGTGTTGAAAAGGGGCATAGATGGGAAAAAGGCACTGAAGACAGGTTGTGTGTGAGCTGTTCGCCGATGCCCACAAAGCACCTAACATGAAACTCATTCGGGGGTGTCAGGCTTTCCGTGTTCAAGGCAGGTTGAGATTCACACGGATGGTCGAACGAATCGATCCTCGTAAAGGATGGCGAACTAGTTCATAGCCGCCTTCCAGTCATGAGCAGCACGCCCCCAATCGGCAGTGATGTTGCGCAGTGCCAGCCAGATGAGCTTGGTGGCGGCCTCGTCGGTCGGGAAGTGTCCTCGAGTCTTGATGATCTTGCGCAGCTGCGAGTTGATGTTCTCGATGGCGTTCGTAGTGTAACCGTACCGACGGCGTGGCGAGATCGCATTGGTCTCCTTTGCGTAACGCTGGGCAGGTTCACGTGATCCGATCTGAAGCGCTTTGAATGTCATCGTTTGAGGGCCGTCGAGTAACACGACAACGTCTGTCAACGTTCCCTATGGTCCGGAAAAACGACCACCACCATAGAGCAGAACTATCGCCTCCTCCATTCAATATGTGAGAAAACGCTCACAATCATTGAGACCCTACACCAACCTACACGCCCCCCTTGCCGCTCATCCGCCCCCAATAATCCCCCTTGACACCCTATCTTTCGATATATATCTTTAGATATGTTTTACGACATATAGGACACGATCATGCGACACCCCCCCTCCCGCGGCCATGCCCGATGCGACGGTCATGGTACGCATGCCGGCCCTGAATGGTTCGCCGGTCTCTGGCACGCGATTGGCCGCCATCGCCGCGGCCACGATCCGTTCGGCGGCGGCCCGTTCGGTGGCCGTGGCGGACGCGGCGGCTTTGGCGATTTCGGCGACGACGGCATGCCGCGCGGCCGCCAGTTCAGCTCCGACGATCTTCAACTGCTGCTGCTGGCGCTGGTCGCCGAGCAGCCGAGCCACGGCTACGAGCTGATCAAGGCGCTCGACACGCGCTCGAACGGTTTCTACAGCCCGAGCCCCGGCATGGTGTATCCGGCGCTCACGTATCTCGAGGAAGTCGGCTTCGTCGCGTCGCAGGCGGAAGGCAACCGCAAGCGCTATGCGCTGACCGACGCCGGCCGCGCGCATCTCGATGCGCAGCGCGAACGCGTCGACACCTTGTTCGCACGCCTCACGCATCTCGCACGCAAGATGGAATTCATGCGCCGCGCGTTCGCCGGCGAATCGGCGGGCAGCGAAGCGCAGGACGACGCACAGCCCGGCTGGCTACCGGAGTTCGTCGAGGCCCGCCTCGCACTGAAGCGGGCGCTGCTCCACAAGAGCGCGGCCGATGCCGACGAACAGCGGCGCATCGCGGCGATCATGCGCCGCGCGACGGCCGAAATCGAAGGCGGCACCGGCGCGTAATCCGCGCCGCCCTATCAAAACCCCAGGAGAACGGATTGATGCAGAACCCATCCGAACGCGCCGTCACTCGCGTGCGCCATACCCTCAAGTTCCGCCTGCTGCAGGTCGTGCGCGTGCACGCCGTGACGCCGCACCTGCTGCGCGTCACCCTCGGCGGCCCCGACCTCGCGGATTTCGAATCGTCGTCGTTCGACGATCACGTGAAAGTGTTTTTCCCGCCGCCCGGCGCCGAGCGGCCCGCGATGCCGACGCTCGGCGCGAACGGCCCCGAGTTTCCCGAAGGCGAACCGAAGCCGGTCGCGCGCGATTTCACGCCGCGCCGCTTCGACCGCGCCGCGTGCGAACTGGATCTGGAATTCGTGCTGAACCATTCGGGCCCCGCATCGCAGTGGGCTGCGCAGGCACGCGTCGGCCAGTGGCTCGGCATCGGCGGCCCGCGCGGTTCGTTCGTGGTCCCGATCGATTTCGACTGGCATCTGTTGATCGGCGACGATACGGCGCTGCCGGCGGTCGCGCGGCGTCTCGAGCAATTGCCGGCCGGCGCACGCGCGGCGGTCGTGCTGGAAGTCGCGGATCGCACCGCGCAGATCGCGTTCGATACGCGTGCCGACGTGCATGAAATCTGGCGCTTTCGCGCCGAAGCCGACGCGGCGGACGGCGACGTGCTGCTGAATGCGGTGCGCGATCTGCCGCTGCCGTCCGCGGGCGACGGTTACGTGTGGGCGGCGGGCGAAGCGCAGTCGATGCGCGCGGTGCGTCAGCACCTGACCGGCGAGCGCGGCATCGACAAGTCGCGCATCCGCGCGGCGGCCTACTGGAAGCGCGGCGCGGCGGCCGTGCATGAAACGCTGGAAGACTGACGCGAACAAGCGCCCGCGCATCGGCGGGCTTGGCATCGGCGGGGCGGCTGGTATATATGTATGTCTGCGACGCCGCTGTCGGGCGACAGCCGCCGCAGCCCGTCCAGGAGCGCCCGCTCATGACAAAAGAAAGCCACGCTTCGCCGTTCCTTCGCCACCTGAAGATCGCCGGCTATTGCGGCCTGGCGGCCGTCGTGCTCGCGCTGTTCGTCGCGATGTGCGCGATCCTGAAGGAAAGCGCTCTCGACCGCGACGCCGCCCGGCACCCGGGCGAAACGCCCGAATTGCACGAAGCAGGCGGCGGCCCGTCCGCTTCGGCTGAAGCAGACAGGACGCCCGGTTGACGGCGTCCGGCCCGCACTTCTCCCGCGTCGTTCTCCCACTCAGGGCGCGCGCTCACGCCCCATCATCACCGCGTGCAGCGCGTCGCCGATCCGTTCGAGCAGCTCGACCACGCGTTGTCCATACAGGTGCGCGGCCAGCGCGCCGGCCGTGCCGACCAGCACGCCGCCGGCCATGTCGAACGGCCAATGCACGCCCGCATACACACGACCCCAGGCAATCGCGACGGCCATCGCGACCATCACGAACCCGGTCAGCCGCGTCGTGCCGGCAAGCATCATGCCGACCGCGAGACTCCACGCGAACGTCATGTGATCGCTCGGAAACGAGCTGTCCGGCGCATGCGGAATCAGTTGCGTGCCGATTCCGACCATGAACGGCCGCGGCGAAAACCAGAAATGCCCGATCACCTGCGCGAGCGCCAGCGCCACACACGTGCCGACACCGGCTTCGATCGCCTGGCGCCGCGTCGGGCGCTCGCCGAAGATCCAGGTCAGCAGCAGCATCGCGGGCAGCGCATAGACGAGCCAGTCGGCGGCGAAGATCGCGAAGCGGGCAACGCCCGGGTGCGGCGCGGCGCCGGCATTGATGGCGGAAAACAGGGTGAGATTGAGGTTCTGCATGAATCCGGTGACGTGGGGCGTAGTAATGGGACCGGGCGCGCCGGTCGGATGCGAACGATGCTAGTGCTCACTCGCTTAAGCGATGCTTAATGCGCGGGCGGCTGTGCCCTTGTCCGAAACAGGGCCCGTGCGCCGCGCGCGAACGCACTTAGAGCCTGCACTGCAACACAAGTTCACACAATTGTCATATTCCCGCGCGACTGTCTCCCGTAAAAGCTCACCAACCATCCCGTAAAGGCTCACCTTTTTCACATTGCGGCGTCATCGACGCGTGCGAGTATCGGACCGCCGCGCGCGCGCCGTGCCGTTTGCGCCGTTCGCCTCAATATTTGCGTTGCAAATAATTCGAAATCGGCAACAATTAATTCCAAATGCGGCATCGCACAACGGCAACGCACAGGCATAGGATTACGAGCTTACGAGCACTCATCCACGAAGCGATCAACAACAAGGAGTCCGCATGAAACCCAGCGATGTCAGATCGAAAGCGTTTGCGATGCCGTTGACCAGCCCTGCCTTTCCGATGGGCCCGTACCGTTTCGTCGATCGTGAGTTTCTGATCATCACGTATCGCACCGATCCGGACCGTCTGCGTGAAATCGTCCCCGAGCCGCTGCAGGTCACCGAACCGCTCGTCCATTACGAGTTCATTCGCATGGCCGATTCGACCGGCTTCGGCGACTACACGGAAAGCGGCCAGGTGATCCCCGTCGAGTACAACGGCCAGCCCGGCGGCTACACGCTCGCGATGTATCTCGACGATCACCCGCCGATCGCCGGCGGCCGCGAGCTGTGGGGTTTCCCGAAGAAGCTCGCGTCGCCCACGCTGCACGTGAACACCGATCACATCCTGGGCACGCTCGACTACGGCAAGGTGCGCGTCGCGACCGGCACGATGGGCTACAAGCACAAGGAACTCGACATCGACGAGCAGACGAAGCGCCTGGCCGGCCCGAACTTCCTGCTGAAGATCATCCCGCACGTCGACGGCACCGCACGCGTGTGCGAACTGGTGCGCTACTACATGCAGGACATCAAGATGAAGGGCGCGTGGACGGGCCCTGCCTCGCTCGAACTGGCACCGCACGCGCTTGCGCCGGTGGCCGACCTGCCGGTGCTCGAGATCGTCGAAGCGCGCCACCTCGTCGCGGATTTGACACTCGGCCTCGGCGAAGTCGTCTACGATTACCTGGCTCAGTAACACGTCCGCAGTCCTTTCTCCCTGTCAATCCTTTCACCACGGGAAATTCGAAATGAGCAACCTGAAT
>NZ_CAJPGQ010000094.1:0-5354 GCF_905339595.1 Burkholderia sp. BCC1977
TCGCGGTTCGCGCGGCCGATACGATCACTACGTCCGTCATTTCCGTTTCCTCCGGGCCCGCACGACACGGCGCATCGCTACCGGCCCTGTTAAAAAAACTGCGGTGCATCGGACAGCGTGCGCCGCTGTCCGGTTTTCGTCAATCGCGCTGCAACACGTAGCGGCCCGGCGCCGGCTCGATCACCGGGAACTGCGCGGAACCGGGCTTGGCGGGCGGCGCCACCTTGCGGCCGCCGTACTGGTCGAGCCACTCGACCCAGGTCGTCCACCAGCTGCCCGGCTGCTCGGTCGCACCGGCAAACCAGTCGTCCGCGGACTCGGGCAGGTCGCTGTCGTTGACCCAGTAGCTGCGCTTCTTTTTCGCCGGCGGATTGATCACGCCCGCGATGTGACCCGACGCGCCGAGCACGAACTTCAGCGGGCCCGTCAGGATCGACGTCGATGCGTAGGCCGTCTGCCACGGCACGATGTGATCCTCGCGCGACCCGTAGATGAAGGTCGGCACGTCGATGCGCGACAGGTCGACGGATTCGCCGCACACGGTCACCGCACCCGGCACGCGAAGCTTGTTCTCGAGATAGGTATTGCGCAGGTACCACGCGTACATCGGGCCCGGCAGGCTGGTCGAGTCGCTGTTCCAGTACAGCAGGTCGAACGCGGCGGGCGTGCGGCCCTTCAGGTAGTTGTCGACGACGTAGTTCCACACGAGGTCGTTCGGCCGCAGGAACGAGAACGTGTTCGCGAACTCGACGCCGCGCATCAGCCCCGGCGCCGTGCCGTTCTTGCCGCCGATGGTCTGCTCGCGCATCTGCACGTGCGCCTCGTCGACGAACACGTCGAGGATGCCGGTGTCGGTGAAGTCGAGCATCGCGGTCAGCAGCGTCATCGACGCGGCCGGATGTTCGCCGCGCGCGGCGAGCACCGACAGCGCGGTCGCGAGCATCGTGCCGCCCACGCAGAAGCCGAGCGTGTTGATCTGCTCGCGGCCGCTGACCTGCTGCACGGCGTCGATCGCCGCCAGCAGCCCTTCGTTCATGTAGTCGTCCCACGTCTTGTGCGCGACCGACGCATCGGCGTTGCGCCACGACACGAGGAACACCTGATGGCCGTTCGACAGCGCATGCGCGACGAGCGAATTCTCGGGCTGCAGGTCGAGGATGTAGAACTTGTTGATGCACGGCGGCACGATCAGGAGCGGCCGCTCGAACACCTTGTCCGTCTTCGGCGTGTACTGGATCAGCTGGATCAGGTCGTTCTCGTAGACGACCGCGCCTTCGGTACACCCGAGGTTCTTGCCGACCACGAATTGCGATTCGTCGGTCTGCGAAATCTTGCCGCGCTGCATGTCGCCGAGCAGGTTCATCATCCCCTGCCGCAGACTTTCGCCCTGCGTCTCGAGGATCGATTTCTGGGCATCGGGATTGAGCGCGAGGAAGTTGCTCGGCGCGGCGGCGGCCGTCCATTGCTGGACGGAGAAACGGATGCGTTCGCGCGTCTTCGGATCGGTCTGGAGCGCGTCGGCCAGTTCCTGCAGGTAGCGCGCGTTGAGCAGATACCATGCAGCCGCGAACGCATGCGCGGGCGACGCCTTCCACGCATCCGCGCTGAAGCGGCGGTCCTTCAGCTCGGGCGACTCGAGCTTCGCCGCGGCAGCCTGCTGCATCAGCGTCATGCAGTCGCGCGCATAGTCGGCCTGCAGCTGCTGGAGCCGTTCCGCCGGGATCGCGGCAACCGGCAGCTTCAGCCCCGCGAACGGCGATGCGAGGCCGCCGAAGGCGCCCAGATCGGGCATCGACGGCATCTGGAACGGAACTGATGTCGGGAACTGGAATGCGGCGAACGGATTCGCCGTGGTCGCCGCCGTTGCGGCGCGTGCCGGATCGGCGAAACCGCGCCAGGCGTTCAACCATGCCTCGAACATCTGCTGCATCGGCTGGGTAGCCTGGTCGAATCCGGTGCTGCCCGCGAAAGTGCCCGCCTGAGCGGACGTCGACGAATTTTTCGATGCTGTCATTACCTGCCTTACCGGTGATTCGTGAGCGTCAATCGTGAAATCCTGCTCGCGCGCGGCGTGCCGGTTGCGAGCCGGGCCGTCATGCTCTGGAGAGGCGTCTCCAGATTCTGCCGCAGTGCGGTATTTTTATCATTATCGTTTTCCCCATGTGAAGCGCTGCATCAAACCACTGAACATTTCTGCTCGGAGATAATCCGCGCGCAACAAGCGGGACAAGGCTTCCGGCGAAACATAAAACATTTTGGTCGACTTGACTTCGCGATTATTCATTCGGTTGTCCATGCAACACCGCATTGCCGCGTCAATATCGAGATAACCCGATTTCGCAACGCAACAAAACCGCGCGCACGGACTCGGGGTCAGCCGTCAATCGGCCAGCCAGATCGCCGCCGCCATGCGGCCGGTCACGCGGTCGCGCCGGTACGAATAGAAGCGCGCGTGTTCGGTGACCGTGCAGGCGGTCCCACCGCTCACGTGCGCCACGCCTGCGCGCGCGAGGCGCAGGCGCGCGAGCGCAGGGAGGTCGGCGAGGTACTTGCCGGGCGCGCCGTCGATCGCGACGAACGCTTGCCGCGTCCCATCATGCTCCGACTGCGGAGCGGTGTCGAGAAACGCCTCGCGCACGTCGGCGCCGACTTCGAACGCCTGCGGGCCGATCGCGGGCCCGAGGTACGCATGGAGCGCATCCGTCGCGCCGCCGGCGAGCGCGGCGACGCGGGCCGCGGTCTGCTCGACGATGCCGGCCGCGAGCCCGCGCCAGCCTGCGTGCGCGGCACCCACCGCCCGGCCCTGCGCGTCGCACAGCAAGACCGGCAGGCAATCCGCGACCATCACGACACAGACCGCGCCCGCGCGGTCGGTCACGCTCGCGTCGGCCTGCACGGGCGCCGCGGCACCCGGTGCGGCTTCGATCACCTCGTCCGCACGCACGATCTGCGCGCCGTGAACCTGCTCGAGCCATGCCGCGCGCGACTGGCCCGCCAGCGCGAGCAAGCGCGCGCGATTCGCGGCGACATGGGCCGGATCGTCACCGGTATGCAGGCCGAGATTCATCCCGCCCGGCAATGCGGCGCCGTCCTGCCAGCGCCCGTACGGGCCTTCGCTCACGCCGCCGTCGCGCGTCGTGATCAGCGCGCGCACGCGCGGCGCCACCTGCCAGTCGGGCTGCACGCAGTCCTGCCACGTCAACGGCGCCAGGTTCGTCATCGGCACTCACTCCTCCTCATCGTCGTAATCCTCGTCGCGATCCTCGTCGTGATCGCGATAATCGCCGGCGAAATCGTCATCGTCGTAGACACCGTCTTCGTCGTCGAATTCCTCTTCGCCCTGCCCGAAGCCGAGCGCCGCGACGAGCGCGTTCATGTCGTCCGGCAACGGGCAACGCCACTGCATCGTCTTGCCCGTGACCGGATGCACGAGGCCGAGCCGCCATGCGTGCAGCGCCTGCCGCGCGAACCCGTCCGGCAGCGGCGCGACCGAGCGCTTGCCGCGCGCGCGCCCGTACACCGGATCGCCGAGCAGCGGATGCCCGACATGCGAGCAGTGCACGCGGATCTGATGCGTGCGGCCGGTTTCGAGGTCGCACTGGATCGCGGAAACCGGCTGACGTTGCCACATGCATGTGTCAACCGTGCGGAAATGCGTGCGCGCGGGCTTGCCCGACGCGCCGGTGACGACGGCCATGCGCGTGCGCTCGCGCGGATCGCGGCCGATCGGCGCGTCGATCGTGCCGTCTTCGGGCATCATGCCCCACACGAGCGCGAAATAGCGGCGCTTCACCGCGCGCGCCTGCAGCTGACGCACGAGGTCCGTCTGCGCGGCGAGCGTGCGCGCAACCACCATCAGGCCGGACGTCTCCTTGTCGAGCCGGTGCACGATACCCGCGCGCGGCAGGCCGGCCGCCGCGTCGCCGTAGCGGTGCAGCAGGCCGTTGAGGATCGTGCCGCTCCAGTTGCCGGCAGCCGGGTGGACGACGAGGCCCGCCGGCTTGTTGATGACGACGAGCGCGTCGTCCTCGTAGATCACGTCGAGCGGCACCGGCTCCGGCGTGAACGCCAGCTGCTCCGGCAGCAGGTCGGGCACGAGCTCGATCCTGGCGCCGAGCGGCACCGGCTGGCGGATCTTCGCCGGCGCGCCGTCGACCAGCACGCGCTGCGCCTCGATCCAGCTCTGCAGGCGGCTGCGGGAGAATTCGGGGAACAGTTGGGCGAGCGCCTTGTCGAGGCGTTCACCCGCGAGCGACAGCGGCACTTCGACGACGCGCGGCGTCTCGTCGGCCGCCGCGGACGGCACGACAGGCGGCTGCATCGCGCCTGCAGCCAGATCGTCATCGGGGGATTCCCCCGACGCAGCGTCGGCGGGCCGATCGCTTGGGCTATAATCTTCGCGATTTGACTTGCCCCGCGGGGCATTCTGCGAACTTGAACGGGTCATTTAGACTGGGTCACCGAGACTTGAAGCTAGGACATGCGAGCATGATGAATTCGACCAAACGTACGGCCAAGACCGTCGCCGCCCGAGCTGCGGTGGTAGCGGCCGCGGCCCTCATCGCCGGCTGCCACGGCTTGCCGCAGAAGCAGGACGAGACGGCTACCTGGTCGAACAACAAATTATACTCAGAGGCCCAGGACGCACTGTCCGGCGGCGACTGGGGCAAGTGCGCGAAATATTTCGAATCGCTGCAAGGCCGCGATCCGTTCGGCCATTTCGCGCAACAGGCGCAGATCAACGTCGCGTACTGCAACTGGAAGGACAACGAAGCGGCCGCCGCCGACCAGGCCGTCGACCGCTTCATCCAGCTGCACCCGGATCACCCGGATATCCCGTACGCGTACTACCTGAAGGGGATGATCCACTTCAACGACGATCTCGGCCTGTTCGGCCGCTTCTCCGGCCAGGACATGAGCGAGCGCGATCCGCAGGCACTGCGCGAATCGTACGACGCGTTCAAGGTCGTCGTCGACCGCTACCCGAAGAGCAAGTACGCGCCCGACGCCGCCGCCCGGATGCGCTACATCGTCAACGCGCTCGCCTCGCACGAAGTGCACGCGGCCGACTACTACTATCGGCGCGGCGCCTATGTCGCGGCAATCAACCGCGCGCAGCTCGCGATCAAGGACTACAAGGGCGCGCCGGCGATCGAGGACGCGCTGCACATCATGATCCTGTCGTACGGCAAGCTGGACCAGCCGCAACTCGCGGAAGACACGAAGCGCGTGCTCGCCGGGACCTTCCCGGACAGCCCGTACATCACCGGCCACTCGCGCCCCGGCACGAAGAAGTCGTGGTGGCAGTTCTGAGCGACGCCCGCCGCACAATAAAAAAACCCGGCCATCGAGCC
>NZ_CAJPGQ010000095.1:0-5305 GCF_905339595.1 Burkholderia sp. BCC1977
CTAAGAGCGGTTTACAACGATGCGTATGCTCTCAAAACTTGATCGAAGCATGTTTACCTTCGATTACCGACTTCTGCTCCTGGAATGCAGCTCGCACTAAGCCTGATAGGCCTACCGGGCGCATCCGTCAGGATTTAAAGGAAATTAACCAATATTTCGTTTCATCTTTTCGTCGCCAAAATCCTACCGATCCTTTCTCCACCCGCTCTATGCGGTGCTGCTCGTCTCTGTCCAACCGCCGCCGAGCACCTTGTAGAGCGTAATGAGATTCGACAGCTTCGCGAGTTGGTCCGTGACGAGCAACTGCTGCGCGGTGTACAGCGTGCGCTGGGCATCGAGCAGCGTCAGGTAGCTGTCGGTTCCCGCCTTATAGCGCGCCTGCGCGAGCATGTAGTAGTCTTGTGCCGACTTCACGTAGTCGCGATCCGCGTCGAGCTGCGCAACGTAGGTCGCTCGGCCGGCCAGCGCATTAGACACCTCCTTGAACGCAGTCTGGATGGCCTTCTCGTAGTTCGCGACGTCGATATCCTTATCGATCTTCGCCACGTCGAGCGACGCCTTGTTGCTGCCGTAATCGAAAATCGGCATCGTGACCGTCGGCGCGAATGCCCACGCGCCCGTTCCCGCCTTGAATAGCTGCGACAGGGTCGAGCTTGCCGTGCCAGCCGTCGCAGTGAGTTCGATCTTCGGGAAGAACGCCGCGCGCGCCGCACCGATGTTCGCGTTCGCCGCCTTCAACGTGTGTTCTGCCTCGACGATATCGGGCCTGCGCACTAACAGGTCCGACGGCACGCCAGCGCCGACATCGGCGAGCATCGTGTCGCTATCGAGCAGAGTCGAACCGCCGGCCAGATCCGCCGGCAGCGCGCAACCGATCTCCGCGGCGAGGTTGTTTCGGTCCTGTGCAACCGCGCGCGTGTACGAGGCGACGCTTGCCCGCGCACTGGCGAGCGTCGTCTGCGCGGAGCGCACGTCCTGCAACGACGAACTGCCGATCTTCAGCATCGACAGGGTCAGTTCGTAGGTCTGCTGGTCGGCCGCCGTCGTGTCAGTCGCGATCTTCAGCATCGCCTCGTCCGACAGCAATTGCAGGTAGTCCGTCGCCACGGTCGCGACGAGACTCAGTTGCGTGCTGCGCCGCGACGCGTCGCTGGCCAGATAGGTTTCGAGCGCCTGCCGCTTCAGGCTCCCGAGACGCCCGAAGAAATCTATCTCCCAGGACGTCGTGCCAACCGACACACTATTGGAGCGGCTGATCGCGCCGTCGGAACGCGAGTTCGTCATCGAGCCGGTCGCATCGACACTCGGCGCCAGCGCCGCGCGGGTGACCCGATACTCCGCTTCGTATTCGGCGACCGTCAGCGCGGCGACGCGCATGTCGCGGTTGTTCTCCAGCGCGAGGCCGATCAGCTTCTGCAGCCGCGCATCGCGGAAGAATTCGCGCCAGCCGATGTCGGCCGCGGCCGTACCCGACGCCGCGTCCGGGCGATACGCGTCGCCCGTCGGCCACGCGCTCGCAACAGGCGACGCCGGGCGGACATAGACTGGGGCGAGCGAGCACGCACACAGCGCGAGCGCGCAGACCATCGACAGGAATTTCAGTTTCATGCTTCGTCCTTTGCGACCTGCGCGCCGTCCGCCGCGTGGCCGTGCTCCTTGAACAGTTTGCGTACGACGATGAAGAACACCGGCACGAAGAAGATCGCGAGGATAGTCGCGGCGATCATCCCGCCAGCGACGCCCGTGCCGATCGCATGGCGCGCGGCCGATCCCGCGCCGGTGCTGACCACGAGCGGCAACACGCCGAACACGAATGCGAGCGAGGTCATCAGGATCGGGCGCAGCCGCTGATGCGCGGCCTCCAGTGTCGCGGCGATTAGGCCACGCCCCTGCGCCTGGAGCTCTTTGGCGAACTCGACGATCAGGATCGCGTTCTTCGTGGACAGTCCAATCGTCGTCAGCAGGCCGACCTTGAAGTACACGTCGTTCGACAGCCCGCGCAGATGCGCACCGAGCAGCGCACCGAGCACGCCGATCGGCACGACCAAGATCACCGCTAGCGGCACCGACCAGCTCTCGTACAAGCCGGCAAGGCACAGGAACACGACGATCAGCGAAATCGCGTACAGATAGGTCGCTTGCGAACCCGCCAGCACCTCCTGATACGACTGGCCAGTCCACTCGATGCCGAAGCCGGCCGGCAGCTGCTTCGCGATTCTTTCGACGGCCGCCATTGCCTGCCCCGTGCTGACGCCGCGCGCGGGCTCCGAACTCATCTCCATCGCGAGCGTGCGGTTATAGCGCTCGATCTGCGGCGGCCCGAACGTCCAGCGGCTCGTTGCGAACGCGGAGAACGGCACCATCTGCCCGTCGTAGCTCGTCGACGTCGACCCTGAAGACGAACTCGACGACGAGCTCGCACGCACATACCATTGCCCGATGTCGTCCGGCATCATTCGGTAAGGTGCATCCGCCTGCACGTATACTTTCTGAATCCGCCCTGTATCGACATAGTTGTTCACGTACGACGAGCCGAATGCGGTTTGCAGCGTGTCGTCGACATCGGCGACCGACAGCCCGAACGCGCTGGCCTTCTCGCGATCGATGTCCACGTGCAATTGCGGCGTGTCCTCCAGCCCGGCCGCGCGCGTCATCGCCAGCGACGGCTCGTTCGCGGCGAGCGCGATCAACTGGTTGCGCACCTTCATCAGCTTGTCATGCCCCTGCCCGGATCGATCCTCGATCTCGAAGTCGAGGCCGTTCTGCGTACCGAGCCCGTGAATGGCGGGTTGGTTCATCGCGAAGATCTGCGCGTCGCGGTGCTTGCCCAGTTCCGCATTGGCGCGCGCGATCACCGCCTGTACGCTGTCGTTCGACCTGCGCTGGCCCCAGTCCTTCATCTGTACGAATGCAAGCGCGTTGTTCTGCCCCTGCCCGTTGAAGCTGAAGCCGCTGATCATCATCACCTGCGTGACGGCCGGCTGCTTCTTCAGATACTGTTCGACCGCCTCTGCCGTCTTCAGCGTCTTCGATGCGGGCGTGCCGACCGGCGTGGAGATCGACACCATGAACGAACCCTGATCCTCGTCGGGCAGATACGCCGACGGCAGCGTCGCGTACAGCAGGCCGACCACGCCGACGATCAATCCATACGCGAGCATCCAGCGCACGGGCTTCGCGACGACGCGCGCGAGCGTCGCGCTGTAGCGTGTATTGCTCGCGTCGAACAGCCGGTTGAACGCACCGAGCAGGCCGCGCCGCGCATGATGCTCGACACCGGCCGGCGTGAGCAGCGTCGCGCATAGCGCCGGCGTGAGCGTCATCGCGAGCAGCACGGACAACACCATCGCGGACACGATCGTCACCGAGAACTGCCGGTAGATCGCGCCCGTCGAACCCGAGAAGAACGCCATCGGGATGAATACGGCGGTCAGCACGGTCGTCACGCCGACGAGCGCGCCGGTGATTTGCCCCATCGCCTTTTTCGTCGCAGCCTTCGGATCGAGCTTCTCTTCGGCCATGATCCGCTCGACGTTCTCGACGACGACGATCGCGTCGTCGACGAGCAGGCCGATCGCGAGCACCATCGCGAACATCGACAGCACGTTGATCGAGAAGCCGATCGCCGACATCACTCCGAACGTGCCGAGCAGCGCGACCGGCACGACGATCGTCGGAATCAGCGTCGCGCGCAAGTTCTGCAGGAACAGGTACATCACGAGGAAGACGAGGATCACCGCCTCGATGAGCGTCTTCACAACTTCCACGATCGAGATCCTGACGAACGGCGTCGAATCGTACGGGTAAGCAATCGCGATGTCCTTCGGCAGTTGCGGGCGCAGTTCCTCGAGCTTCGCCCGCACCGCTTTCGCGACGGCCATCGCGTTCGCGCCGGTCGACAGCTTCACCGCGACCGCGGCGGCCGGCTTGCCATCGAGCCGCGACGACGTGTCGTAGGAATCGCCGCCCACCTCGACGCGCGCGACGTCCTTCAGCCGCACCCGCGAACCGTCGCTGTTCACGCGCAGCAGGATGTCGCCGAACTGCGACGCGGTGGTCAGAAGGCTCGACGACGAGATTGTCGCGTTGATCGCCTGCGAGTCCGTCGCGGGCGCGCCGCCCAGTTCACCGACCGACAACTGCACGTTCTGGTTCGTGATCGCGGTCGTCACGTCGGACGTCGCGAGCCCTAAGCCGTGCAACTTTACCGGGTTGAGCCAGATCCGCATCGCGTGCTGTGCGCCAAACAGCGTGACGTCGCCGACACCGCTGATCTGGGTCAGCGGATCCTCGATCTGCGTCGCGATCACGTTGCCGAGATCGATCGAGTTCAGCGAGCCCCCCGGCGACGACAGCGCGACGATCATAAGAAAGTCGCTCGACGACTTCGCGACCTGCACGCCCTGCTCCTGGACCGTCTCCGGCAGCGAAGCGCTCGCCTGGCTGACCTTGTTCTGTACCTGCACCTGCGCAATGTCTGGATCCGTGCCCGGACGGAACGTCAGCGTGATCGTCGCCTGGCCGGTCGAGCTGCTCTTCGACGACATGTACTGCAGATTGTCAATGCCGCTCAGTTTCTGCTCGATCACCTGCGTGACCGTCGCGGCCACCGTGTCGGTGGACGCGCCCGGATAGGTTGCCGTCACCTGCACGGATGGCGGCGCAATCGTCGGATACTGTTCGACGGGAAGTGTCGTCGTTGCTGCGCCGCCGATCAGCATGATGACGATTGCGATCACCCATGCGAGGATCGGTCGCCTGATAAAGAAAGCTGCCATGCCGCCCCCGCCTACGACTTGATGTTGGACGACGCGACGCCTGTGGCGTCGGCCGCCTTGCCCGACGCGCCCGATGCCGCACCGGCCGGCTCCGTAACCGCCTGGACCGCCGTGCCGGCCCGAACCTGCTGCAGCCCGCTGACGATCACACGGTCACCCGCGTTGAGCCCACGTGTGACGATCCAGCGATCGCCGTACGCCTGATCGGCCTGCACGCTCACCTGCCGCGCATGATTCGTCGCATCGGCCACCCACACGCTCGCGCTGCCGTCGGACGCGCGCGTGACTGCGAGCTGCGGGACGAGCAGCGCGTTCGCGTCCTCGCCGTCATCGAGCTGCGCACGCACGAACATACCGGGCAGCAACTCGCCGTTCGGGTTCGGGAAGATCACCCGCAACGTGACCGTGCCTGTCGTCGGATCGACGGTGATCCCCGAGAACAGCAGCACGCCCGGATGCGAATAGGTTTGGCCGTCCTCCATCACTAGGCGCACGGCCGCGCCGCCGTCCGATCGCTGCAGGCGCCT
>NZ_CAJPGQ010000096.1:0-5139 GCF_905339595.1 Burkholderia sp. BCC1977
GGCCAACCCTCTCGTCTGCGCTTTGTTTTCTGGCAGGCCGAAATTTACGAGGCCGACCGGAACGCGCAGCCAACTGACGCAAGCCCATTAGGTACGGCTGCGCTAGCGTTTGAGGATAAATCGTTCGCCAGCGTCGTGGCGGACACTCTTTTCATTCGGATCAGCCATGCTCAACGAACGCGACATTGCATTCTTCTTATACGAACTCCTGGACACGGAGAGTCTTCTCAAGCGCGAGTGCTACCAGGACCATTCCCGCGAGGTTTTCGACGCCACGATTAATTCGGCACGCGAAATTGCTAAAAGGTATTTACTCAATCATTATCAAAAGGGCGACGCCAACGAGCCAACGCTTGATGGCGACGGGGTCCGACTGATCCCAGAAACGAAAATTGCGTGGGACGTGATGCGCGACGCGGGCTTTCTGAGGGCTCGTGCAAGCGCCGAGGAAGGTGGCATGCAACTGCCGGAAGTCGTCGTCAGAGCGATGATGGGCCACTTTCTCGCAGCCAACGCGGGTAGTTGCGGCTACTACTTTCTGACACTCGGCGTCATCGAATTGATCCGCAGCTTTGGCACCGAGGACCAGAAGCACCAGTATCTCGACCGGCTGATGGACGGCGACTTTACCGGTACGATGGCGCTTACCGAGCCGGGCCAGGGATCTGCGTTGGCAGACATTCGAACCCGGGCGGAGGCACAGCCGGACGGCACCTATCGCATCTTTGGACAAAAGATGTTCATCAGTGCCGGCGAGCACGATTTGACTGAGAACATCGTGCACATGGTGCTCGCGAAAACGCGGAATTCAGGGCCGGGCGTCAAGGGCATCTCCCTCTTTCTCGTCCCGAAGTATCTGTTAAACGACGATGGCACGCTTGGTGCGCGCAACGATGTCGCTCTGGCTGGCCTCCTGCACAAGATGGGAGCCCGTAACGCGTCCTCGACCGTGCTGAGTTTTGGTGAGAATGGTGGCGCTGTAGGTTACCTCGTGGGCCGGGAGGGACAGGGCCTGGCCTGTATGTTCCAGATGATGAACGAGGCTCGCATCGGCGTCGGACTTGGCGCCGCCGCCATGGCAAGCATGGGCCTGCAGCATTCTCTTTCCTACGCGCGCCAGCGGCCGCAAGGACGGTTGCCATCCAATCGTGATCCTGCCACGCGTCAGGTTCTATTGGTCGAGCATGCCGACGTGCGGCGTATGCTGCTGGCGCAAAAGGCCTATGCCGAAGGCGCTTTGGCGCTATGCTTCTATGCCAGTTCCCTGTTCGAAGACGAGCGCACACACCCTGATCCGGAGGAGCGCCACCACGCCGGACAGTTGCTCTCGCTGCTGACGCCGATTGTGAAGTCGTGGCCGTCCAAGTATGGCTGCCATTCCAACGATATGGCAATCCAGGTGTTGGGAGGGTCCGGCTATATCCGAGAGTTCCCCGTAGAACAGTTCTATCGAGATCAGCGCCTCAATCCGATTCACGAGGGTACGGAAGGAATTCACGGTCTCGATCTGCTGGGCCGAAAGGTTAGCGGCAAAGGCGGCGCGGCCGCGCTCGCTATGCTTCGCGAGAAAGTGGAAGCCGTGGTCCTAGAGGCCGAAAATGATTCCTCGCTGGCCGACTTGGCGAAAGCGGTCAGCGTCGCATTTTCTGACTTGGCGACAACCACTGAAACGCTGTTGCCTATGCTAGCGCGAGACCCAGACCGCGGGCTTGCCAACGCGACGCTCTACCTCGACTGCTTCGGACGCGTCGTTGTCGCGTGGCTGTGGCTTTGGCAGGCGCTCGCGGCCGCCCGGCGCCTCGCCACCTCGCAGCACGAAGACAATCGCAACTACTACATGGGCAAGCTCCAGGCTGCGCGTTACTACATCGAATGGGACCTCCCGCAAATCGCGCCAACAACCAAGTTGCTTCGCGAAATCAACATGGTTCCCTTCGATATGCGCAATGAGTGGTTTTAGTCCTTTCCGCTACAGTGCTTTGCCGCGCGCATTGCGGTGTCGTTCGTCGTTGCAATAGTACGGCGTGATCGAACAAATGCGACAGGACTATCCCGTGCCGCCGATGTGCCGCGTGCTGGGTGTATCGGTGAGCGGCTACTATGCGTGGCGCAAGCGCGATCCGTCCGAAAGAACGCAGCAGGAGCCTCGCCTGGAAGCGGAGGTACTTGCGGCACATCAGCGAACTCGGGAAAGCTTTGGGCCCGAGTGCCTGAAGCAACATCTCGATGAACGTGGCGTGCGAATCGGCGTGCACCGGATCAGGCGGCTGCGCAAAAAACTGGGACTGAGCTGCAAGCAGAAACGCCGGTTCAAGGCCACGACGAATTCGAAGCACGACTTGCCTGTCGCGCCGAATTTGTTGAGCCAGGATTTCTCAGTGACCGCGCCCAATCAGGCCTGGTGCGGCGACATCACGTACAGTACGCCCAGCCAGCGTAGCCCGCCCGTACGGAGGTGAAGCTGCTTGAGCATGTTTGGAATGCAGGACTCCGGAGGAGTTGACGTTGCAGTGCCGGAGCATGCCCTTCCTCTGCTGCGAGAGGAAGTGAGCCGAAGCGGCGGTGACTTGCCGACACTGGCAAGGTGACGTAGTCCGTGGGAAACGGGGCTTGCGGCGAAGCGGTTACGCCAAGATGGGCCTCCAGGCTGAGCGTGGGACGGTTGAGGAACACGAACCTGTTAAACCGCATCTGAGGGTTGAAGTGTCACCCCTGCCCACACCGCTTTACGGGCAGGTGCGAACTGCCGCTGGTCACACGTATGGCTCGGCGGCACGAATGCTGACTGGACATGTATGCCGGACAGCAAGGAATCACGGGGGGCGCGCAGCTAGACCGGGATGTTCGCGACGACTTGCGGCAAGCAAGGATAAAGACTGCGACAGGCAACCTCGCCCATGCGTTGAGTCCAGCATGTGAACTGGGGAAGGTCTGCACGGATGCCAAGGGAGTGTGTCCCCGATGACGTGCAGGCTGGCGGAGCCTCCGTAGTAGTCTGAGGTCGGGAAAGCCGGCCACATGGCAAGGGGAGGCAGTTGAAGTGGTTTGCTGGGTTGATTAACTGACCGCAATGAGGTGAAGACCTTTGATAATCAGCGAAATGCAAAGCAAACTGGCGACGTGGTCGGCGGAGAACAAAGAACGCAAGTTCGATCGACTCCTGAGACTGATTGCCGACAGGGATTGGCTGAGTGAAGCGGCTCGCATTACGCTGGCATCCAGCGGAGCCCGCACACCGGGCGTGGACGGGATCGACAAGCGCATGATGGAAGCGAATCTCCAACATGAACTGGCGACGATACGTGAAGAGCTGTTGGCGGGCTCGTATAGTCCGCTGCCTGCACGACGCGGTACATACCGAAAGCGAACGGCAAGCTCAGGCCGCTCGGCATTCCGAGCCTGCAGGATCGGATCGTGCAACGGGCCATGCTGATGGCGATGGAACCGATATGGGAGAGCGATTTCCATCCGGTTTCATATGGCTTCAGACCTGCCCGTAGCGTACATCACGCGATTCGCACGGTGAAGCTTCAGTTGCAGGACAGTGGTGAACAAAGTGTCGCCGGACGCTGGGTCATCGAGGGAGACCTCACCAGCTACTTCGACACCGTTCATCGTCGTTTGCTGCTGAAGGGAATCCGCAAGCGGGTTGCCGATCAGCGCTTCCTTGCCCTGCTCTGGAAGTTCGTCAAAGCGGGCTGTGTTGATCGTGATCTGTTTCGTGCTGCGAGCGAAGGCGTTCCTCAAGGCGGCGTCATCTCGCCGCTGCTGTCCAACATCATGTGCACGAATTCGATACGTGGATGGAAAGGAACTACCTGAACAAGAAGGTGCGGAAAGATCGGTGGGCGTGGAACTTCGCGATTCTCAAGCAGCGTCCGATTACTGTGCGAGAAAACCGGCAATGGAAACCAGCAGTGTCCTACTGTCGGTACGCGGATGACTTTGTGATCGTGGTCAAGGGGACTCGCGAACATGCCGAGGCAGTACGCGAAGCATGCCGTGGATTCCTCGAAGGAGAACTGAAGCTCACGCTGAATATGGAAAAGACCCATATCACGCATGTGAACGACGGCTTCGTCTTCCTCGGTCATCGCATCATCCGCAAGCGTGGATCACGTGGTCGCATGCGGCCGGTAACGACGATTCCATGGGAGAAGTATCGGGGCTTTGCCGGGAGACTGGTCAAGCAACTGTCGGGCAATTACGGCATGAACCGGATGGACTTGATGGCAAGCCTGAACCGGCAGATCGCCGGCTGGGCCGCCTTCTACCAATACACCGACTTCACGGCCACCATGTTTAGAAAACTAGACCGCACGGTCTTCTGGAAACTTGGATACTGGCTCGCGCGCAGGTATCGGCGCGGGTTCAGATCGCTGATGCGCGATTACATCCGGGCACCGGAGCCGGGACAGGCTGCGACATGAGTGCTGCAGGGCCAAGACAGTCGAGGTTGGTATGGGACGGTGGCGCTTCGGCGCCTGGTCACCAGTCGGAAAGGCCAATTTAGGTGGCGTTCGCCATCGGAAAATCCGTACATTCTGCGCGATGAGACACGCAACACCATCGAATCGCGCTATGCCGATGTCGCCTTTGCTATGAGCAACGCTTGAACGGAGAGCCGGATGCGCTGAGAGGTGCAAGTCCGGTTCGGGGAGGAGAGGCAGGGAAATAGTTCGACTACGCCCTGTCTCTTACTCCACTTCCGATGGCGCGAGGCTTCGTGTACCTGACGGCGGTAGTGGATTGGTCGAGTCGCAAGGTGCTCTCGCACCGGGTGGCGATCACGCTGGAAGCGGTGCACGCCGTCGAGGCGCTCGAGGAAGCGTTCGCGCGCTACGGGCAGCCCGACATTGTGAACACCGATCAGGGTAGTCAGTTCACGGCGAACGCGTTCACGCAAGCCGTATTGGGCCGAGGCATCCGGCTGTCGATGGACGGCAAGGGAAGCTGGCGCGACAACGTGTTCGTCGAACGGGGGGGCGAAGCATCAAGTACGAAGAGGTCTACCTGAAAGCGTACGAGTCGGTCAGCCATGCCCGGCGCTCCATCGGCGAGTACATCAACTTGTACAACCGGAAACGGCCCCATTCGAGCCTGGCGGATCAGACGCCGGATGAGGCATACTTCGCGACG
>NZ_CAJPGQ010000097.1:0-5015 GCF_905339595.1 Burkholderia sp. BCC1977
AATACGTCGCAATATCGTTCTCGTTCGGGAAGGTGACTTTAAAAAAATCGCGTATTAAATTATTACAATCTATTGGATGACGTTCCAATTTCAACCATTAGACTCGACACTAGCTACGCCCCCAACGTCCATCTCGACGAAACCTCCGACGTCGGCCATTGCATAGCGGGTGCGCCGGTATTCAGCATCCCACTACCATACCGCTTGCCGAAGTCGCTACCACAGTGCTGGCACTCTGCTCCAGCATTTCTCTTGAATACCACTAGGAAATAAGTGAGATAAAGTCATGAGAACGCGATTTCGGCATCACATAAGCAAAAAAGCGTCCAAGCCACCACCATGGAATGTCACATTAGCCACCCGAATGGCGCCAATCCTGTCTCTTTTTACCGATGCAAAGGATATTTCTTCGCTTTCTGACTTGCTTGGCAATGCGGTGCTTCCATTGGGTTTTCCATGTTACGCCGTCACACGGATCTCCCTGACTTGCATTCGCTCTCGACCTAGCATGTCTATGGAGGCAATCTGCTCGCATTATCCCAGTAACTGGGTGCAGCACTATCTACAGCACGACTACGGCCCCGTTGACCCCGTACATCGAGTAGCTTTTACTTCCCCAGGACCTTATCGCTGGGGCGACATTACCGACTTGAACCATGCTGAGCGACATGTGCTCGTGGAAGCATGCGATGCAGGACTCAAAAATGGGCTGAGTATTCCAATTCGTGAGATCGGGGGCAGTGTTTTGCTCATCAACCTCGCGGGGCCGTCATACCGTATCAATGCAGGGACGAGCCGGCAGCTTGCGAGCGTAATTAGCAATCTATTTCGTTTGGAGCTGGATCGGTTCGCTCCTCCCCATCCGAAGGCGTTCATTCAGCTTTCCCCGCGTCAGCGCCAATGTCTTTCATGGGTCGCACAAGGCAAAACATCGGCGGATATCTGCATGATTCTCGAAATATCCCGCCATACCGTCGAATATCATATCGCTGAAGCAATGAAGGTCCTGAACGTGAATAGCAGAATAGCAGCCGCCGTCATTGCCTCCAATTACGGTCTACTTGATTAGCCATCTAATTTCCAGCCTAAATTTCCCGAACAATTGTGAACGCGTCGCTGGCATGATTTAACCATGCTCCCGAGCCCCTCGAATCCCATATAGTGAGTAATTCTGGATCAGCCGGAGATCTTCAATCGCACGCGGATAATGCGTGACCTATATCCATTTGCACCTCCTCCCTACCTAACTAGTTCCAGCTGTTGTTCCGACTTGATAGGGTGACGCCCATCAATAAACGATGGAGAACGCAAATGCCATTCATTATCGCGGGTGGGTTGAGCGACTTGCCGCTTGAACTTCGTGACAGACTCGGCGCGTTCCGGTACGACGTGTTCGTGCGCCGCCTCGGCTGGCCGCTACCCGATATGAAGGAAAATGAAACAATCGAATGGGATCACTTCGATGGCAAAAACACCATTCAGATTGTTGAACTCACTTCCGAAGGGCAGATATGTGGTTGCGCACGCCTGATGCCAACTACCGCCCCGTACCTGCTCCGAGAATTACTTCCTCGATCGTCGAACCTCGACTTTCCCTCCTCGCCCACCGTATGGGAGCTATCGCGCTTCGCCGGCTCGGGCATGCAACTCTTTCCCTATGTCATGGCCGTCGCGGCATCCCTCGGCGCGACCCGCATCATTGGTGTCGTCACCCGCGCCATCGCACGACTGTATCGTCGCTTTGGCCTCGATCTTCAGTATGTGGGATCAAATTCGGAGACCGCCACCTCTCCGTTCGTGGTTTGTGCCATTGATCTCACGCCCGTCGCGTTCGCCAACCTTGGATCCGATCTCGATAGTCTCCGATCTTCAATCACGTGGCGTCAGCCGCTCACACCGAATGTTCCAGGCTCGCTGGGAACGGTGTCACGCGCTGCTCGTTGCGCAGCAGACGTGCAGTAGATCCCGTCCCGGCTGGGACCGTCGCGCTCCGCCGGAATTGGTGCGCTCGACTTCCACGACTACAACTAGGATGTGGATCGCCGGTGGTGATGCCGGTTATCCGCATCCTTTACCCAATCCGGCCGGATGGCGGACGCGTAGGCCTGACCGGTCCGTGAACCTTCGCCTCTTGCCTGTGCCCTCAGTCCGAGACGTTCATCAATCGCATGAGCGACAGTCGAAGATTTTGGCAGACGGCCGTCATCGCAATCCGTCCAGAACACATGCATCGCGTCGAACAAAACTGAGAGGATCGCGGTCACGTAAGGCAGGCGAACGACTACACCGCCTCCCATCGAATTGCCATCACCGGGACCGTAGTGATCGCTCGGCACGTCGGCCGGCAGGTCTATCCGCAGCGCGTCAAGTTCACGCTGCAATCGCTCTTCAAGGCAATAGTGTGCGGTCGCCGAGTTCGCCAGGACCTTCCCGAGCTCGCACAGCTTCTCGTCTTTCAGTTGAACGCATCTTGTGAGACGACGAATCTTCGTTTCGGCCCTTCGCAAACGGATCTGTAAGGCCTCGCAATCGCAGGCCGGTGCCGAGCATGCGCTTGTATCTCTCGAACGCCAAACATTATCGCGTTGCTCCATAGCATGCCCCGCCTTAAACGTGGCGATATGTACTCCACACACCGCGAGAAATCGGACCGCTGATGCACCAAGCTAACCGGAATCATCGATTCCGCCCAAATCGGTGTGTCTTTTTTCGTTCCATCACGCAGCAGTGTCAACTATGAAGATTGGGGGGCACCGATCAGCAATCAACGCGCCTGTCAAATTTTAGCTCTATGAAAAAAACAACGTCCAGCCACAGCGTGGGCGCAGAGTTGGTCTATCAGTTGCACGAGGTTACGCTCGTTCGAAAAAAATAACGCTGCTTGCCTGACGTTTTACTCTTTGACACGGCCTGGCGAACACAAAAATAGCTCTCCTCATTGTGCCTGCGACGTAATCTAATAGAGATGGCCGCGACCCACCCAAGCGGATCAGAGCCGTTGACCGCACATAGGTGTCCGACGTGCGACCGCCCGACAATCAGCTGATGATTGTCGGCGATTTGCGTACCCAACTGCAATAGTCCGATGCCCGGGTTTCGATTTCTCCACCAGATTCGCGGCCTCGGAGACGATAAATGATCGACTCCGGGTCCAAACGATGAGAAAATCGCGCAATCGTTACAATCGCCCTGCTGACAATAGAAGAACGTCGCAGACCCGATGCGTTGCGCCGAATTTGACTCTTCGAAGCGACCATTTCAATACTGTTTCTTTTAACCACGTGGAGTGAAGAATGGCCACCTATCAAGAATTGAAAGCCAAGGCTGATGCACTGCTCGTGCAAGCGGAAGAAGCTAGGCAGGCCGAACTAGAGACCGTGCTCGAAGAAGTTCGCGCGCGTATTCAAGAGTATGGTCTCACGCCGGAACAGGTCTTCGGCCGTAAGCGCGCACGTGGCGCTAATGGCAGCCAACCCGCGACGCCGAAGTATCAGGATCCGAAAACGGGCAAAACGTGGAGCGGGCGTGGCCGCGAACCGTCATGGATTAAGGGTAAGAAACGTGATCGCTTCTTGATTGCCGAATGATCACCGCAGCGTAGCGATCGGTCGCCCTACGGACACTCTCTGGGCCCGAAGCTTCATGCTGCAGGTCCGGTGAATCTGTATCAAGCCGTGCTGGCCCAAGCGATTCAGATTCGCCTTAGCTGCCCAACGTTGAAGACACATGGTCCTTGGGAATCCATGTCGTTCGTCTCGGCGGCGACTCTATTCACGCATAGCAGCGATACCGCCAGATATCGGTGAAATTCAGCCTGCATTGCATCAGGATCAAGCGACATACTGACGACACAGCCTCGCACTCGCGATACCGGGCGAGTGCGAACCTGCCCGGCCCGCAGCACCGTTTCCAGACTAGAGGCAGCGTCGATTTAGGCAGCGAACGTTTGCGGCATGACCGGCACCATTGGCGCTTCAAGCATGCGTCCGCTTGAACAATACGCCCCCCAGTCTTCCATCATGAGCCGACGCCTTTCGAGCTGATCGCGACGCCGATAAGCCGCTATCGTCGGCGAAGTAATGATGTGCGCCAAGGCTTCCTCTGCCAAAGAATCCGGATAGTCGGTGCATTCGGCGACCCAGTCACGAAATGTCGACCGGAAACCGTGCACGGTGATCCCCGAGTACGACATGCGTTTCAACAGGGCCAACATTGCCATGTTCGACAGTGGGCGCCCTTCCGTGCAGCCGGGGAAAAGATACCCATATTTGGCCTTCGGTAGCGCAGCACGCACGACTTCGACGGCTCGCTGACACAGCGGCACGCGAAGTGGCCGACCGCTTTTTGTACGATCGCCCGGGATGCTCCAGAGCCGATTGTCGAGATCAAATTCGTCGACGCGCGCAAAACGTGCCTCGTTCGTGCGAGTAGCCGTGAGGATTAGCAAATGCAGCACGCGGGCCGCGCGTCGGGGACGAAGCTCCAGTTCCCGGATGAACGTCGGCAGGTCTTCCCATGGCAGTGCTGGATGATGCTTGATCTGCGAACGCTTCTTCGAGCGCGGCAACACCAGTTGGAGATGGTCGACGTATCGGGCCGGGTTGCCGCCGGTGCGGTGACCCATCACGGTCTCCGCGTCGAGGATTGCCTTGATGCGACCGCGCACCCGGCGTGCCGTCTCTGCCTTTTTGGTCCAGATCGGCTGGAGGATACGCACGATCATCGCTGTGTCGATGTCGCGCACGCGCACATCGCCGATGATGGGATAGGCGTACGTCTTTAGTGTGTTGCCCCATTGCTGGACATGCTTGCGGTTTCGCCATTCCGGCTCACGCGCACGAATGAACGATTCAGCCGCGTCACGGAACGTCACATTGGCATCGGTCGAGATATCGAGCCGGTGGCGACGCTGCTCTTCACGCCGTGCGAGGATGGGATCGATCTGGTCACCGACCATCTCGCGATATCCGCTGACCAGCTTCCGGGCTTCCCCAAGCGAAACCCGCGACAGCGGC
>NZ_CAJPGQ010000098.1:0-4500 GCF_905339595.1 Burkholderia sp. BCC1977
TACGACGGCGTCCGCGTGGCGCGCCATGAAGCCCGGCAGGTCGATGCGCGGCTCGAACGTCGCCTTGTGCTGGCGCACGAGATCGAGGCTGTTCGCGAAGTGCACGAAGGTCGGATGGGCCTTCATGTGCATCGAGTTGACGACGAACAGATGCTGCACCGCGTCCGGATGCGCGCGGTAGAACTCGTCGCACGCGAGCATCGGGTAGTGGCAGGACTTCACGACCGAGATGTTCGGCTCGAGCGTGGCGAGATTCCACGGGCGGCGGCCGGGCCGATAGCCGAACGTCACCCCTTCTTCTTCCAGCGCGGCGATGCGGCGATCGAGGAAGTACGGCGACCAGATATGCGGCATCAGGTGCACCGGTGCGCGCAGGATGGTTTGCAGCATCGGAGCGCCTGTTTTCTCATACTGCGGCAGCAGCCATACTTCGTCGAACGGCGTGTCGTTGAAGATGTGCCCCGACGGTTTGCCGAAGATCGGCGTTTCGCCCAGGCCGGCGTAGACGTGCCCGCAGAAGAAGGCGACGAGTTTCTTGCCGAGCGCCTTCATGTGCCTGCGCCATTCGAACGGCAATTGCGCGCCCATCTCGATCACGACGTCGAGGTCGTGCGTGACGTCGGAAGGCTTCACGAGCGGCACGTCGAGGCCGTCGAGATCGAGGCCGGCCGGAAACGCGTTGGCGTCGCCGCCGTTCAGGAAATAGACGGGGCCGACGCGGTCGGAGCGCTTGAGCATCATCGCGAGGAACGCAATGTTCTGGTGAATGCCGTTTTCCCAGATCGCCTGGCCGTCCCGCGCAAACAGCGAGATGCCGACGGCCGGCCGTTGCTTGCGGGTGCCGCCCGAGGCGGCTTGATTGATGTCCGTCACCGGTTGGTTTCCTCTGCGGCGTCGTGCGTCCGGCCGTGGCCGCGAAACGGCGCGCCGTGGATTGTCGTGGTTGCGTTCGCGCCGGCGCGCGCTGGAATGCGAGTCGGGCGGCGCGGATCGCGGGGCGGCCGCCGGATTCCGGTGTGTCGTCGGGCGGGTCTGGCACGGCGCGCGACGCGGGCGGAACGCCCCGGCAGCTGTCTGCGGCGATTGTGGCACGGAAGGCGCCGTCTTGTGGAGGGGCCTGACGAACTTTGACATAGCCGCCGGCGCGGGAGCCGGGGCCCCGGCGAAGCGGGGGCGGTGCGGTCGGGAGGGCGGGGCCGACGGGGTGGTTGCGCCCTGCCGGTCAAGGCCGTCGCGTGCGGGCGCGGGGGGCGCCGGGGCCGCGACGGCCGGCTGCTCAGCGCTGCAGCGAGATGTCGACGCGGCGGTTGCTCGCGCGGCCTTCGGCCGTCGCGTTGGATGCGACCGGATCGGCGCTGCCGCGGCCTGTGACCGACACCGACTGCGCCTTCAGCCCGTGCGCCTTCAGGTAGCTTGCGACGGTTTCCGCGCGACGCTTCGACAGCACGAGATTGGCGGCGTCGTTGCCGACCGAATCCGTATAGCCGGTGACCGTCACCTGCGTGTACGTGCGGTCTTCGCGTTCGCTCAGCAGTTTGTCGAGCGAGGCGCGCGCGGCCGGCGTGAGCGTGGCCAGGCCCGTCGCGAACAGCGCGTCGCCCGCGAGGTTCACGTGTTCGATGGCGGCCGGCGCGGGCGCGGGTGCCGGCTCGGCGGCCGACGCCGCTGCGGCCGGGGCGGCACCGCACTGGAACACCAGCGTCGCGGGATCCGAGCCGTCGCGCAGCGCACGGGCCGAATCGACGGCGCGCACCGGCTGGTCGCCGCAGATCTTGCGGGCGGCTTTCATGCAGGTCTGCGGGCCCGACAGCAGGCCGTGGCAGTCCACCTGGAAGGTGCGTACGCCGTCGCGCGGCTGCAGTTCGGATGCGCTGTAGGTCGGGCCGGATGCGGTCGAGCACGCGGCGAGGGCCATCGCGGAAAGTGCGAGCGCAAGAGCGAGTTTGTTCACGGTTACGTCCTCAATGCCTGGGTTGACTGAAGCCCGCCACGTGTTGCGCGGCGGGCTCGTCCTGTCGTCGGGGCCGCCCGGTGCCGTCCGGCTCGCGAGCCGGGCGGCGTGGCGGTGCGACGGGTTACTTCCACTGGTACAGCATGCCGGCGCCGATCACCTTCTGACCGCCGCTGAAGCCGCCGTTGATCGACGCCTTCAGGTTCTCCGTGATACGGGCCTGCATGTTGACCGCCATCGCCTTCTGACCCAGGAACGACGCGGTGCCGACCCCCATCCCGAAGTTGGCGTCGCGATCGAGCTGCGGGATCGACGCCATCGCGCCGACGGCCGCGATACCCTGCTTCGCCATCTGGTCGGTCTGCTGCAGTTGCGAACCCAGCGAGTTGATCTGCGCCTGCTGGCCCGACAGTGCCGTCGACAGCGTCGTCTGCACCTGCGTCAGCTGGTTCACGTTCACCGCGTCGGTGCCTTGCGTACCCGGCGCGACGTTCGTGATCTGGCGCTGCTGCGTGTCGCTGCCGACCGACACGACGTTCGAGCGGCCGCCGTCGTTCGACGCCGCGCCGATCGCCACCGAGTTCGAGCCGGCGGTGACGGTCGGCTTGTCGTTGCCGGTGCCGTTCATGTCGGCCGCGATGCCGTTGTTGTTCGCCGTGCGCGTCGTGTTGTTGTTGATCGTGGTCGACAACTGGCTCACCTGATCGCCGAGGTTCGTCACGCCCGTCGACAGCGACGCTACCGTGCTGTTCGTCGAGCTCAGGCCGGTCGACAGCGAGCCGATGCCGGTCGACGTCGACGTGGACAGCGACGTGACGTTGCTGTTCGTCGAGCTGAGGCCCGTCGACAGCGAGTTGATCGCCGTCGAGGTCGACGTGGACAGCGACGTGACGCTGCTGTTCGTCGAACTGAGGCTCGTGGACAGCGAACCGATGCCGGTCGACAGCGACGAGATGTTCGACGCGGTCGACGTGGACAGGCTGGTGATCGCCTGGTTCGTCGCGTTGAGCTGGCTGCCGTTGATCGCGTCCGTGCTGGTGGCCGATACCTGGCCTGCCGCGACGTTCGTGATCTGGCGCGTGGTGCCCGTGGCTGCGTCGCCGACACTGACCACGCCCACCGGCGAGGTGCCCGCGAAGAAGTACGTGACACCGCCGATCGTGGCGCTCGAGGTGCCCACCGCGGTACCCGTGACCGAGTTCGCGCCGAGGGCGATCGAGTTCGCGACGTTCGCCGTGGCGTTCGTGCCGAAGGCGAGGGCATTCGCGGCGGTCGCCGACGCACCCGAGCCGTAGGCCTGCGCGCCGGTCGCGCTCGCGACGGCCTGGTTGCCGAGCGCGATCGTGTTGTCCGCAGTGGCCTGGTTCGAGCTGCCGAGGGCGAGCGCGCTGTTGCCGGTTGCCGTGTTCGCGTTGCCGAGCGCCACCGCGCCGGTGCCGGTCGCCGTGTCGTTCGCACCCATCGCCACTGCGCCGGTGCCCGTTGCGACGCTCGGGTCGCCGATCGCGACCGCGCCGTCGCCGCTCGCGGTGTTGCCGGAGCCGATCGACACCGCCTTGCCGCCGGTGGCCGATGCGTTCTGGCCGATGGCGACCGCGCCGGTCGACACCGCGTTCGAGCCGTCGCCGACTGCCACGCTGCTGGCGCCTGCCGCGCTGGCGTTCACGCCGGCTGCGATCGAGTTGACGCCCGTCGCGCCGTTGTTGGCGTAGTTGCCTTGCTGCGTGCCGTTGTCGTTGACGCTGTAGTAGTGCGTCTTCGCGGCTTCGATCGCGGTCGACGTCGAGGTGGACAGCGACGTGATCGAGCTGGTGGCCGTCGACAGGCCCGTCGAGGTCGACGTGGACAGCGACAGGATCGTGCTGGTGGCCGTCGAGAGGCCGGTCGAGGTCGACGTCGACAGCGAGTTGATCGAGCTGGTTGCCGACGACAGGCCGGTCGAGGTCGAGGTGGACAGCGAGCTGATCGAGCTCGTCGCCGACGAGAGGCCGGTCGACGTGGAGGTCGACAGCGAAGCCACCGAGCTGTCGGTCGAGCTCAGGCCCGTGGACAGCGACGTGACGCTGCTCGCGGTCGACGTGGACAGCGAAGTGAGCGAGCTGTTGGTCGAGCTGAGGCCGGTGGACAGCGAGCCGATCGAGCTGGTCGCGGACGACAGGCCCGTCGAGGTCGAGGTCGAGAGCGAGCTGATCGAGCTGGTTGCCGACGAGAGGCCGGTCGACGTCGAAGTCGACAGCGAGGCGACCGTGCTGTCGGTCGAGCTGAGGCCGGTCGACAGCGAGTTGATGCCGGTCGAGGTCGACGTGGACAGCGAGCTGATCGAGCTCGTTGCTGACGACAGGCCCGTCGACGTCGAGGTCGACAGGGATGCCACCGAGCTGTCGGTCGAGCTGAGGCCGGTGGACAGCGAGCTGATGCCCGTCGAGGTCGAGGTGGACAGCGAGCTGATCGAGCTGGTTGCCGACGACAGGCCCGTCGACGTCGAGGTCGACAGGGATGCCACCGAGCTGTCGGTCGAGCTGAGGCCGGTGGACAACGAGCTGATACCC
>NZ_CAJPGQ010000099.1:0-4075 GCF_905339595.1 Burkholderia sp. BCC1977
GGACGGGAATGCTGTGGCGCGCATCGCAACTGAGCGTTGCCTTCCCGGATGGGATCGAAGCGTATGAGGGTTATCCCTTAATTTTCTCGGTCCAAGATTACGAAATACAACAGCCAGTGGAACCTGTACCGAAATGTAATCTTTCGAGGGGGAAGCGGCACCGGCTGACAACGACGCAGGGACGATCACCCCTAACAATTAAAGCGCATACTAAGTATTTTCCCTGCACACAAAATGTATGATGAATTTGTATATCATTGTTTTTATTGTGTTTTTATGGTTTACATTATATGCTCGCAGCGTCATCATATAGTGACAACGTATTTTTGACGTAGGTACACTGGCACCGCGCTCAGATGAGACTTGCGCCATCTGATCGCTCAGTCCCGAGGAAACTCGGGACATTCGGACAACTCCGCAGTTCCCACGTCAACGGGTGAAAGAGCATGAGTACTTATGCGCGCGTCGCCGCAGTCAACTTCTTCAATTTTTTCGTTTATGCAGCCTGGTTCACGACGCTCGGACTAGTTCTGAGCAAACATGGCATGGGCAGTGAAATCGGCAACGCATACTCGATAGGTCCGGTTGCCGCCCTTTGCACACCGTTCCTGATGGGCTATCTCATCGATCGGTTCTTCAGCGCCGAAAGGGTACTGGCCGTCCTGCATCTGTTGGGAAGCGTCCTGCTTGCCTTCATTCCTACATTCATCACTCACCGCAGCACAGCCGGCCTCTTGGGCACACTGTTCATCTACCTCCTCCTCTACATGCCGACCCAATCGCTGATCAACAACATCACTTTTGGGCATCTCAAGAACAAAAACAGCTATCCATACATCCGCCTGTTCGCAAATATCGGCTGGATCATTCCTGGTCTCGTAGTGGGTCAACTGGGACTCTCAGACAATCCGGCCATTTTCTACGTTGCCTCGGTAGCCGCGCTGATCGTTGGCGTCCTGAGCTTCACGTTGCCGAGGAACGCGCCTACGAAGGAGCGCGCCCTTCATGGCCCGATGCATACATTGAAGGCAGCTGCTGACCTTTTGAAGAACCGTCAGTTCCTCGCCCTGCTCGTCAGCATGACGCTGATCTCCGTCCCGCTAAGCTTTTACTACGCATTTACTTCAACGTTTGCAGACAGCGTGGGTTTCCAGAACGTCGGTACTGTCATGACGGTAGGACAGCTGAGCGAATTGCTTGCGATCGCCTGCATCCCTTTCCTCGTCACAAAAATTGGCTATAAGTGGATGATTCTGGCTGGCATCGGTGCGTCGGTTGTTCGTTATGCACTGTTTTCGATCGGGGCACTGCCGCCCAGCCCTCCTACTGTGTTCACGGCCATTGCGATTCATGGCCTTTGCTATGACTTTCTCTTTGTAACCACCTATCTCTTCGCCGAGAAGTCGGCTGGCGAGGCGTCCAAGGGTCAAGCCCAAGGACTTGTGGTGTTCTTCACGCTCGGTGTCGGGATGCTTATCGGCGCACAGGCGGCCGGGCATCTTTACGCATCCGTCCTTCCCGCTGGAGCAACCGCACTCGGGCCAGCTCAATGGGCCGAATTCTGGCGATTTCCCGCCGTGATCGCGATTATTACGGGACTTGTTTTCTTCGTTGGGTTCAAGGGACGAACCAGCGACACCACTGTTTCGAAGCTGAGCGACCAAGCCTCAATCTAAGACATCCTCAGTACAAGTAAAAACGGCATATCGACCATGGCGTCATCTAACGCCCCATCCAATAGAGAATAGTATTCTGGATTCAGAATATCTCATGGTCGAATTATCTATTAATTTTGCATTCCTAACTACAGGTGAACAATGAATCGCATGACAATTGGAACTTCGCTGGCCATCTGCTTCTCGTGTGTCGCACATGCACAAAGCAGCGTGACCTTGTACGGAACGCTCGACGAAGGGATCAATTTCACGAGCAACGCTGGCGGGCATCGTGCGTATGCGATGGTGAGCGGAGACACATTCTCGTCCGGCTTCGGGTTGACAGGAACGGAAGATCTCGGCGGCGGCATGAAAGCGATATTCAAGCTGGAGAATGGGATGAACCTGAATAACGGTTCAAACTATTACGGCCGCATGTTCAACCAGCAAGCGTATGTAGGCCTGTCATCAGCGTCGTTTGGCACCCTGACCTTTGGTCGCCAATATGAAGCAACGCTTGACATGTGGAGTTTGTATACTGCGGCAGGTACAACAATCGGAGACTTTGCCGCACACCCGTTCAACAATGACAATGCAGACTACAGCTACCGATTCAACAATTCTGTCAAGTATCGCTCGCCACTCTTCCATGGCCTCGAGGTCGAGGGAATCTACGGTTTCAGCAACAGTGAAAACTTTGCTGCGAATCGCGCCTATAGTGCGGCAGCCAATTACACACTTGGCTCGTTCTCGGCCGTCCTAGCATACATGAAGCAAAACAACGGCGGCACCACCGCTACAGGCGCCGTTTCGACCGACAACGTCTTCGTTGGATCGTCTCAGCAAAACATTGATGCCGGGATCAAATGGTCATTCACCAATGGCTCGAGTGTGGCGTTCGCCTACTCTCATACGGTCGTCTACGATCCCACATCGAATCTCTACGTCAGCAATATTGGCTCACAAAGCTGGAAATCGTGGAAGTTCGACAATTTTGAATTGAACGGGAAGTACTTCATTGCACCCGACCTTTTTGTCACCGGCGCGTACACCTATACTCACGGCAAACTGGCAACCGGCGGGGCTGAGTTCGGGCAGAACTGGCATCAGGTATCGGGTGGTATCAACTACCTCTTGAGCAAGCGAACGTCAGTGTTCGTGCAATCTGCTTGGCAGCACACAAATGGAAAATCCGGGACAGGGATGGATTTTGCGTTCATCCCGGGTTCCGCAGGGGCGTCTTCCAACGGCAATCAGTTTGTCGCAAGGCTGGGCATGCTGCATCGGTTCTAGCCAACTCAATCACAGTTTCTACCAGGAAGCGCGTGGCAATCGATTGGACTGACGTTATCCACCGATGGCCACGCCTCAAATATTCGGCCGAAATTCTTCCGGCCGAATACGCTCGCATCACGCTGTGGACCATCCCGAAGATCGGGACGTTTGGTGGTTCGCGACCATTCACAGCGCCACGAACGTAAGTCGTCGCCTCCCCGCTTGCGGCAGATGTTCGCCGCCTGGGCCGGCCCCCGCGAAAACCGGACACGGGGTAACGCTTAAATTATGAGGTAGTCTCCTGCCTATGTTTAAGCCTAACCACAACGTAGAACTTGTCGAAGTGCTGACCCAGCCGGAGCAGCGCCGTCGGCGTTCTGTCGAAGAGAAGCTCGCGATAGTGCGAGAGACTTTCGAGCCCGGGGCCACGGTTTCCGGTGTTGCCCGTCACCATCAAGTGAATGCAAATCAGGTCTTCGCCTGGCGCAAGCTTTATCAGGATGGAAGCCTGTCGGCGGTCAGTGCCGGCGAACAGGTGGTGCCGGCATCGGGCCTGGCCGAAGCGACGAAGCAGATTCGCGAACTTCAGCGGCTGCTGGGCAAAAAAAACGATGGAAGTGGAAATTCTCCGTGAAGCAGTGGAGTACGGTCGAGCAAAAAAATTGGTTCATCGTGGAATTCCGGGGAATGCAGCGCGGATCTTGAGGAAGAAATACTCCTCGTCGCGGTACCCGTAAGCCCGACGCTTGATGACCTTGATGGTGTTGTTGATGCCTTCGACGACGCTGGTATTGAGAGGATGACGGCAGCGGGTCACGATGCCGTGCCAGTACCCCTGCAAGCGCTCGGCGAACTTTTGCAGGGCGGCGATGCCGCTTTGCTGGGCCTGCTCGAACCATTGCCCCCAAGCCTTTTCCGCCCAGGCTGGCTTTCGGTAGACCCAGAGCCGTTTGAGTTCGTCGCGCAGCACGTAGACGCATAACAGCGACTGATTGGCGGCCAGCAATTCCTTCAGGTGCACGGCCTGCTCGGGCTTCAGGTTGTGGCGGTTGCGCAGCAATAGCCAGCGGCTGGACTTCAGGACTTTGCGGGCCGGCTTGTCATGTCGGAGTTGATTGGCCTGATCCACTCGCACCCGATCGATC
>NZ_CAJPGQ010000100.1:0-4046 GCF_905339595.1 Burkholderia sp. BCC1977
CGCTCACCGCTCACCGCTCACCGCTCACCGCTCACCGCCCACCGCTCGCCGCTTACGCCGCACCGAGCATCAGGTCGAGATTCTGCACGGCCGCGCCGGAGGCCCCTTTGCCGAGATTGTCGAACACGGCGGACAGCAGCACCTGACCGTGATCGGCATTGACGAACACGCCGAGCCGCAGGTCGTTCGTACCGTTCAGCGCTTGCGGATCGAGATGCGTGATCGTGCGCGTGTCCGCGAGCGGCGTGACCTCGACGTGGCGCGCGCCGGCGTAACGGTGCGCGAGACACGTGTGCAGCAACTCACCGGTCACGCCGGCCGGGAGAAGGCGCAGCTCGATCGGCACGGTCAGCACGATGCCTTGTCGATAGGCGCCGTAAGCTGGCACGAACAGCGGACGGTGCGCGAGCCCGGCATGCAGCTGGATCTCGGGCACATGCTTGTGCGCGAGCGCGAGGCCATAGACCTGCAGCGGTTTCGCGCGTGCGTCGTCGTTCGATTCGAACGCGTCGACGGCGGCGCGACCGCCGCCCGAGTAACCGGACACCGCATGGATGCTCACCGGGTAGTCGCGCGGCAGCAGGCCGGCCTGTTGCAGCGGCCGAAGCAGGCCGATCGCGCCCGTCGGATAGCAGCCCGGATTGGTGACGCGCCGCGCGCGCGCGATGGTTTGCGCGTGTCCATCGGCCATCTCGGGAAAACCGTAGACCCATTCCGGTTCGGTGCGATGGGCCGAACTCGCGTCGATCACGCGTACCGCCGGATTCCGGATGAAGCCGACCGCTTCGCGCGCGGCAGCGTCGGGCAGGCACAGAATCGCGATGTCGGATGCGTTGATCTCGTCGGCGCGCCGCGCGGGGTCCTTGCGCTCGGCATCCGGCAGCGTGACGAGCCGCAGGTCGGTGCGATCGCGCAGGCGCTCATGGATCAGCAGTCCGGTCGTACCTTGGTCGCCGTCGATGTAGACAGTGGGGAGGCTCATGATGGTCGCGTTCCTCGTTTCGGGCATCGGGAAAGCCGTATCGTCCACCGAACGCCTAGAATAGGAAAAGTTGAATTTCCTGATTGCCGGATTCAGTTTTCCTGAACGAGAGGTGGGTATGCGCGAGATCAGTCTGGACCGGCTGCGTACGCTGGTCGCAATCGCCGACCAGGGATCCTTCGTGGCCGCCGCGCAACTGCTTCATCTCGCGCCGCCGACGGTCAGCCTTCATGTCGCCGAACTCGAAGGCCGCATCGGTGCGCCGTTGCTGTCGCGCACGCGCGGCAACGTGCAGCCGTCGACCATCGGTGCGGTGCTGGTGGAGCGGGCGCGCCGCCTGCTGGCCGAGGTCGAGTCGACCCTCGACGACGTGGAGCGGCAAGTGCAGGGGCTGACCGGGCGGGTGCGTCTCGGTGCATCGACCGGGGCGATCGCCCATCTGTTGCCGCAGGCGGTGGCCCGGTTGCGCGAGCGGCATCCGGACATCGATGTCCAGATCGCGGTGCTCACGTCGCACGACACGCTGGCGCGCATCGCGCAGGGCACGCTCGACGTCGGGCTGGTGGCGCTGCCGCAGCCGGCGGTCGCGGGGCTGTCGATCCGCGCGTGGCGGCGCGATCCGGTGCTGGCCTTTCTGCCTGCGGACTGGCGGCTGCCGGCGCGTGTGACGCCGGCCTATCTGGCCGCGCGTCCGCTGATTCTCAACGATGCGACCACCCGCCTGTCACGGCTCACGACCGAATGGTTCGCGCTCGGCGGCCACCGGCCCGAGCCGCGCATCGAACTGAACTACAACGATGCGATCAAGAGTCTGGTCGCCGCGGGTTACGGCGCGACGCTACTGCCGCACGAGGCGGGCGCCCCGTTGCCCGATGCGCGCATCGTCACGCGGCCGCTGCGTCCGGCGTTGTGGCGCGAACTGGGCATCGCCCATCGGGCCGGCCCGGTCGAGCGGTCGACCCAGCACGTGCTCGACGCGTTATGGGCGCTCGGCGCGCGATAGGGAACCGCTGCGCCGTTCAGGACGCGCGCCGCAGCGCCGAATCGATTGGACGCGGCATGCGCCGCGCCGAACGCTGCATCGACGCCTCGTCGGCAGTACCGGAACGAGTCCGATCGAATGGCTGACCGTCGAACGATTGCGCCGGCACGCGGCCGTGGCCCGTTACAGCCGGTTGTCCTTCGCGAGCATCAGCACGCGCGCCCAGCGCCGTGCATCGCGCTTGTCCATCATCGGCAGCTTCCATTCGCCGCGCACGGCATCGCGCACGCGCACGACGAGATGCCAGCGGCCGTCGATCGGCGCGGCCTCGCAGCCGTCGAGCTGCGACAACGTATAGCGGCCGTCCGCGCCGTCATGCGACAGCCACAGCAGCCCCTGTGTCGCGGACACGCGTACCTCGCCCCACGCGCGATGCACGATGTGGGTCCAGCCGTGTTCCTTCGTGTTCGGTGCGATGTCGCGGCGGCGTTTGATCCACCACGCGATCAGCGCGATCAGGATCGCGGCGGCGAGCACGGCGGCCGCGATCGCGACCGGCTGGCCGAACTGCGCGGCAATGACGTGAAACAGGTGAACCGCGCCCCATCCCAGGGCGATGAGCGCGAATAGCGCAATGAAAATCGGCATGTCGAATCGGATAAGAGGACGGACCGGCGCAGGCAGCGCGCCGGTCCGTCGCACACGACATTACCGGCGGCGGTGAATGTCGTGCGTGACGAAGCCCGCGTCGTTGGCGGGCAGCGCGAGGCCGTCCTTGACTGCGAGCGTCTTGCGGATGTCGTCGAGACCCGCGCACCAGTGGTCGCGCATCGTCGACAGACCGAACTGATAGTCCTTGTAGTGGTGCTCGTACGCTTTCTGCTGATAGATCAGGTGCTGGATGTTGTACTTCTTCCCGCTCGACATCGCTTCAGCCTCGACGCACCACGGGTCGTTCTTGCGCTGTTCTTCCGGCACCTGCTCGAGCACGTGGCGCAGCACGTTGCGGTAGCGCTGTTCGCGCTGCAGCGTGTCGGTGACGAAACGCGTGCGGCTCGAATACTGCACGTCCTTCGTGCGTTCCGCGACGTCGGCCATCGTGCGCGGCAGCGGCCCGCGTGCGCTCCACAGGTCGACCTGGAACGCGAGCGTGTCGCGCCGCGGACGCGCACGCAGCACTTCCATCAGCGGCGTGTTCGACACGACACCGCCGTCCCAGTAGTACTCGCCGTCGATCTCGACCGGCGGGAACGCGGGCGGCAGCGCGCCGGACGCCATGAAGTGCTCGGGCTCGAGGCGGATGCGCGAGTTGTCGAAGTACACGAAGTTGCCGGTGCCGACGTTGACCGCGCCGACCGACACGCGCGTCTCGCCCGAGTTGATCCGGTCGAAATCGCACAGCTTGAGCAGCGTCGCGCGCAGCGCCGACGTGTCGTACCAGCTGATCTTTTCCGGATGATCGGACACGCCCGGCAGCGGCGGCGGGAAGCGCGGCGAGAAGAAGCCCTGCTGGCCCTGCATCATCGCGCTTGCGGCTTGCGACGCGGTGAAGAACGTGCGGATCTGGTCGATGCTGTTGAACAGCGCGAATTCGAACGCCGCCGGAATCGCGGGAAAGAACGCCGGCTGGCAGATCGTTTCCCAGAATTCGCGCAGCCGCTCGACACGATGTTCGGGCGCATTGCCGGCGATCAGCGCGGTGTTGAGCGCGCCGATCGAGATGCCTGCGATCCAGTCGAGCGGAACGCCCGCTTCGTGCAGCCCTTCGAACACGCCGGCCTGATACGCGCCGAGCGCGCCGCCGCCCTGCAGGACGAGCGCGATCGTTTCGTACGGCAGCGACCGCGCAGCGGCCGGCGCGCCGGCTTCGTGATGCAGGTCCGCCGCATCGACGGCCTGCTTTTCTGTACGCGCGTGCGGTTTCATCAGTTGCTCCGAGAAATCCCGCCGTGGAGGGCGGAGACGGATGGCGTGCCGTCGACCGACGGCACGCCATCACGAGAATAGGCGGTAGTGCGGGAATCGCCTCCCGTCAGGGAGGCGAGGACGTTACTGCATGAACCAGCCGTGGCTGACGATGAA
>NZ_CAJPGQ010000101.1:0-3886 GCF_905339595.1 Burkholderia sp. BCC1977
CAAAAACTGGGCCAAACCCCACCGATCGCGCACGACCGGGGTCCAAACACCACGTCCTCGTAGACGCGAACGGTGTTCCTGTCAGCGCGATCCTGACCGGCGCGAACCGCAACGATGTCACGCAACTGCTGCCGCTGGTCGACGCGATCCCGCCGATTCGCGGCACTCGCGGCCGACCGCTTCGCAAGCCCAAGGTCATCTACGCCGACCGTGGCTACGATTCCGACTCGCATCGCCGCTGACTTCGCGAGCGCGGCATCAGACCGGTCATCGCCAGGCGCCACACCGAACACGGCAGCGGCCTCGGCAAATTCCGTTGGGTCGTCGAACGGACTCATTCGTGGCTCCATGGTTTCCGTCGTCTTCGCATTCGCTTCGAACGCCGATCTGACATTCACGAAGCATTCCTCAAACTAGCCTGCTCACTCGTCTGCTGGAACATCTTCAGCCGATCTGAGCGGCCTTTTTGAACTGGCCTTTTAGGGGCGGAACGCCAGGAACCGATTTTCCACGCAAGATGGCCGTTTGAGACGCACCTGCTGTCCACTGATATTCAACAATCTTCACAACATCGCCCAAACGGCTTGGATCTCGGCAGAATCGACGTCAGATTTCGCGACTTGTTTGCAGGTCGTTACGTGCAGAAACTGCTCGTCGCATTGTCCGTGTTCGTTCCGTGTCTAGCTGTATTCAGCGGACAGGGAAATACCGCTGCCGAGATTCGCTGAAGTGATGGGTGCGCTAACTCGCGGAGCCAGTGTCTCGCTCACTGTCGACTTGCAAAAAGGCGCGCCGGCTAGCACGACGACAACGCCGGGCACCATATGTGACGGGCTGATCATCGACGCGTACCGGATAACGCCGGATGGCATGTTCGTTTGCCGACCCACACGCGCCGGCGACCCGTCGGGCCAGCCGATTGGCAGTTCATCCGCTGTCAAGTGAAACCGGAAGGGACCGTCGCATTTGTAAGTGACTGCTTCCTACTGTCGACGTATGCACGGGTTGTGCTGCTTATCGGCTACGCGAGGGCCGAGCGCGTGGAGTTCTTCACTGAACGGCATTGATCACGCGTGCTTGTCGTAGCCATTGTGGTTCGCGAGTGGTCGGCTGTGATCGATAGGCGGGCGCGCACGGCCGCCGGCCGGGAGCCGGCAGCGACCGCGTTGCGACCCGTCAGTGCAATGCCTCGGGCATCGCGGACGAGTGGTGATTCAGGATCTTCCATTCGCCGTCGACTTTCTTGTAAACGTAGGTATAACGCGCATGAACCTGCTGTCGCTTTCCGTCCTTTACGAGGTCGAACGTATAGATGCCGGTATCGACCGCCGCATCGTCGCCCAGCCAACGAATCTGCCGAAAGTTGATGGTGCCGCGCGGCTTCATCTTGAGGAACTTGACGAAGTAGCTTCGGATCTCGGTGGGTGTCGTGCGCACCTGGTTCGACACTGTCGGCTCGAGCACGCCGTCGGGTGCGTACAGCCGCGTCACGGCGTCGGCGTCGCCAGTCGCGAGCGCCGAGTTCCAGCGGTCGAACAGCGACGCAATCTCGGCGTCGCGCGCATCGGTCGGCGCGGACGCATGCTGATGAAAGATCTGCGGGGTCTGTACATTGATCGCAAATGCCGCGTGGCTTGCGAGCAGGGCAGCAGCGATGATGAAGTGCTTCATTGCGGGTATCCAGTAGACGAGGGAGGTTTTTCGTGTCGCAATTGGCGACACGCTCAGTCTGCCAGCAGTTTCGCCGCGCCGAATCCGCCGTCTGACAGAGGCCGGCTATGCCGGATGGCGGAGAAGGCCACATGCCGCGATTATTCCGATGATCGCCTTAGCTGAGTTGTCTGGAAACGACATGGCGGCCCAAGTCGAATACTATTGCGCGGCGGGTGCGTCGCGTCTGCACACGCTGACCGCTGCGGGGGCTGTGCTCGGTTCCGCGAATGGAGGCGTCGTCCTGGATATTGTGCTGGAGATGGCGCTCGGCTTGCTGTCGCTGAGCGATGGCCTGATAGCTTGCGTCGACGGCGGATTTCCGGAGGTTCTCGCAAGCCGCGGCGATGCGCTGGCCGTCGGCACTCGATTGTTGGACGGGTTCGTCATAGAGTTCGCGTCACGATCGGTTTCGCAGCCGTTGGTCCGCTGGTCCGCAGCGAGTTGCCCGCCCATGCGTGCGACGTCTTCCGCCGGATTCGACGTGCTGGTACCGTTGCGCGCGGGCGGTCGATGCGCCGGCGTGCTGGTGCTGCTCGCGCCGCGCGCGGCACCGTGGCCGAGTACCGAGGATCTGGCGGCGTTGCAGGTGCTCGGCGTGATGCTTACTGCGGCATTGCAAACGACGGCGCACAGGCATGCGCGGCGCATGTCAAACGTCGGCGAGCGCCTGTCCACGCTGACGCCGCGGGAAAGGCAGGTGTTTGCGCTGTTGCCACGCGGCCTGACCAATGCAGAAATCGCGGTAGAACTCGGAGTCACGAAGGGCACGATCAAGAGCCATGTCGAGCGAATTCTGCATAAGCTCGGGGTGACCGACCGCACACAGGCTGCCGTCCGTGCGGCGGGATTGGAAGCCGCTGCATGATTCGATGCAGGTCAAATGGGCGTGTGCCGTCTCCGGCCCGCGCGCTGTGCGCGACATATGTTGTAACGTTCGGAGGCGAGATGCTTACACAAGTCGTTCAAGGCAGCGCGTTGTACTATCAGGAACACGGCACCGGATTCCCGGTGCTCCTCGGACGCAGCTACCTGTGGAACGCTTCGTTGTGGGCGCCCCAGATAGATGTACTGTCGTGCATCTATCGCGTGATAGTTCCGGATCTGTGGGGGCACGGGCAGTCGGGTCCGCTTCCCAATGGCACGTGCACGTTGGGCGACTTGGCTGAGCAGACGAGCGCGTTCCTCGATGCGCGGGGTACCGAGCGATGCGCGTTCGTCGGTCTCAGCGTCGGCGGCATGTGGGGCGCACGGCTCGCGCTTCGCGAGCCGAAACGCGTGCGCGCGCTCGTAATGATCGACACGTCGCTTGAAGCCGAGCCCGACGCGCCCCGCACGCGCTACTACCATATGCTCGACGCGATCGAGGCTGCCGGCCGGATCGCGCAACTGCTGCTCGATGCGATCGTGCCGCTGTTTTCCGGCCGGGCGCCGACCTGGCGGGCGCTGGGCCGGTCGCGTTTCGCAACGCGTTCGCGAATCTTCCGGAAACTCGCCTGCGGCAGTCGATCGTCCACTCGGACGGCCTTTCTTCAGCCGCCCGGACATCCTGTCGATGCTTGCAGCGCTCGACGGCGAGCGCACTTTGCTGATGTGTGGCGCGAACGACGTCGGGCGGCCGCTAGCCGAAACTGAACGGATGGCCGGCGTAATTGGCTGCCCGTATGCGCTCGTGCCCGGTGCGGGCCATATTTCCAAGCTGAAGAACTCAGCATTCGTCACTCGAATGCTTGTCAAATGGCTCAGCGAGCGGGCGCTTGCCGGCGACTGAGTCGTAGCCGTGCCGGCGCGGCACGGGCGGGCACGCCGCGCGATCGGTGCGCGGAAGCCCAGCGTGAATCCGGGCGCTGCGTCGCGGATGCGTGGTTGCTAGGGTCTGTTTACATTCAATGAAATGTGTTTACATCTTGTCTTTTGCGCGAGCAGGCCAAGATGATTCGAACGTTATTGAGCGACGAGGTATGGGTACGAATCGAATCGGTGTTGCCGGGCAAGGAAGGCGATCCAGGGCGAACGGCGACCGACAATCGCTGGTTTATCGAAGCGGTTCTGTGGATTGGTCGGACCGGTTGCCCGTGGCGCGATCTGCCGAAGGAATTCGGACGATGGCATACGGTGTACATGCGCTTCTCTCGGTGGCGTCGCAAAGGCGTGTGGGAGCGCGTTGCGCACGCAG
>NZ_CAJPGQ010000102.1:0-3661 GCF_905339595.1 Burkholderia sp. BCC1977
TGGGGCGTCGGAAATGTCGACCGCAGTGAGGCGTTGGCGTGGCTGCCGTGTCGTCGATGGGGTGGGAGAGACCAGTCGCCCCGCGATGCAAACTGCATACTGTCCAGAACCGGCAGATCTCGCAGCCACCCACCCGCAATACATCCGGATTGCGCTCGATCCCCCGATCACCGCCCACGCCCGAATGAAACCGCGCGATTTTGTTACGATCGAAGTGTCGTCGACGGTTGCTTGCGTCGACATTCGTGTTCGAACCAGTGCTTGATGGAGAGAGGGCAGGGAATGAATATCGGCGACGCGTCGCGCGAATCCGGCGTCAGCGCAAAAATGATCCGGTACTACGAACAGGTCGGCCTACTTGCGCCGAGCAAGCGTAGCGACGCCGGATACCGGATCTACGGTTCCGACGAAATCCATATCCTGCGTTTCATCCGCCAGGCACGGCGGCTCGGTTTTCTCGTCGAGGATATCCGCAAGCTGCTGATGCTCTGGCAGGACCGCTCCCGCGCCAGCGCCGAAGTGAAGTCGATCGCCCTCGAACACGTGGCCGAACTCGACAAACGCATCTCGGAATTGAGCGACATGCGCAATACGCTCGCCGATCTCGCCGCGCACTGCCATGGTGACGGGCGACCCGAATGCCCGATCTTGGCGCGCTTGGCCGACCCGGTCAGTGAACCAGATTAGTGCATGTCCTCGAGGCCGGAAATAGGCCTCGATTCAATGTTCTTAAAAATCAGAGAGTTAAACAGGATGCTTCAAAATCCATTCCAAATCGGAATGGCTTCCATGCAAGCATTTCACTGGCATCTTGGTGCGGCATCGCTATAATTCGGGATAACCCTATACGGGAAATCCCTGAATCTCGATTCGCCAGGGGTCCCCCCTTCCTTGGAGAACATCATGATCGCCTACATCGTTGAAAAGCTGAGCAACTGGTTCGAATCCGCAGAGCGTGAGCGCCGTGAGGCTTACCTCGCGACGTCGTCGGACATCGTCCAGCTCGAGAGCCGCATCCGTTCGCTCGAAACCAACGGCTACTCGCTGTAATCGGAGTCACCGTCAGGTGCCGTGTGGCACCGAACGAAAAGCAAGCCCCGTGTTGACGGGGCTTTGTTTTTTGTGCGATTGATCTGGCGAAATCGTCGGCGCGGCGCTATGGTATGGGCCTCCTTTTCAACCGGAAGAACACGACCATGCGCTTGCGTCTCGATGTGCGTCACGTTTCCCGCGCGCGCCTCGTTCTGGGGGCTGCGGTGCTCGCTTACGGCGCGGCGGCCGGTGCGGCGACGTCGTCCAGGCCGCTGATTCTCGATACGCAACGCGGGATCCAGGATGGCAAGGGCGGCCTGGTGTTGCAATCGGCTCCGCTATCGTCGGAGCCGATCGTCGAGCCTGCAAGCATGCGAGCGCCAGCCGGGCAGCAGGGACCGAATTCATCGGTCCCGCTGTTTGTCGCACCGTATATCAATGTGCCGGGCTGGGGCGTGTCGCCGGCCAATCAGCCAAGACCTGCGCCCAGACCGCAGCCGTAACGGAAAACCGTTCGCTCAGTTCCCGCGGTGCTCGATCTGGCACCGGGCGCCGCTGTCCTGTCCCAGGTGCTCGACGAGATAGGGCAGCGCTTCATTCATGCTCTGCGCGAGCGTGTACGGCGGATTGAGGATGAACATTCCGCTGCCGTAAAGGCCCAAGCCGTCTGCCGGCGGATTCGAAACCGTCAGCGTCAGGTGCAGCCAGTTGTTCGGCTGCAGGCGCTTGAGCTGTTCCGGAAAACGCTGCGATTCCACCCGCGCAACCTGCGGATACCAGATCGCGTAACAGCCGGTCGCGAAACGCTTCAAGCATTCCGTTACGCACGTCACCGTGCGCGCGTAGTCCTTCTTGTCCTCATAGGACGGATCGATCAGCACGAGCGCGCGTCGCGGCGGCGGCGGCAGCAGCGCCTTGATGCCCTCGAATCCGTCACCGGCGTAAATCATCGCGCGGCGCCCCGCATCGCGGAAGTTGTGACGCAGCACATCGATTTCGGTCGTGTGCATTTCGAACAGGCGCATCCGGTCCTGCTCGCGCATCGATCGCCAGGCGAGATACGGAGAGCCCGGATAGTAGTGCAGCTCGCCGTTGTCGTTCAGCGCGCGCACCTCGTCGATGTAATCACCGAGCACCTCGGGCAGGTCCTTTTCGTTCCACAGCGGCCCGATGCCGGTGTCGAATTCCCCCGTCTTGGCAGCATAACCGTCGCGCAGCGAATACACGCCGGCACCCGCGTGCGTGTCGATGTACCAGTACGACTTGTCTTTCTTGTTCAGGTAGCGCAGCAGCTGGACGACGACGGCGTGCTTGAGCACGTCCGCGTGGTTGCCTGCGTGAAAACCGTGACGATAACTGAGCATGGCTGGCTGCCTGAAACGAAGGATGAATCGATGAAAACGGACGATCGCGCGCGGCCGTCGGGCCGCGCGCCAATGCGGCCGCGTATTGTACGCGAGTGGGCGTGAGCCGCCTTATTCGTATGCGTCGCCGACGGCCTCCTCGATGCGTTGCTTGACCTCCGGCGTCAGCTGCGCGGCAACGTCGAGCGCGCGCATGTTGTCGCCGATCTGCTCGACCCGCGAGGCGCCGGTAATGACCGAACTCACGCGCGGATTCGCGAGTACCCATGCGATCGCGAGCTGGGCGGTGCTGCAGCCGAGTTCGGCCGCGATCGCACCGAGCCGTTCGACCACGTCGTTGCTGGCCTGATCCGTCAGCCGGTCGCGGAGCCAGTCGTAGCCCGGCAGTTGCGCGCGGCTGCCCGGCGGTACGCCGTGCCGGTACTTGCCGGTGAGCAGCCCCGATGCCAGCGGGCTCCAGGTCGTCAGGCCGAGGCCGAAGTCGTGATAGAGCCGGGCGTATTCCTGTTCGACCCGGGTACGGTGGAACAGGTTGTACTGCGGCTGCTCGACGACCGGCTTGTGCAGATGGTGCCGCTCGGCAATCTCGTACGCGGCGCGGATCTCGTCGGCGCTCCATTCGGACGTGCCCCAGTACAGCGCCTTGCCGCGCACGATCATGTCGCTCATCGCCCAGACGGTCTCCTCGATCGGTGTGTTCGGATCGGGGCGATGGCAGTACACGAGGTCGACATGGTCGAGCTGCAGCCGGCGCAGCGAAGCGTCGATCGCGTTCAGCAGATATTTCCGGTTCAGCGTGTGGTACTGGTTCGGCGCTTCCGCGAGCCCCCAGAAGAACTTCGTGGACACGAGGTAGCTGACGCGCGGCCAGCCGAGCGACTTGAGCGCCTGGCCCATGATTTCCTCGGATTTGCCGCCTGCGTAGACCTCGGCGTTATCGAAGAAATTGACGCCCGCATCACGGGCCGCCGCAAGGCATTCGCGAGCGACCCGCTGATCGACCTGGTTGCCGTACGTGACCCACGAGCCGAGCGACAGCGCGCTGATCTGCAGGCCGGAGCGGCCTAGTCGTCGATAGTGCATGGGAATCTCCCGCGACTCGGAACCGACCTTAAGCTTAGACGTTTTGCGCGCGAACGGCGGGGCCGATCGTGCACAATAGCGGCTGGCCCGCCTGCACGACCCGCACGACGAAAGCGGATGCAGCGGAGCGCGCTTATTCGATCCGATAACGGAAGGAGACGGACATGGCAGCAGATCTGAAC
>NZ_CAJPGQ010000103.1:0-3352 GCF_905339595.1 Burkholderia sp. BCC1977
GATGCTCCGTCACGTCGAGCAGCACCGCGCCGTCATGTCCAAGCTGTTGCAGGACGTGGCGGGCGTGGGCCGCGTCGCCGCGACAACCTTGATTGCGGAATTGCCTGAACTGGGTCGTCTCAATCGGCGCCAAATCTGCGCCTTGGTCGGCGTGGCACCTTATGCCAAGGATTCTGGTTCCATCAGAGGCCGTAGACGCATCGCCGGCGGGCGCTTTGAGGTACGGCGCGCGCTGTACATGGCGACGCTCACCGCGACTCGATTCAATCCGGCCGTCCGCGCTTTCTACGAACGTTTGGTTGCCGCAGGCAAACCCAAGAAAGTGGCCTTGATCGCCTGCATGCGCAAGCTCATCACGCACCTAAATGCCATCGCCCGTAACCACCTGAATGCTCAAAATCAACCTCTCACAGCTTGACATTCAACACGGTTACTCAGGTCAGTCGGACCCGCACGAGAAGCATCGCGCGAGACGCCCATCGAACCATCGATGATTCCTGTACCAGGGGAGCCGGAATTTGTGCATGTCGTCCCAACCGCGGCGACGCTCGCTCTGGCCAAACCGGCCACGATGTTCTCGCTGAACGTACGCCTGCCCAAAAGCGTTGCCTTGGAACTGGGCCAGACGAGCTTTGAGGAACGGACGACCCTCGTCCAGATGCTCGGGAGGCTGCTGTGTTCCGGTTCGACGAAGGACTGAAGGTCTAGCTGTATCGTGAGCCTGTCGACTTCCGGATGCGCATCAACGGACTGTCGATCCTCGTCGAACAGGCAATGAGCCTGAACCCGATGGCGTCGGCCCTATTCGTGTTCGGCAACCGGCGCCGCGACCGCATCAAGATTCTCGGTTGGGGCGGCAACGGCTTCTGGCCGCTCCTCAAGCGGCTCGAGGCAGACCGGTTCATCTGGCCGTCTGGAAGCGAGACGATACCGTTGAGCATCGAGCAGTTGCATTGGTTGCTCAACGGCATCGATCTCGCCGTGATCCAGAAGCACCCCCGACGCTATTGCACCGTGTTGTCCAGGCGCCCAAAGTGTATGCGATGGAAGCATCTACGCCATCGCTGTTGGTGACTGGCAACTGATTATAGACTTCGAGCGGGGCATGCGCCCAGATGTTCGCGTAGCCGACATTCCGATAATCGGCCGACATAAAGCTCGGTAAAGTGTGCGATTCGCAGACATCGTTTCACTTTTTTGAAGGCCGTTTCTTTGCCGTATCGGAACCGTGGCGCCGATAGGGGGCACGGGTTCCGACACGCGCCGATGATGTTCGCCGAGGAACTTGTCGACCCGCCATTCGCGGTGCCGAATTCGCTCTTTCTGCTCGTCGTACGCACTTTCCACCTCCTCCGCGAGAGGTGTGATTTCACCCAGCTCCGCAATGTGGTCAACAGGAGTCTTTCCACCGAGTGAGCCGTGTGGCCGACGCCAGTTGTGGTCGAACTGCCACTCTTCGATTCGCGAGTCGATTGCTTGCTCTGTCGGGGCTTGGTGGTACCAAAACTCGTTCAGGTCAGTAAGTTGCGAACGTTCAACCTTGCCATTGAGGTGCGGCGAGCGCGGTGGAATTGGCCGGAATTTGATGCACTCGTTTATCAGGCACCGCTGCACAGATTCAGCGAAGAACTCGCCGCCGCGGTCGGTCTGGATACGTTGAATTGGAAACGGCATTTCCTCGATGACACGATCAAGGCAAAGCAGCGTATTTCGGGCATTTCTACGCGGGTAGACGGCCAGTACACGAAAGCGCGAACAGTCGTCGATGGCCGTGTACTGGTAGACGCCTCGTGCAATTTTCATCGTGTCCATCTGGACGCGGTCTCCGGGAACCGGACGGCTGTAGCGCCTCGGCTGTGCCGGCCTCCTAGGGCGAACCAACGGCTTCACTGACGCTTCGCACAGAACCTTGTGAATGGTCGCAGGGGATAGTTCTCTTTGCTCGTGCAGACGCAATTCGTTCTGAATCCGCCGTGCCCCCTTGCGCTCAGCCCGCAGGCGAAGAATCGTTGCCCGATCTGCGTCAGAGACCTTTCGATTCGGGCTAGACAGAGGGCGACGGCTTTGAGAGCGAAGACCTTCTTCTCCCGCTTCCTGGTAGCGGCGCAGCCACTTCCGAAGCGTTGGCCTAGAGATGCCACAACGCGTGCACACGAGACCGGCGTTGCCGGTCTCTCGATACATGCGGACCCAACGTAATCGCATCGAGATTTCGCGCTCCATCGTCCCATATTAGTTGAAACGATGTCCATGAATCACACAGCTAAGATCGCCAAGTCGCAGCGGTGTGCATGGGTGCCACACCGCCTGCAGACTCCGCCGCGCAAGTTCTGCATTGTCGTCACGCATGGCCACTCCCGGCTTCCTTCCTGTAGCGTCACCGATCTACGAATAAGTCAATCTCCGGTTCTGCTCCCGGAGTGACGAGATACCGCGAAAAGTCGACCACGCCTGCCGCTCGCAGCACGTCCTCGTCCAGCATGAACGTGCCCGTCAGTTCTCTGCTTGGGGTGGTCAGGATATGCCACGCGGCATCCGCCATGATGTCCGGGGTGCGAGCCTTCTGTTCCAGGCCAGGTGTTGCGATGCTCAAGGCGCTCGTCCCGATGATGGTCCGGGGCCACAGACCATTGACAGCAACGCCGTGATTGCGCAGCTCAGCCGCAAGCCCAAAGCAGATCATGCTCATGGCATATTTTGACGTCGTATATGCCGCATGTTGCTCAAACCACTTTGGACTCAGATTGATTGGAGGCGACAGCGTTAAGACATGCGGATTTGACGATTTCAGCAGGTACGGTAGGCATGCTTGTGCGCACAGGTAGCTTCCGCGCACATTGATATCCATCATCAGGTCGTAGCGCTTCATCGGCAAATTATCGATGCCGGACAAATTGATCGCACTCGCGTTGTTCACGAGAATGTCGATGCCCCCGAAGTGTTCCGCCGCCGCAGTAGCGGCGCGCCGAACCTGCTCCTCCTCCCGTACGTCTACCACTAGAGGCAGCGCCTGGCCGCCAACCGCACGAATCTCCTCTGCTGCACTATGGATCGTGCCTGGCAAACGAGGATCCGGGTCCGATGTCTTCGCGGCGACGATGATGTTTGCGCCATCACGCGCTGCGCGCAACGCAATCGCCTTACCGATGCCGCGGCTCGCGCCGGTAATGAAGAGAGTCTTGTCTTTGAGGCTTGTCACGGAGCACGACCATTGGGCTGTTGGTTCTATCACAGGCTACCGAGAGGTCCCGGATTCGGCTTGTGAAAACTTGCTATAACCTGATCGAGCCGCACCTCTCGGTGCACACCAAAGTCTGCGGCAACCAGGAACCAGCAGTTCGGAGACAACTAG
>NZ_CAJPGQ010000104.1:0-3221 GCF_905339595.1 Burkholderia sp. BCC1977
TGCGCTGCCGCGCACGGGGGCTTCGGGCACGTGGCACCAGGCAATCATGCCGGCGACCGGCACCCATCACTCGCCAGGCACCACCCAGCAGTAGCCGAATCAGCGGTTCTTGAATACCGGCTTCCGCTTCTCGACGAATGCCGCCATCCCTTCCTTCTGATCTTCGGTCGCGAACAACGAATGGAACAGTCGACGCTCGAAATGAACGCCCTCGGCCAGCGTCGTCTCGTACGCGCGGTTCACCGACTCCTTGACCATCATGACCGCCGGCAGTGAAAACTCGGCAATCGTCGTCGCAGCCGCCATCGCTTCGTCGAGCAGTTTGTCGGCCGGCAGCACGCGCGACACGAGTCCCGCCCGTTCGGCCTCGGCCGCATCCATGAAGCGCGCGGTCAGGCACATGTCCATGGCCTTCGCCTTCGACACCGCGCGCGGCAGGCGCTGCGTGCCGCCCGCGCCCGGCATCACGCCCAGCTTGATCTCGGGCTGGCCGAACTTGGCCGTATCCGCCGCGAAGATGATGTCGCACATCATCGCGAGCTCGCAGCCACCGCCGAGCGCGAAGCCCGCCACGGCGGCGATGATCGGCTTGCGGATCTCGCGGACCGTCTCCCAGTTACGGGTGATGTAATCGCCGCGGTAAACATCCATATAGGAATAGGTCGCCATCATGCCGATGTCGGCTCCGGCCGCGAACGCCTTCTCGCTCCCCGTCACGACGATCGCGCCGATCTCGTCGTCCGCGTCGAACGCCTTCAGCGCGGCACCCAGCTCATCCATCAGCGCATCGTTCAGCGCATTCAGCGCCTTCGGACGATTCAGCGTGACCAGCCCAACGCGCCCCCGGGTCTCCACCAGGATGTTCTCGTAAGACATCTATTTCTCCTCGATCAATGAAATGAGAAACGCCTCGCACATGCGAATAGTTTGATGCTACCATTCTCCGACCAACCGGTCGGTTAATTAATCGATCCAACCCTTCTCAACGTCCATCAGGCCGCCGTCATGACCCATGCACTGTTCACGAAGCACGAAGACACGCTGAAACACGCCCTCGCCGCCATCGAGAGCCGCGGGTACTGGAGCCCGTTCGCGGAAATGCCGAGTCCCAAAGTGTACGGGGAAAGCGCCAACGCCGAGGGTGAAGCGGCGTTCAAGGCACACCTCGGCAACACGTTCGTGCTCGACCAGCCGGCATCCGGCGGCACCGTCGGCGCCGAGCAGTCGCCGTACGGGATCGCGCTGGGCATCCGCTATCCGAAATCGACGCCCGACGAGCTGATCGCCGCGGCCGCCGCTGCCCAGCGTGCATGGCGCGAAGCCGGGCCGAGCGCCTGGATCGGCGTCAGCCTCGAAATCCTCGCGCGGCTGAACCGCGCGAGCTTCGAGATTGCCTACAGCGTGATGCACACGACGGGCCAGGCGTTCATGATGGCGTTCCAGGCCGGCGGCCCCCACGCGCAGGATCGCGCGCTCGAAGCCGTCGCCTACGCATGGGACGAGTTGCGTCGCATCCCTGCCGATGCGCACTGGGAAAAGCCGCAAGGCAAGAACCCGCCGCTCGCGATGCACAAGCGCTATACGATCGTCCCGCGCGGCACCGGCCTCGTGCTCGGCTGCTGCACGTTCCCGACCTGGAACGGCTACCCCGGTCTGTTCGCCGACCTGGCGACCGGCAACACGGTGATCGTCAAACCCCACCCGGGCGCGATCGTGCCACTCGCGATCACGGTCCGCATCGCCCGCGACGTGCTGCGCGAAGCCGGCTTCGATCCGAACGTCGTCACGCTCCTCGCGACCGAGCCGAACGACGGCGCCCTCGTGCAGGACCTCGCGCTGCGCCCTGAAATCAAGCTGATCGACTTCACGGGCAGCACGCAAAACGGCACGTGGCTCGAACGCCATGCCCATCAGGCACAGGTGTATACCGAGAAAGCAGGCGTCAACCAGATCGTGATCGACTCGACCGACGACCTGAAGGCCGCCGCCAAGAACATCGCGTTCTCGCTGGCGCTGTACTCCGGCCAGATGTGCACGGCACCGCAGAACATCTACGTGCCGCGCGACGGCATCCGGACGGCGGACGGCCATGCAAGCTTCGACGAAGTCGCCCAGGCAATCGCCGTCTCCGTCCAGAAGCTGACCGGCGACCCGGCGCGCTCGGTCGAACTGATCGGCGCGATCCAGAACGACGGCGTGACCGCACGCATCGACGACGCCCGCAAGCTCGGCCGCGTGCTCGCCGACAGCCAGACGCTCCAGCACCCGACGTTCACCGACGCTCGCGTGCGTACGCCGCTCGTGCTGCAGCTCGACGTGGCCGACCGCGCGAAATTCACGCAGGAGTGGTTCGGCCCGATCTCGTTCGTGATCGCGACCGACTCGACCGCGCAGTCGCTTGATCTCGCCGGCGAAATCGCCGCGGAACATGGCGCGCTGACGCTCTCCGTCTACAGCACCGACGACAAGATCCTCGACGCTGCGCACGATGCGGCGGTGCGTGGCGGCGTCGCGCTGTCGATCAACCTGACGGGCGGCGTATTCGTCAACCAGTCGGCCGCATTCTCCGACTTCCACGGCACCGGTGCGAACCCGGCCGCCAACGCGGCGCTGGCCGACCCGGCGTTCGTCGCCAACCGGTTCCGCGTGGTGCAAAGCCGCGTCCATGTTGCGCCGAAGACAGTGCCCGCGGAAGCCGGCCAGACGGCATAACCCGAATGGCCGACGTGCAAACGCCGTCACGTTCCCTACCATGAACGAATCCGCCAGCCGGCGGGTTCGTTGCACATCGACACACCCATGACCGACGCCTACATCTGCGACGCGATTCGCACCCCCATCGGCCGCTACGGCGGCGCCCTGAAAGACGTTCGTGCCGACGATCTCGGCGCGGTGCCGCTCAAGGCGCTGATCGAACGCAACCGCAACGTCGACTGGTCGGCAATCGACGACGTGATCTACGGCTGCGCGAACCAGGCCGGCGAGGACAACCGCAACGTCGCACGCATGTCCGCGCTGCTCGCGGGCCTGCCGACCGCCGTGCCGGGCACGACGCTGAACCGGCTGTGCGGCTCGGGCATGGACGCCGTCGGCACCGCCGCGCGCGCGATCAAGGCGGGCGAGGCACGCTTGATGATCGCGGGCGGCGTCGAAAGCATGACGCGCGCGCCGTTCGTGATGGGCAAGGCCGCCAGCGCGTTCGCGCGCCAGGCCGCCATTTT
>NZ_CAJPGQ010000105.1:0-3117 GCF_905339595.1 Burkholderia sp. BCC1977
GAGTCGTTTCACGGTCCTGTTCGGGATGGGAAGGGGTGGGACCGACTCGCTATGGTCATCAGGCAAAGAGGGTTGTTCTGCTGGCATGGCCAACAGAACCAATCTGGGAAGAAGCAGTAATTTAGGTTGTGTGTATCACACACGAGAATCCAACCTGTCGCTCTGGATCGCGGCCGGTGCTTTCGCACGGCGCCGATCTACAAGGCAGACTTGTTATAGGATCAAGCCTTACGGGCAATTAGTATCAGTTAGCTGAACGCATTACTGCGCTTACACACCTGACCTATCAACGTCCTGGTCTCGAACGACCCTTCAAGGGGATCTAGTCCCCAGGGATATCTCATCTTAAGGCGAGTTTCCCGCTTAGATGCTTTCAGCGGTTATCTCTTCCGAACATAGCTACCCGGCGATGCCACTGGCGTGACAACCGGTACACCAGAGGTTCGTCCACTCCGGTCCTCTCGTACTAGGAGCAGCCCCCTTCAAATATCCAACGCCCACGGCAGATAGGGACCAAACTGTCTCACGACGTTTTAAACCCAGCTCACGTACCTCTTTAAATGGCGAACAGCCATACCCTTGGGACCGGCTACAGCCCCAGGATGAGATGAGCCGACATCGAGGTGCCAAACACCGCCGTCGATATGAACTCTTGGGCGGTATCAGCCTGTTATCCCCAGAGTACCTTTTATCCGTTGAGCGATGGCCCTTCCATACAGAACCACCGGATCACTATGACCTGCTTTCGCACCTGCTCGACTTGTCGGTCTCGCAGTTAAGCACGCTTATGCCATTGCACTATCAGCACGATTTCCGACCGTACCTAGCGTACCTTCGTACTCCTCCGTTACGCTTTGGGAGGAGACCGCCCCAGTCAAACTGCCTACCATGCACTGTCCCCGACCCGGATCACGGGCCAAGGTTAGAACCTCAAACAAACCAGGGTGGTATTTCAAGGACGGCTCCACCGAAACTAGCGTTCCGGTTTCATAGCCTCCCACCTATCCTACACAGATCGGTTCAAAGTCCAATGCAAAGCTACAGTAAAGGTTCATGGGGTCTTTCCGTCTAGCCGCGGGTAGATTGCATCATCACAAACACTTCAACTTCGCTGAGTCTCGGGAGGAGACAGTGTGGCCATCGTTACGCCATTCGTGCAGGTCGGAACTTACCCGACAAGGAATTTCGCTACCTTAGGACCGTTATAGTTACGGCCGCCGTTTACCGGGACTTCAATCAAGAGCTTGCACCCCATCATTTAATCTTCCGGCACCGGGCAGGCGTCACACCCTATACGTCCACTTTCGTGTTTGCAGAGTGCTGTGTTTTTATTAAACAGTCGCAGCCACCAGTTTATTGCAACCCCTTCACCCTTCTGGCGCAAGCCAGTCAAGCTACAAGGGCGTACCTTATCCCGAAGTTACGGTACCAATTTGCCGAGTTCCTTCTCCCGAGTTCTCTCAAGCGCCTTAGAATACTCATCTCGCCCACCTGTGTCGGTTTGCGGTACGGTCATCGTTAGACTGAAGCTTAGAGGCTTTTCTTGGAACCACTTCCAATTGCTTCGCTCCCTAAGGAGCTCGCGCCACACCCTTGAATTCCGCGCCCGGATTTGCCTAAGCGCCTTCTCCAATGCAGCGACCGGGACTTCCAACACCCGGACAACCTTCCGCGATCCGTCCCCCCATCGCATCTAACAATGGTGCAGGAATATTGACCTGCTTCCCATCAGCTACGCATTTCTGCCTCGCCTTAGGGGCCGACTCACCCTACGCCGATGAACGTTGCGTAGGAAACCTTGGGCTTACGGCGAGGGGGCCTTTCACCCCCTTTATCGCTACTCATGTCAGCATTCGCACTTCCGATACCTCCAGCACCCTTTACAAGGCACCTTCGCAGGCTTACGGAACGCTCTCCTACCATGCGTGCCAAGCACGCATCCGCAGCTTCGGTATATAGCTTAGCCCCGTTACATCTTCCGCGCAGGACGACTCGATCAGTGAGCTATTACGCTTTCTTTAAAGGGTGGCTGCTTCTAAGCCAACCTCCTGACTGTTTTAGCCTTCCCACTTCGTTTCCCACTTAGCTATATTTGGGGACCTTAGCTGGCGGTCTGGGTTGTTTCCCTCTTGACACCGGACGTTAGCACCCGATGTCTGTCTCCCGTGATTGCACTCTTCGGTATTCGGAGTTTGCTATGGCGGGGTAATCTGCAATAGACCCCCCAACCATGACAGTGCTCTACCCCCGAAGGTGAGACACGAGGCACTACCTAAATAGTTTTCGGAGAGAACCAGCTATTTCCAGGTTTGTTTAGCCTTTCACCCCTATCCACAGCTCATCCCCTAACTTTTCAACGTTAGTGGGTTCGGACCTCCAGTACGTGTTACCGCACCTTCATCCTGGCCATGGATAGATCACCTGGTTTCGGGTCTACGCCCAGCAACTGAACGCCCTATTCGGACTCGCTTTCGCTACGCCTGCCCTATACGGTTAAGCTTGCTACTGAACGTAAGTCGCTGACCCATTATACAAAAGGTACGCCGTCACCCCTTACGAGGCTCCGACTGTTTGTATGCATGCGGTTTCAGGATCTATTTCACTCCCCTCCCGGGGTTCTTTTCGCCTTTCCCTCACGGTACTGGTTCACTATCGGTCGATCACGAGTATTTAGCCTTGGAGGATGGTCCCCCCATCTTCAGACAGGATTTCACGTGTCCCGCCCTACTTGTCGCACACCTAGTTCTTTCATACTGTTTTCGCCTACAGGGCTATCACCTGCTATGGCCGCACTTTCCAGAGCGTTCGGCTAACAATACAAATAAAGAGTGCAAGGCTCATCCCATTTCGCTCGCCACTACTTTGGGAATCTCGGTTGATTTCTTTTCCTGCGGTTACTTAGATGTTTCAGTTCACCGCGTTCGCTTCACATGGCCTATGTATTCAGCCATGGATACTCCAAAAGGAGTGGGTTTCCCCATTCGGACATCTACGGATCAAAGCTTGTTTGCCAGCTCCCCGTAGCTTTTCGCAGGCTACCGCGTCCTTCATCGCCTGTGATCGCCAAGGCATCCACCACATGCACTTGTTCGCTTGACCCTATAACGAGTCTGTCTC
>NZ_CAJPGQ010000106.1:0-3059 GCF_905339595.1 Burkholderia sp. BCC1977
GTAAGCGTCAATCTGAGGCCGTCTTGATGATCAGAACTTGACCTCTGAGAGCCGCAGATTCGCGAGCACGAGATCAAAGGCGTAGGGATCGAAGCTACCGCCGCACCACTCGAGGAAGTGGTCGTGCTCCTCGTGCGTCGGATCTGCAATCGCCTCGAGGAAGTCTGCATATCCGGGCACACCACCGACGTCTTCCGGCGGGCACGCATTCTGCCCATCCAGGCACAACGGCCGACGCATGTCGGGATCAGGCACGAGTGCCTTCTCGACCTTGATCCGATGCTGCCAGTTATCGCCGTAGTCGTAGATGTAGGTGAATGACTTCAGCCCGCCCAGCGCCTTCGCCAGCGTGACCCGTGCTTCATTGAGCATTGGCGGATCGCTCTGGAATCCGAAGTCATCAGGTTCACCATAGTTGGTTTCGCCGAAGACGAACTCGTGCAGGTGCCCGCCTTCCCAGCCCATGGCCAGTTGCAGCATCACATGCAGCTTGCCCAGCCGGACCGAGCCGGGAACAATGATTCGTCGCCAGATCGCCGGCTTAATGTACTTCAGCTCAACGCGCAGGACGTAATCGGGCACTGGCGTCTTGACCAGGCGCACGGCAGATTTGCGGGGTTGGACCATCGGATTGATTGTCAGGCGGCTTGCTGCTCGATGTGTGCCGCCGGCATCAGGCGCCACGGCAGCAACTCGTCGATGCGGTTGATGGGATGATCGGCGATGCGCTCAAACACCGTGCGCAGGTACGCAAACGGCTCAATGCCGTTCAGGCGCGCCGTACCGATCAGGCTGTAGATCACCGCTGCGCTTTCGCCTCCGCCGTCGGAGCCTGCGAACAGATAATTGCGCCTGCCGAGAACCAGCGGCCTGATCGCGCGCTCCGCGGTATTGTTGTCCACCTCGACGCGCCCGTCTTCGCAATAGCGTGTGAGTGCATGCCAGTGCCCCAGCGAGTATCTGGTCGCCTTCGCCAGCCCCGACTTCGCCGAGACCAGTGACAGCGTGTGTTCGAGCCAGGCCTTCAGCTCAGTGAGCAACGGCGCCGAGCGTTGCTGACGCGCAGACAGGCGCACGTCCGGCGTCTGGCCGCGAACCTCGCGTTCAACGGCATATAGCGCCCCAATGCGGCGCAATGCTTCTTCGGCAATCGGTGAGCTGTCCAGCTTGTACAGGTCGTAGAACTTGCGCCGAGCATGCGCCCAGCATCCGGCCTCGATGACCGTGCCGTCACGATACAGGGCGTCATACCCGCTGAAGGCATCTGCCTGGAGGATTCCCGTGTAGCCCGCCAGATGCTCCCGAGGGCGCTCACCTTTGCGGTCGGGTGAGTACCTGTACCAAACCGCTGGTGGCGCGCGGCTCCCTGCCGGGCGGTCATCGCGCACATAGGTCCACAAGCGCGCCGTGCGTGTCTTGCCACGCCCCGGCTCCAGCACCGGCACGGGCGTGTCGTCGGTATGGATCTTGTCTGCGGCGCGTACATAACCGCCGAGTGCGTCGGACAGGGGTTGCAGCAGCGCCGCCGCTTCACGCACCCACGAAGCCAGTGTTGCCCGGTCCAGTTCGATGCCCGCGCGGCGATAGATGCCGGCCTGCCGGTATAGCGGCATATGGTCAGCGTACTTCGCGACGACGACCTGTGCGAGCAGCCCCGCACCCGCCATCGAGCGTGCTATCGGCCGCGAAGGTGCCGGCTCCTGTACTACTGCGGCGCAGCGCGGGCAGCTCAGCTTCGGACGTACGTGACGCAGTACCTTGAAGTAGCCGGGCACATAGTCGAGTACCTCCGAGACGTCTTCGCCGAGCGCACGCATCTGTTTGCCGCATTCCGGGCATCCGCAGTTTGACGGCGCATGCACAACCGTTTCGCGGGGAAGATGGGCGGGGAAGTGCCGTGACTTGCGGCGCAGCGGAACGACGTTCGTTGTGGCCGATGTATCAGCAGCATCGGGCACCTTCGACGTTGAGGCCATGGTCGATTCAGGAACGGGAAGCTCACCGAGCGCGAGCTGCAGCTGGTCCATCAGTTCGGTCATGCGCTCCGATGAACGGCCATACTGCCATCGCTTCAGCCGCGAGATCTCGGCCAGCAACTGCGCGATGGTCTCGTCGCGCGAGGCGACGATGCGCTTGAGAGCGGCGATGTCATCGGGCAGATGGTTGACTGGCATGCATGCCAGTGTAAATGAAGCCCACGCGCTTGTGGGTTCACGCACCCGGCGTTACGCCGCGTGCGTCGGCCGCCACGTCCGTTCTGGATGCCGCCAGTCAATCCCCTCGAGCAGCATCGACAGTTGGGCGGCTGACAGATGGACTGTGCCCGAGTCCGCCTGCGGCCACACGAAGCGCCCACGCTCGAGTCGTTTCGCGTACAGGTTCATGCCGTCGCCGCTCCACCATAAAATCTTGATGAGGTCACCGCGACGTCCACGAAACAGGAAGATGTGCCCCGAGAAGGGATCACGTCCGAGTGCTGACTGCACCAGCGCGGCAAGTCCATCCATGCCACGGCGCATATCGGTAATGCCCGCTGCCAGCCATACGCGGGTACCGCCTGGCGGCGCAATCATGCTGGCATCAGGCAGCAACTGCACGGGGTCGACCATGCCCGTGACACGTACACGGGCACCGTTCAGTTCGATCTCGATGCTCGACGCTGCCGGTACGCTCTCGCGATGTGACTCGACAGGCTGTAGAGCGAGCGACGCCGGTTCTGCGGTCTCGCCGGTCGGTGCATCAGGTAGCGCTACGGGCAGCAGCACCGCTGTGCTGTGCGCCACTCCTTCGAACTGGCCCGCTCGCAGTTGCCGGCGCCACTTGAACACCATATTGGGATTCAGTCCGTGCGCCTGCGCGAGCTTGGCCACCGAAATACCCGGCTCGCACGCCGCGACGGCAACTTGCCGTCGGTACTCTGGTGTGTAGTTCGGTCGGCCCTTGCGGTTCGATGATCGCGCATTCCGTGTGTCCAAAGTAGTCCCCATCACTTGAAGTAACGGACATCACTTTGGACACCGGCTTCAGCTCTGTCCATGCGGCCACGGAATGACGCTTAC
>NZ_CAJPGQ010000107.1:0-2823 GCF_905339595.1 Burkholderia sp. BCC1977
GAATGAAGCGATTCGTTTCGATATAACGATAGTCACGTCCTGGCGTGAAGCCAACCGTCTGATACGCACGAATCAAGCTACCGAAGCGATACACATACACCGAGGTGGACGGCATGCCCTCCGTTTCGTCGATCACAACGCCCGATAGAAAGCCTCTGCTTCGGTACAGGTTTCGCAGACGCTCAATAAGCTCCTCGCTCGAGTAGCGCCGGGCGCGCGCCCGCATGATGCCCTGCGCGGTATAGAACGTTTCGCTCGGCACGATGGGTTCGAACGCACCCTCCTTGCGTATCCACATCTCCGACGGATTCGTGACGCGAGATTTCTTCAGCTTGAACGACACACGGTTGTAGACGTTGTTGCCGATGTACTTTTCGTTAGTGAGCACCTCGCGAATAGTTGCCCGAGTCCAGGGACGCCCAAGGTCCGTCTGAACGTTCATGCCGTTCAGGCGTGCGGCGATCTCGTGCTCATTGAGTGACTCATTGATGAACCAGCTGTAGATGAGGTTGACGATACGCACCTCGCTGTCCGGGCCCGGCATTAGAATGACGCGGTCCGTCTGCAGGCACTTGTGTTGGCCGCGTTGCAATTCCCCTTTCATGAGGCCATGCTCGTCCACGAGGATCCGGCGTAACGCATAGCCTGCAGGGCCGCCTTGCCGGAAACCGAGCTCGATCAACCGACACTGGCCGGCGAAGACCTTCGCTGACAACTCGCGGCTGTACTCTCCGGCCATCGCGCGCTTCACGCCTTTGACTATCGTCGAAACTGGCGAGCCGTCGTTCTCGAACTGCTCGGCGCAATAGGCGACCTGGATGCCAGCGCGCCGGCAGATGTACTCGTAATAGGCACTTTCGTCTGCATCCTGGAATCGTCCCCAGCGGCTTACGTCGTAGACGAGGATCACCTGGAAATCGGCCATGCCGGTTTCCACGTCCCGGATCAGCTGCTGCAGCGCTTGGCGCCCATCGATGCGCAATCCACTTTTACCCTCGTCGGCGTAGGTCCGTACGATCTCGAGATCGCGACGAGCAGCGTAGTCGCGAATGCGATCACGCTGATTCTCCGTCGAGTATTGCTGATGCTCCGTCGACATCCGAACGTATTCAGCAGCCCGCATCCTGCAGGCCTGCTCGTCAACGGATTCGCATGTGCAATCGAGGTCCACGATCCAGCTCCCACTGGCAACCGCCCCTCGCTGCGCCATCCCCGACATCAACTAGGGGATTTGTATCGGCGAACGCGTCGCGCCTTGCAATGACGTCGAATGCGAGCGAGTACACAGCCAAGGTAGCAGGCCATAGACCCTTGTCGTACACGTCATCTCTTTGCAATCACGCCGGAACGGGCCTGGGCTCAGATAGCACGGCGATGTGCACCGTCCACGCGTTCATCTTTGCAACGCCGGCCTCAACCGCGTTGCGCAGGATATAAAACCCAGATGCCAGCGGGCGATGGGCCGGCCACACGTCCATGTTTGCAACAGCACTAGCAGTGCGCCGCGCATTTCGTCGTCGCTGCATCGCGCAATTGCGATCGCGATAGGCCGGGTGCGTCTCGCGGTAGTGCCGCCAGTAGTCAGGATGTCGGGCCCGCCAGCTGGCCTGGGCGCGGATCTGATTCTCGCGATAGTCGGGATCGACTCGCATGCGCTGGTGCTGCCACGCACGCCGGCGAGCACGCTGGCACGCCTTGGCCGAGCAGAAGCGTTGATGCGGGATATGTAAGAGCGGAGTGAAGGGTGCGCCGCAGGCGGCACAGATCCGATCCGATTTCATGGCCGTGCTCCACGGAAGAATTGCAGTGGGGCCGGCCGTGTTCGGGGCCAGGGTCATTTGAAGCCAGCTCACGGGACGCGGCGTCCCACCCTCGCAGATTTTCCCGCTCTTGGAGCCGCTCTTGAGCTTTTTCTAAGCCTGGACCTTCCGAGGTTCGCACGAGCCGCTCAGAGAGCTCGTGGGTTATTGGGGTCGCACCCAAACGCTACTACTTCGGCGCGGAAGTAGACCAGTCGCAACAACTCCGTCGTCGCCACAAAGTGCTTGTGGCGGGCGTCTTCGTAAGTCTTTGATTTTTAGTGTGCGGCGTCTCATCAACTAAGTCGCCCTACGGTATCGACACGGTCGCCGGCCCGGTTGGCTCGGTGGCTTCGCAGGAGCGATTTTCGGAGCCTTGGTCGGCGGTGCTGGTGGTTGTGCCGCTGGCTCCGCCATCGGTGTACGGCGAAAACTCGAGAAGCTATGCCGTTTGGCCACTGCTCGAATTTTTCATATTTCGAGATGCCCAGTTAGGTAGACTCAAATGGCGTCACCGCAAAAAGCGCGGGCCGCATGGGCTGCCACCCATACGACCCGCTAACCACCACCAACTCACGTCAGGAGTCGGAAATGGCTAACACCAATCATAAGTCACGCCCCGTCGTAACGGAACGCTTCGTCACTGTTCAAGAGTCAGAGCGCCATCATTCCTTGTCCAGGGTCCTCCGTGCCATCAGAGCCCACCGGAAACTGAACACGACGTATTACCCGTGGATCAAATTGGCGGGAGTATGGCTTGAGGACGCGGGATTCGAGGCGGGAGAACGTGTCAGGATTACTGTCGAGGACAAGCGACTCCTCGTCACGCCGATGTGATCGACGCATTGGCGACGGAGGGCATCGCAAGTCGCCATCCCTCTGGGAGCTCGATGCCCGATACTCCGCACCGTTAGTAACTGTGACAAGCGACGATTGTTCTGCAAGTGCAGCGGGCCGCTCATTCAGGTCCGCTGCCGTGTAGCCTTTCAGCAAGAGCCGCTGACCCGCGTCAGGCACATCGGAC
>NZ_CAJPGQ010000108.1:0-2718 GCF_905339595.1 Burkholderia sp. BCC1977
TTCTAGCCAAGTTCAAATGTCCGCTTTTCGACCCATCGTAAGCTGATCGGCCGCTGGGAATCCAGCGCCGGAGGCTTTGATGGCTGGAACGGAACGGATCACGATGACGATGCGCGAGCTGGACCGATTCAAGGTCATTCAGGACGTCGCGGACGGCAAGCTTCAGCCGTGGCGCGCGGCCGAGCGACTTGAACTGACGACACGGCAGATCCGGCGACTGGTCGGCCGATTGCGTGAGTACGGGCCACAAGGTCTCGTGTCGCAACGGCGCGCGAAGCCCAGCAACAACCGATTGGACAGCGTGACGACTGATCGGGCGCTGTCGATCATCCGGGATCGCTACGCGGACTTCGGCCCGACGCTGGCCTGCGAGAAGCTGTACGAATGCCACGACATCCGGCTGGCCAAGGAAACGGTCAGGAAGCTGATGACGGAGGCTGGTTTACGGGTATGAACACGGTAAGCGTAAATTCCTATCATAAGCCTTTTAGTTATGAAAATATCCCGACTTATTACCATCTGGCGCGGTAACGTCTGACTTTTCTTGAGCTAACCTGTGCGGCCCCGCTGCGATCCCGAGGATTCGCATGGCCACCATCGAACGTACTGCCTATCCGCGCTTTCCCGAGGTCCTGGCACCACGGGACCTGAAAGCCTGTTACACGCCGCTGCACGACGAACTCGAATGGGCACGCCGGTCGACGCGCGGAGAGCGACCTCGGTTGGGCTTACTGGTGCTGCTGAAGGTGTTCCAGCAGTTGCATTACTTCCCGGTGCTCGGCGTCATTCCCGACGCCATCGTTGACCATGTGCGTACCACTGCCGACATCAGCGACGCCGCTCGATTCGGCTATGACACCGCATTGTCGCCCACGCTGTTCCGACATTACGCGGCGGTTCGCGCCTACCTGGACGTGAAACCATACTACGGCACTGACGCGAACGCGATCGCCACGCGCGCGGCGCACACGGCATCACTGACGATGGACCAGCAGGTTGACATCATCAACGCGGAACGAGCGAATTCGGCACCGCGAATGGCGGGTCGACAAGATCCTCGACCAACATCATCGGCGCGTCGGAACTCGTGTCCCCTACCGGTGCCACGAGTTCCGACGCGCCAAAGAAACGGCCTTCGAGAAAGTGAAACGATGTCTGCGAATCGCACAGTCATGCGACGTCGCTCATAACGAATTGGTCAGTTGCTAAGCAAGTTCAAACTAACAGCATTTGCCATAGCTTGATAACCTGCGTCGTTTGGGTGTAAATGGTCACCGCTGTCATAGGCAGCCAGCATTGCCGCTGGACGAGACGGATCCTGCATCAGCTTGTCGAAGTCGATAATGCCATCAACACCTGGAGCCGACCGCACGAATGCGTTCACGGATTGACGCTTAGCCTCTCCGGATGCGTCGTAGAACACCGCCCCCTCGTACGGCAGCAACGTTCCCAAAAACACCTTCATGTTTCGTGACTTTGCTTGAGCGATAGCAGCAGTCATTGCGCCGATGATCTGATCGGAGGAAACTGATTGCGACGGCAAAAACTCCCCGAATCCAATATCATTGATTCCCAGAAGAATTATTACGTGAGTTCCTCCCGAAACACCGAGAACATCACGAGAAAAGCGTGCTTTTCCAGCCGGGCCCGTTGTATCGTTCAGCCATCGATTTCCTGAAATACCTGCATCAACGACGCTTGCTTTTCCAACACTACTAGCTGCAGCCAGAACACGGTCGCTGAAGAAGTTTGGCCACCGATGATTAACATCGACAGTCGAGTGGTAGCCGTCGGTAATCGAGTCACCGAATGCAACAACAACCTTAACTTTTTCAGTGGTCGACACATCTACTTCATTTAACCAGTAATACGAAGTAATACTTTCGGCGTCGCTCATCGTCGCGGCATTCGTTTGATTTCCAGATGACAGGTAGTTGGTTTGCAGGCCGAATGTATGACTCGTTGCCACCGGGACACTATTTTTTACGTACAAACTGATTGAGAGATCAGACTGAGAAGCGATTGGCAAATTCACTCCATCACTCCACTGCTCCGTCCCCGCCGCGAGAGTCACGCTGGCCTCTCCATCAAAAGTAACGACCCGGTCAGTCGCCGCATCTACGCCGCCACTGCCAGTGCTGCGCGCAAGGTGTACCGAGGAAAATGTGACCGACTGCTTACCGAACAAGTTAGACAATTTTATGCGAGTTTCATTTCCACCATAAGACGTATGTATGGTCTGCCGTACTGTCTGATTTGAAATCGAGAGCGGTGGGGGTGGAGGCGCGAGATTTCCGGGAAAAATTTCGTTGTAGTCCTGCGACGCAGCCATCCAAGTCGCGACCCACTGATTCGGTGGCTGACTGTCCACGCCGCCACAGGCATATAGCGTTGCAAGAAGTGTTGCCCCGATGGTTGCTCGAGCAAGCCAATGAATTCCCAACGGGCACTTCGGATTTGAAACTGTGTTCATCTCGTCTCCAAAAAATTATTTTTCATATTCAATTCGTGGTGGGAATTGAATAGTTAAGATTGCACAGTAAACTGACGCAATCCTGACGCGACACAGGGCGGCAATCGAGCAGTCCTGACCTGCGGCGGGAATTTTTAGCCAATCACGCAGTGAGTCTCTCGTCGAGATTATCGGAATCCAACCAGGCTCGACGGACCGTGGCCGGAGGTTGATAGCGATGCGCGCTATGGGGCCGGCGCTCGTTG
>NZ_CAJPGQ010000109.1:0-2699 GCF_905339595.1 Burkholderia sp. BCC1977
TGCGGATTTCGGTGATGGTGATCAGGCGTTTCGGCGAACGTGATCAGTTTGGAAGGTGGTGTTGCGCGGTCAATGGATTATAGCGAAGGTGATCACGATCAGGATGCGGAGGACTGCTTGGCGTTAGTCTTTCGCATCGATTCACCCTTCAACGGCAGCTTGTGGGCCTGATGGACGAGCCGGTCGAGGATCGCGTCGGCGAGCGTCGGATCCTGCAGCCACGCATGCCAGTGTTCGAGCGGTAGCTGGCTGGTAATGATCGTGGAGCGCGTGCCGACGCGATCGTCGAGCACTTCGAGCAGGTCGTTTCGGGCACTCTGATCGAGGTCCTGCAGGCCCCAGTCGTCGAGCAGCAGGACGTCCATCTTGGCGAGCTGCGCGAGCCGCCGCGTGAAGCTGCCGTCGCCGTGCGCGATCTTCAATTCCTCGAACAGCCGGGCAACGCGGACGTACATCACGGAGAAGCCTTGTCGGCAGGCCTGCTGACCAAACGCGCAGGCAATCCACGTCTTGCCTGCTCCGGTCGGCCCCGTCAGGATGAGGTTTTGTGCATTACGGATCCAGTCGCAACCAGCAAGTGCGGCGACGACGCTCTTGTCGATGCCGCGGCTCTGCCGGTATTCGATGTCCTCGATGCAGGCCTGGGGATTCTTGAGTTTCGCGGACTTCAGCAGCCGCTCGAGCCGCCGGGTATCGCGCCAGGCGAGCTCGCGCTCGACGACCATGCCGAAGCGCTCTTCGAACGATAGGTTGGTGCTGGCGGTCAACGCCGCTTGTTCCTCGAACGCGCGGGCCATGCCGTCGAGCTTCAGGGATTTGAGCTGGGTTAAGGTTTGCTGCATCAACATCGCGACCTCCTTGGGTCAGTGGTAATACTCGGGCCCGCGCACGTTCTCGTGATCGGGCGAATGCCATTCGGTGGGCGGAATCGGGAGCATCGGCTGTCGGTCCAGGCCGGATTCGAGGATTGACAGCACGGAGCGACGGGTCGGCGAGCCGATCACGAGCGCCCGTTGGCAGGCCGCTTCCAGCCGTTCCTTGCCGTACTTGCGTGAGAGCGACAGCAGTCCGAGACAGGCGCGGTACCCCATCTCGGGATGGGGCCGGTTGGTCAACAGATGTTTGACGATCGCCTCGGCGCCGGGACCGACCGAGGCGCCCCAGTTCAACAACCGGCCTGGCGTCCATTCCATGTGAGCACGGTGCGCCGCCGGCATGTGCTCGGGCAATGTCGTATGCTTGTTCCGGAGTCGGCTGCGGGCGTGGGCGGCAACGCGCTTGCCGCGGATCTCGACGCAGTGGCGCGTCACGCGCGCGTAGACCTCTTGACGCACAAGACCGTGCGGGACGCTGTAATAGTGGTGATCGACTTCGACGTGGTAGTCGATGTTGACGCGGCACTTCACGAAGGTTGCGATCTCGTATCGGCGTGTCGGTAACGGGCGCAGTGCTGGCTGATCGAGCCGCTCGAACCATTCGCGGCGGTTGCCGTCGAGCTTCTTGAACGGGCGCCGGTTCAGGTCGGCGATCAGTTTGCCGATCGCCTTGTTCAGCTCGGCCAGGCTGTAGAAGCGATGGTTGCGCAACCGTGCGAGGATCCAGCGCTCTACGATCTGTACGCCAACCTCGACCTTCGCCTTGTCCTGCGGCTTGCGCGGCCGCGCCGGCAACATGGCCGTCGCGTAGTGGTTCACGAAGTCCTGCGTCGTGTTGCCCAGCACCGGTTCGTACCGGTCGGCCTTGGCGATCAATGCCTTGGGGTTGTCGGGCACCAGCAGTTCGGGAACGCCGCCGTAGAATTCCAACGCGTCGATCAGGCTGCCGATCCAGTCGGGCATGGCCTCGGAACGCGTCGCACATGCATAGGTGTAGTTCGAGGCGCCGAGGACGGCCACGAACACGTGGGCCTTGAACGCGACGCCGCCGTCGCGGCCGAGGATCGATACGGTTTGCCCGGCGAAGTCGGCGAACAGCTTCTCGCCGGCGCGGTGTTGCTGGTGCATCGAGCGCTTCAGCGCCGCAGCCCAGTCCTTGTACCGCTGGCAGAACTGCGTATAGCGATAGGTGCGTTGGCCGGGGTGGGCCTCGACGTACTCCTCCCAGAGCAGTTGCAGCGTCACGCCCTTGCGGCGCAGGTCGCGGTGCATCGCCGCGTAATCCGGTTCGACCCGCCGGGTCGGGACCGCGGATTCCTCCAGTAGGTCCAACCTGATCTCGAGCTCGTCGTCGGCCAGCGGTTCAACAGCAGCCCAGTCGAGGCCGGCCGCGCTCGCGCGTGCGGCGTATGCCGAGATAGCGCCGACGCTGATGCCGATCGCGCGGCTGATCTGGCGGTGCGACAGGCCGCACGACCACTTCAGCCGCAATACTTCCTTCAGTTTGCGCATGCTCATCCGATGTGCCGGCATCAACCTGTCCCCTAAAAAGAGACAAGGCTAACGCCCGTCGTTGATCACATGCGCAACACCACCGCCGAGCCGGAACGGCCATCCCGTTTCGGTCGCGTGATCAGCTGTTTCGGTTCGCTGATCACTCATTCCGGGAACGTGATCACCCGTTTCGGCAAGATGATCGCTCGTTTCGGAAACCGGTGATCAGCGATCACCTTCGACCGAAACGGCCGATCACCATCAATCGGAACCACCGATCACGTTCAACCGAAATCGCTGATCACGTTCGCCGAAATACGCACCGTAGTA
>NZ_CAJPGQ010000110.1:0-2517 GCF_905339595.1 Burkholderia sp. BCC1977
CCTGTCGTCGGCCAACAGCTCGATCAGCTCGCTGTCCACGTCGACCTCGACGGGCCTGAGCTCGACCAATAGCTCGGTCGCCTCGCTGTCGACGTCCACGTCGACCGGCCTCTCGTCGGCTAATAGCTCGATCTCGTCGCTGTCCACGTCGACCTCGACGGGCATCAACTCCCTGTCGACGGGCCTCAGCTCGACCAGCAGCTCGGTTACGTCGCTGTCGTCGTCCACGTCGACCGGTCTCTCGTCAGCCAACAGCTCGATCTCGTCCCTGTCCACCTCGACGTCGACGGGCCTCAGCTCGACCAATAGCTCGGTTACGTCGCTGTCGACCTCCACGTCGACCGGCCTCTCGTCGGCTAATAGCTCGATCTCGTCGCTGTCCACGTCGACCTCGACCGGCATCAACTCCCTGTCGACTGGCCTGAGCTCGACCAATAGCTCGGTTACGTCGCTGTCGTCCTCCACGTCGACCGGTCTCTCGTCGGCTAACAGCTCGATCAGCTCGCTGTCCACGTCGACCTCGACCGGCCTGAGCTCGACCAACAGCTCGGTCGCCTCGCTGTCGACGTCCACGTCGACCGGTCTCTCGTCGGCTAATAGCTCGATCAGTTCGCTGTCCACGTCGACCTCGACCGGCCTCAGCTCGACCAATAGCTCGGTTGCGTCGCTGTCGACCTCCACGTCGACGGGTCTCTCGTCGGCTAACAGCTCGATCTCGTCCCTGTCCACCTCGACCTCGACGGGCATCAACTCGCTGTCCACTGGCCTGAGCTCGACCAACAGCTCGGTTGCTTCACTGTCGACCTCCACGTCGACCGGTCTCTCGTCGGCTAACAGCTCGATCAGCTCGCTGTCCACGTCGACCTCGACCGGCATCAACTCGCTGTCGACTGGCCTCAGCTCGACCAACAGCACGGTCGCGTCGCTGTCGACCTCCACGTCGACCGGCCTCTCGTCGGCTAACAGCTCGATCTCGTCGCTGTCCACGTCGACCTCGACGGGTATCAACTCGTTGTCCACCGGCCTCAGCACGGTCACGACCAAGACCGACAACCTCGGCAGCAGCACGGCCTCCGCCCTCGGCGGCGGTGCGAAGTACGATCCGACGACCGGAACGGTTTCCGCTCCGGCGTACACCACGTACAACACGAATGGCACGACGTCGACCGCCAGCAGCGTCGGCTCGGCAATCGACAGCATCAACAGCCAGGGCATCAAGTACTTCCACGCGAATTCGACGGCAGCGGACAGCCAGGCGCTCGGCACCGACTCGGTCGCGATCGGCCCGAATGCCGTCGCCAACAACAACGGCGACGTCGCACTCGGCAGCGGCTCCGTCACCAGCACGCCCAACGCGACGCCGACGGGTACCGTCGGCGGCGTGACCAGCACGTTCGCGGGCGGCAATCCGAGCAGCGTGGTGAGCGTCGGCAACCCGAGCTCGGGCACCACGCGCCAAATCACCAATGTCGCGGCAGGTCAGATCACGGCGACCAGCACGGACGCGATCAACGGCTCCCAACTCTTCGCGACCAATTCCATCGTGGATTCGCTGTCGACGACGGTGTCGTCGTCCAGCAGCGCAATCTCGTCGCTGTCGACCGGCATCACTTCGTTGTCGACGGGTCTCAGCTCGACCAACAGCTCGGTGACCTCGCTGTCGTCCTCGACTTCGACGGGGCTGTCGTCGGCAAATAGCTCGATCGCGTCGCTCTCCACGTCGACGTCGACGGGTATCAGCTCGCTGTCGACCGGCCTCAGCTCGACCGATAGCTCGGTCGCCTCGCTGTCGACTTCGACGTCGACCGGTCTCTCGTCGGCCAACAGCTCGATCAGCTCGCTGTCCACGTCGACTTCGACGGGCATCAACTCGCTGTCGACGGGCCTGAGCTCGACCGATAGCTCGGTCGCTTCGCTGTCGACTTCCACGTCGACCGGTCTGTCCTCGGCAACCAGCTCGATTTCGTCGCTGTCGACCTCCACGTCGACCGGCCTGTCGTCGGCCAACAGCTCGATCAGCTCGCTGTCCACCTCGACCTCGACCGGCATCAACTCGCTGTCGACTGGCCTGAGCTCGACCGATAGCTCGGTGGCCTCGCTCTCGACTTCGACGTCGACCGGTCTGTCCTCGGCAACCAGCTCGATTTCGTCGCTCTCGACCTCCACGTCGACCGGCCTCTCGTCGGCGACCAGCTCGATCAGCTCGCTGTCCACGGGCCTCAGCTCGACCGATAGCTCGGTCGCTTCGCTGTCGACTTCCACGTCGACGGGTCTCTCGTCGGCGACCAGCTCGATCAGTTCGCTGTCCACCTCGACCTCGACGGGTATCAGCTCGTTGTCGACCGGCCTGAGCTCGACCGATAGCTCGGTCGCCTCGCTGTCGACCTCCACGTCGACGGGTCTCTCGACGGCGACCAGCTCGATCAGCTCGCTGTCCACCTCGACCTCGACGGGCATCAGCTCGCTGTCGACTGGCCTGAGCTCGACCGATAGCTCGGTCGCCTCGCTGTCGACTTC
>NZ_CAJPGQ010000111.1:0-2501 GCF_905339595.1 Burkholderia sp. BCC1977
TGCTTTGGGAGACAGCAACCCGGGAGCACAGACCGGCAGCAGCGTGTCCCAGGTCAGTCGCTCAGCACGCAGCCCCGTCCATTTCCCGTGCCCGTAGCGGATCTCCAGATCGGCTTCGACATCGGTGACGCTGCTATCGCCTCCCCAGATATTGCTCGTAATGCGTAGATTGACGTTCGGATACCGCATGCGAAAGTCCGGTATGCGCCATGCGAGCCAATGCGTGAAAAATACCAGACTCACTCGCACCGTCAGCACCTTCAGATGGCCTTGCCCGAAAATCTCGTCGGTGGCGGCAGCAAGCCGCTCTATCGCTTCATGCACGACTGGCAGGTAGGCGAGCCCGGCCTCGGTCAACTCGATGCCTCGCGGCAGGCGCTTGAATAACGCCGTACCGAGCTGGGATTCAAGTCCTTTCACCTGCTGGCTGATCGCGGCCTGGGTCAGATTCAACTCGGTCGCCGCGTGCGTGAAACTGAGGTGCCGGGCTGACGATTCGAATGCGCGTAGCCAATTGAGCGGTGGAAGTCGTTTCATCGTGCGAATCGTTGCAATAGATCTGTTGGGCAAAAGAGGGTACCGGCATTCTATTGCACCGATGCGATCGGAATCGGTCGCTGGGCGCCGCGGCGGATGGTGAGAGGCAACGACAAGTTACTCGCCAGCGCGACATCATATTAGGGATCGGCAATCCATATCGATCGCATTCTGGTGGAGGTTGCGCAGCGCCAAGAATCGCTCGCCGCAGTGTCATCAGCATTGAGCCCGCTCTCGATCATCTTGATGGCGTAGAACGCCGCCGACGTGCAACGCGATATCGGCGCTTGTCGAGAACAACCGGTCGAAGCGGACCCGTTGCGGCGAATCGCTCTCACTCATATGGAAGGTATCAACTTGCGCAGCACCTTCAATTTCCCAGTGGCGCTCTATCCGAAGCGGATCCTGCCAAGTACCGCGTCCGACAACGCCACCGCATCAACTAGCCACCGAGCCTAACAAGGAGGCCTTTTGTAGTGGTCAACTAATCCCGGACACTGCGTTAAGTTTTTCTTCCGCAACCGCCGGCGCCAGTCCGTTATTGAACTGATGCGGCCGTATCCAGTTGTACCGGTGCATCAGGTAGTGGCTGATGTCCCGGTGTGCCTCCTGCGCCGACACGTAGCCCACTGACGGTAGCCATTCGGTCTTGAAGCTGCGGAACAGCCTCTCCATCGGGGAGTTATCCCAACAATTTCCTCGACGGCTCATGCTCTGCTGTATCCGATAGCGCCAGAGGCGCTGACGGAATTTCCGGCTTGCATATTGGCCGCCTTGATCCGAGTGAAACAGCAAGCCTTGCGGTCGACCACGTTGCTCATAGGCCATCTCCAACGCCTGCACGACCAGATCGGCATCAGGGCGTGTCGAGAACGCCCAGCCAACAACCCGACGCGTGAACAGGTCGAGTACTACGGCCAGATAATGCCAACCGCCCTGCGCCCAGACATACGTGATGTCACCACACCACACCTGATTCGGCGTACCAACCTCGAATTCGCGATTGAGATGGTTCGGGATATCGATCCGCTCGACCGTGACCTGCTTGTAGGCATAGCGGCCCGGCTGCTTGCAGATCAACCCGAGTTCTTCCATCAAGCGGCTGACCTTGAAGCGGCCAATCGCCGTACCTTCCTCGCGCATCATGCCCATGATGCTGCGACTGCCAGCAGAGCATCGACTCTCGACGAACAGCTCGTGTACCCGGCTACGCAGTGCCATTCGCTCGGCATCAACGCGTCGGGCTCGCCCTCGGTGTGCATACAGGTAGGACCGCGACACGTCGAATACCGCGCAGATCAGCTCGACCGATTCGCTTGCGCCAATCTGATCAATTACTTCGTACGTTCGATGCCTTCCGACATCAAGAGCGCGGTAGCCTTTTTTAAAATGGCCTTCTCACGCTCGAGGCGTTCGATACGCGCCTCGAGTTCCTGAATACGCTGTTGATCCGGCGTGATTGCCTTGCCCTGCGGCGTGACACCCTGGCGTTCCATCAGAAGTTGCTGCACCCAGCGGCGCAGCACCGTCTCGCCGACGCCGACCGAGCGGCTTGCTTCTATATGGCTATAGCCCTGGTCGAGCACCAGACAGGCGGCTTGCTGTTTGAACTCCGGGGAAAACGTACGTCGTTGCTTGCTCATCAGACACCTCTTCATGGCGACCATTCTCGCCTAAATCAGTGTCCGGATTCATTAGACCACTACATAACAGGATAAGCGTAGGTCGCCAGTGTATTGCCCCATTGCTGGACGTGCTTGCGGTTTCGCCATTCCGGTTCACGCGCGCGGATAAACGCTTCAGCCGCCTCACGGAACGTTACATTGGCATCGACCGAGATATCGAGCCGTCGCCGATGCTGCTCTTCACGCCGGGCGAGGATGGGATCGATCTGGTTTCCGACCATCTCGCGATATCCGCTAACCAGTTTCCGCGCTTCACCAAGCGAAACCCGCGACAGCGGT
>NZ_CAJPGQ010000112.1:0-2341 GCF_905339595.1 Burkholderia sp. BCC1977
TGATGTGCACCGCCAGCAGATGGCCCAACGTGTCGACGGCCATCTGTATGCTTCTCAGTTGCTTATACTTGGTGTGGTTTGTTGCGATCCTGACATTCGGTCCGACATATCTGCTCCGATACCGGCATTTTTCTGCTACCGACATGAGTGTCTTCATGACTGTGCTCGGCATTTCCAGTGTGGTGGGTGGATCTCTGGTGCCTGCGCTATCCGATCGCTTCGGACGTAGGCCGATCATGATTGCCTTCTGTGCGGTGGGTGCTAGTTCGCCACTTGTCCTTGCATTTTTGGCCGGCACTCTGACACTGCTGTGTATCGCGATTTTCGTGTGCTATCTCGGTTACGGATGCTTCTCGATACTTATGTCGACCATCCCCGCCGAAAGCGTTCCATCACAGTATGTAAGCCGGTCCATTGCGCTGGTCATCGGGGTGGGCGAGGTGATTGGGGGATGCATCGCGCCAACCGTGATGGGTGTGATGGCTGACAGCTATGGGGCAGTAGTTCCATTCGTTATTTCGTCGACTGCTCTGATTGTTGCCTTATGTGCGTCGACCTTTCTCATTGAAACCTCGCCCCGACACGCGGCGAGCGCTTCAAAAATGTTGCTGTCTCCCAGCAAGTGAGTACGCTTTCGCGGTCTCGATGTTTCAGCCAGACCGGACATCCATCTTGCAATGATCGGCGGATGTTGGACTGATGCCCATGAGTTGCCAGATCTCGCTCGCGGATTCTCATTCACATGCGTTCCGTCTGGCTGATTGAACCCTCTTGTTGTCCGACGTGCTTGCGCAAAACCATGCGTGTGCGGCTTATTAGCCGTCGGTAACATGGCCTACCCGCCAAAGGATGCGATGAATACGAACCTGAATTCCCCGGAGAGATACGCGCGTAATCATGTGAAGATGCGACTGAAGCGTGGCGAGTCCGTTGTCGCATTTGGACTCACAAGTGCTTCCGTCGGTGTGGCACAGGTGCTAGCAGGTTCGGGTGCGGACCTGCTGATCATTGATATGGAGCATTCCTGTATTGACTTGGCGAGCGTGCAGGCACTTCTGGCGGCTGATCTGGGTTCGAGGTGCGCATGTATTGTTCGGTTGCCAGCGCACATGCCGTCAATCATCAAGCCGGTACTGGATGCCGGTGCAATGGGGCTTACCTTCCCGATGATTAACGGCGCGGCTGAACTCGCTGACGTTATCGCGTTGTCAAAATACCACCCTGAAGGCAGGCGGGCGGTAGGACCGCATACAGCGCCGGCGCGATGGGGAGTCAGTACCGCGCAATATCTTTACGAGGCGAACGATTCGCTGTTGTTTAATGCGTTGATCGAAACGGAGCAGGCGGTGAACGAGATCGAGTCCATCGTCAGAGTCGAAGGCATCGATATCGTAACCGTTGGTCTCGGAGATCTGGCAGCCAGTCTCGGCAAGCCAGGTGAAGTAGATCATCCCCTTGTACAGGAAGCCGTGGCGCACGTGGAAGATACGGTGCGAACATCGGCGGTTGCGCTTGGTGGAATTGCAGGTTCACCCAAGGAAATTGCTGACAAGCTGAACCGTGGGTATCGTGTGATCGTGCTAGGATTTGACGTATCTGTTCTTGCGCGGGCTGCGGCCGAGCTTGTGAAGCTGTGCAAACCATGAAGCAGGTACGATTTTCTATACTAGCGATGACGCCGATTATCTCAAAATCGATTTTCGAAAATGTGATTGACAGGAAGAGGCGTCAACATCAATTCTGAAGTCATAATATTTAATTTTGAATCCTGGAGATGGTCCATGCATGGCCTGATTACGTGATGTGGTGTGTTTATGGGGAAAACTCAACGTGAGGTTCCCTCGGTTTTTCGCCTTCCAACGGTCCCGAGTTATTCAGCGGCGTCCTTGGTCTGCTGACCACGGCTTGCACCGGTAGTGAAGATAGTCTTGTCTTTGAGGCTTGTCACTGAGCACGACCGTTCGGCTATTGGTTGTATCACAGGCTACCGAGAAGCCTCGAATTCGGCTTGTGAAAACTTGCTATATCTCGATCGAGCCACACCCACGGCCGATGCCTTCGTCGCTCGCCTCGGTGATGGGGTGAGGTATCTTCGATTTATCTGCCCATTACCCTTCGATATTTTGGAACGAGCATGTGCGCAGCCTTGATTTTTCGATTCAACCAAGAGGACCGGACAACTCCAAACAAAGGTAAGTGGGACACACCCATACTGTTACCCAGCGTGACAACCATTGTAGGATTTCCGGTTTTCGCCTGATAAGCGCGCGGCATAGGATTCCCAACGAGCGCTGCCCGGACGTTGGCCTCGGCAACTTTGACTTGGCCTTGAATGTGAAAA
>NZ_CAJPGQ010000113.1:0-2253 GCF_905339595.1 Burkholderia sp. BCC1977
GCAAGATCGCGGCCATTTTGCAAAGGCTGACGATGTTCGGCGCCGAATCGATCTATCCTCCACATTTTTGGGATAAGCCGCGAAAGCCCGGCAGAATAGCGCGGGCGAGCCCGTGCACCGGTGCCGGGCGCGCCGGCCGGCCGATTCCGTCGTGCAAGCGGAGCGGCGGCGATATCGGCGTGAGCGTGTGCCCGATACGGATGCATCGCGTCTGCCGATGGTGTATGTCGCGGTGGCTGATCGCCCGGTTGCGCATCGCGCGGCCGGACCATCGACAAGAACAGGGAGGGGCCGGCAATGAGGCTGGACGACGAAAGAGAAAGCGTGAACGTCGAGGATCGACGCGGTGGCGGCGGGTTCGGCGGCGGACGCGCGACGATCGGCATCGGCACGATCGTGGTCGCGCTGGCCGCGTCGTATTTCTTCGGGATCGACCCGCGCGTCGTGCTCGAAGGCGCATCGGCGCTGCAGGGCCGCCAGCAGCAGGCGCAGCCCGCGCCCACGCAGCACCAGGGCGCGCCGGCGAGCGATCCCGGCTCGGTGTTCACGCGCAAGGTGCTTGGCAATATCGAGCGCACCTGGACCGGCGTCTTCAACACCCAGTTGCATGCGCAGTACGAGGCGCCGAAGCTCGTGATGTTCACGAACTCGACGCCGACCGCGTGCGGCACCGGGCAGACCGCGATGGGGCCGTTCTACTGCCCGGGCGACCGCAACGTGTACATCGATCTCGGCTTCTACGACGAACTGCGCAAGCGGTTCGGCGCGGGCGGCGATTTCGCGCAGGCCTACGTGATCGCGCACGAGGTCGGCCATCATGTGCAGAACCTGCTCGGCATTTCCGACAAGGTCGATGCCGCGCGCCGTCGTTCGAGCGAAGCGCGCTCGAATGCGCTGTCGGTGCGGATGGAACTGCAGGCCGACTGTTTCGCCGGCGTGTGGGCGAACAACGCGCAGCGCGCGAACCAGCGGCTGATGGAGCCCGGCGATTTCGAGCAGGGGCTGAAGGCGGCGGCCGCGATCGGCGACGATCGGCTGCAGCAGCAAGGCCAGGGCTACGTCGTGCCGGAGAGCTTCACGCACGGCACCAGCGAGCAGCGCGTGTACTGGCTGCGGCGCGGGATGGAGTCGGGTGAAGTGAGCGCCTGCGACACGTTCGCCGCAAACGCGCACTGATACGGACACCGACTAACAGGGCGGGGCGCGCACGCGGCCGCGCCTCCGTTTCGTGGCCGCGCGCGTGACCGCTCCGCGCATTTCGCTGATCCTTCCGATCGTGCTCGATCGGCGCGCGATGCTTCGCGCCGCCTTCGACGTCCCTTTTCGATCGCACGGCTCGCGGCGCATGATCTCCTGACGCGAATTCCGTGGTCGCTACACGGCCGGCGCGCCCGCCATCCATCCCCCCGAATACGAATTGCCGATTCGTGCTCACCGGCCCGTTTCGGCGCGGGTAGGCTGGCCCGAACTTCGACGCGTTCGGCCGCCGGCCGCCCCCATCATGCCGACCTCATCCGCTTCCGCCGATCACGAAGCCGCCGACTGGCAGCGCGCGCTGCGCGCGTGCGTCGATGCGTTCGACGCATTCGCGAGCCCGTCCGCGATCGTGTTCTACCGGCTCGACCTGAGCGGCGAACCGGCCGATTTCGAGCTGTTCGGGATGCCGGAGTCGATGCATCGCACCTACATTGCGCGCTATCGCATGCTCGATCCGCTTCACCCGTCGCGCTGCGCGGCAGGCCAACACGCGGTCGTGACGCTCGCGTCCCAATTGCCTGACGAAAGGCGCGATGCGTCCGCGTACTGGACCCGTTTCCTGCGACGCCACGATGTGGCCGACGTCGTCGAAATCTGGCTGCGCGACGACGCGGGTCGTACCGTCGGCGCGTTTTCGCTGCTGCGCTTCGGGACGGGCGACGCGGACGGCAACAGCACGGCGGGCCGGTTCGCACCGGGCGAAATCGACGCGCTGGCGCGGCTTCAGCCGGTCGCCGAAGCCGCGCTGGCCCCGCTGCTGCGTGTGCGGCGCGGGATTCACCGGATCGGCTGCGAGGAGCGGCTGACGTACCGAGAGGAACAGATCGCACGCCTCGTGCGCGACGGGCGCTCGAACAAGGAGATCGCACGCGATCTCGCGCTCGGCCAGCCGACCGTCAAGACGCATCTGATGCGTATGTACCGGAAGCTCGGCGTGTCGAACCGCACCGAGCTGGTCGGCGCGTTGTTCCTGTAGTTTTCTCCGCATCCGCACCC
>NZ_CAJPGQ010000114.1:0-2209 GCF_905339595.1 Burkholderia sp. BCC1977
GACCAACACCGCGATCAATACACTGTCGACGTCCACGTCGACGGGGCTCTCGTCGGCCAGCAGCGCGATTACGTCACTGTCCACGTCGACTTCGACCGGTATCAGCTCGCTGTCGACGGCGGTGTCGTCGTCGGCCAGTTCGATATCGTCGCTGTCGACGGGTCTGAGTTCGACCAATAGCTCGGTGACTTCGCTGTCTACTTCGGCTTCGACGGGCATTTCTTCGGCTAATAGCTCGATCTCGTCACTGTCCACTTCGACCTCGACCAGCGTCAGCTCGTTGTCCACGGGTCTCAGCTCGACCAACAGCTCGGTGACTTCGCTGTCGACTTCGGCTTCGACGGGCATTTCGTCGGCTAATAGCTCGATCTCGTCACTGTCCACGTCGACTTCGACCAGCGTCAGTTCGTTGTCCACAGGTCTCAGTTCGACCAACAGCTCGGTGACTTCGCTGTCGACTTCAGCTTCAACCGGTATTTCGTCGGCCAATAGCTCGATCTCGTCACTGTCCACGTCGACTTCGACCAGCGTCAGTTCGTTGTCCACGGGTCTCAGCTCGACCAACAGCTCGGTGACTTCGCTGTCGACTTCGACGTCGACCGGTATTTCTTCGGCCAACAGCTCGATCTCGTCACTGTCCACGTCGACTTCGACCAGCGTCAGTTCGTTGTCCACCGGCCTCAGCTCGACCAATAGCTCGGTCGCCTCGCTGTCGACTTCGACGTCGACCGGCCTGTCCTCGGCTAACAGCTCGATCAGTTCGCTGTCCACGTCGACTTCGACCAGCGTCAGCTCGTTGTCCACCGGCCTCAGCTCGACCAATAGCTCGGTCGCCTCGCTGTCGACTTCGACGTCGACGGGGCTGTCGTCAGCCAACAGCTCGATCTCGTCGCTGTCCACGTCGACCTCGACCGGCATCAGCTCGTTGTCGACCGGCCTCAGCTCGACCAATAGCTCGGTCGCGTCGCTTTCGACTTCGACGTCGAGCGGCCTCTCGTCGGCCAACAGTTCGATCTCGTCACTGTCCACGTCGACTTCGACCAGCGTCAGTTCGTTGTCCACCGGCCTCAGCTCGACCAACAGCTCGGTGACTTCGCTGTCGACTTCGGCTTCGACGGGCATTTCGTCGGCCAACAGCTCGATCTCGTCGCTGTCCACGTCGACCTCGACCGGCATCAGCTCGTTGTCGACCGGCCTGAGCTCGACCAATAGCTCGGTCGCGTCGCTTTCGACTTCGACGTCGACGGGGCTGTCGTCAGCCAATAGCTCGATCAGCTCGCTGTCGACCGGCCTCAGCTCGACCGATAGCTCGGTCGCCTCGCTGTCGACCTCCACATCGACGGGGCTCTCATCGGCCAACAGCTCGATCTCGTCCCTGTCCACCTCGACCTCGACCAGCGTCAGCTCGTTGTCCACCGGCCTCAGCTCGACCGATAGCTCGGTCGCCTCGCTGTCGACCTCCACGTCGACGGGTCTGTCGTCGGCCAACAGCTCGATCTCGTCGCTGTCCACCTCGACCTCGACCGGTATCGGCTCGCTGTCGACCGGCCTCAGCTCGACCGATAGCTCGGTTGCATCGCTGTCGACCTCCACATCGACGGGGCTTTCATCGGCCAACAGCTCGATATCGTCTCTGTCCACCTCGACCTCGACCAGCGTCAGCTCGTTGTCCACCGGCCTGAGCTCGACCAATAGCTCGGTCGCCTCGCTGTCGACCTCCACGTCGACGGGCTTGTCGTCGGCGACCAGCTCGATCTCGTCGCTGTCCACGTCGACCTCGACCGGTATCAGCTCGCTGTCCACTGGCCTCAGCTCAACCGATAGCTCGGTCGCCTCGCTGTCGACTTCGACGTCGACCGGCCTCTCGTCGGCCAACAGCTCGATCAGCTCGCTGTCTACGTCGACTTCGACGGGGATCAACTCGCTGTCAACCGGCCTCAGCTCGGCCAACAGCTCGATCTCGTCCCTGTCCACCTCGACTTCGACCAGTGTCAGCTCGCTGTCCACCGGTCTCAGCACGATCACCACCACCACCAATAATCTCGGCAATAGCACGGCCGCGGCACTCGGCGGTGGCGCAACCTACAACTCGGCAACCGGCACGATCTCCGCACCGTCGTACACCATGTACAACGCGAACGGCACGACGTCTACCGCCAACAGCGTCGGTGCGGCAATCGACAGCATCAACAGCCAGGGCATCAAGTAC
>NZ_CAJPGQ010000115.1:0-2010 GCF_905339595.1 Burkholderia sp. BCC1977
CAATGAATCTTAGCGGCCGCGGAGTGTCCCGCCCAACATGTCGGGGCGGATCAAATGGCCAAGCGCTCTCCGCGATGTTCTGGCGAGCGCACGGATTCGCGTCATCAAGGTTGACGAGCGTGGCACGCGAGGCACCTGCAGATCTATCGGTGCATCGGTCCGTGTCGCGATCTGGAGGTTGTGCACGGCCATTTGTTCGAGGCATACGATGGACATGGTCATCGTTGGGAAAAAAGGCGAACTCTTGCTTGTGGGGTTTCCGTTTATCCTAAAGGTCGGTTGCGCCTGTTCGTGTCGTGCATTACCGGTTGCAAATACTGGCTGGTGTACTGCCCCAGGCGCGAGGAGAGGTGTTCCACAAGCCTTTGGAATCCGGTACTACGCGTAAGATGTCGGCCATGATGCCGGGCGCGTCGTTGGCAGATGCCCCTGATGGCGTCGTACCGCCTAGTCGGCGCAGTACGTCTCTTCGCTGTTTCCAACTTACATTTGAAGGCAGAACCTTGAGCAAGATTCAAGCGAGCAAGGCGGTCAGACAGGCCGACGATCGCCAGAGAGGTACGAGACTGAAGCCCGAAGAACGGGAGAGGTCGATCCTCTCCGGTGCGGAGACTTTTTTTGCAGAACATGGGTTTGACGCAACAACCCGCGAACTCGCAGATTATCTGGGGGTTCGCCAATCGTTGCTTTACAGATATTTCCCAACCAAACAGGACCTTATTGACAGGATCTACAACGATATATTCCTAGGTGGATGGGATCCTGGCTGGTCGAGACTCATCAAGGACCGCTCCGTTCCCTTGATCGAGCGGCTCATGAAATTCTACGCTCTCTATATCCCGACCACACTTACCAGGCAATGGCTTCGTTTGTTCTATCAGGCTGGATTAAAGGGATTTGATATATCGAGTCGTTACCATAACCTCCTGAGTCAGGAAGTCTTCGTGCCACTGTGCTACGAACTTCGGGCGGCTTATTGCGTTGATTTAGGTGAGTCGAATCCACCAACGTCGATTGAGCTTGAGGTTATCTATGATCTGCACGGAGCAGCGGTCTACAAGGGGGTTCGCCAGCATATCTATGGCATGGAAATTCACCCGGATAACGAGCTGTTCAATGTATGGATAGAGAGTTTTATTAACAACGTAGTGCCAGCAGCATATCGGCGACTGGCCGCAGGCCGCCCTAACACCAGAAAGCATACGCAGGAGGGCAAAGTGGCTGGCACGGCAGGGTAGACTGACCGGACCACCCGTCAACGACTGGTTGGCAGGATGGCGCCCAGTGTTCCCGGCGACGGAACACCTGGGGTTTCTGTTTGCGGTTGGGGCGACGGCTGTGCTTGCACGGCGGCCAGTTCTCTCGCACAGGTTCTAATATCGGGCTGTCGGGCAGCGACACTGCTGCCGGCGGAACATGAAGGTATTTCCAGAGTCGCTCCGTAATGGCGTACATGGTTCTATAGATCCCGCGAACCGTGCCACTACTAGTATTGCCGGCACGGAACAACCAAGAGGCGATAATTGCCCCCGCAGCACGCCGGGCCGGCAAGTTGAGTGTGTCCGTAAGCCTAGAAGTTGCCAGATGGGGTGAACTGGCACTTCAGGTTACCAATTGCACCAATGCTTGACCGCCCACCAGGTTCGCCGATTCGCACTGCCCCGACGATGGCGCGACTGCGTGTATTCCGGTGACAGGTTAGCGCTGTCGCACATATTCCCATGCTTGATATCGCCGTTGCGTCCTTTCTGGTGTAGCGCGCGTGACTGTCGCGCCTTTGTGTAGGAGATGATGCTCATAAGATCTTTAAATTTGGAAGTATTTAAGGGTTTATACTGATGTTTTGCCGGAAAAATCCATTTTTTTGATGATATATTGATCAATTGATCACTTAAGGCATCTTCGATGCGCCTCGGTTGTTGGCCACCTTCCTGTCGATCAAGTTGGATGGTGCGCAATCGGCCAGCGGTGAGGTGCCTTGCGGAGGAGGCTCCAGGTGGCATTGGCGTT
>NZ_CAJPGQ010000116.1:0-2007 GCF_905339595.1 Burkholderia sp. BCC1977
CGTCAACATTACCTCGACGAGGTCAAGCGGCGAAATGGAGATCAAAGTTAAGAGAGGAGATGCCGTTCACGCCGTCGCAACGACCGTCACGGCGCTGTGGGCGTCAGCAACGCTCGCACAGGCGTTATGATCGCTCCCACTCCGCCGCCGCCTGCCCGGATCGAAGTAGTTTCGGCCCCGATGTCCGGCTTCCTCTGGGATCGGGGCCGCCATATTCGGTAGGGCCGCGCACGGCGCGGGTCGCGGGGTATTGGGGTTGTATCCTACGCAGCGTGCGTCGCACACTCGCTCAACCATGTCACTGTCACTCGGGAGTTTCATGCCAGGCTGGTTTCGCTCAATGTTTGTACGGAACGCGTTGGCTTTGATCGTACTCGTACTCGTCAGCCAGATATTCGCCTTCGGCGTTTATCTGTTCTTTATCCAGCGGCCGAGGATCGACGATGCGGCGTCGCTAACCGCGTCGCAAATCCATATGCTGACGCGGTTGCTGGCGGCACTGCCGGGAGATGCACGAATCGAACAGCTGCGTGCGATTAACGGCGTGTCTCAGAGAGAAGTACCACCCGCAGGGTTCGACTCACAACTACCGATGAATCTGGTTGTGAGGTATTTTGTCGTGCGCCTGTCCGCCGAGCTGGGCAGTGATGAGCAGGTTCGCTGGGAGCGGGGCGGTAAACATCGTCTCTGGGTTCGCCTGCATGTGCAGGACGAGTACTATTGGCTGCTGCTCACGGGAGCGCCGAGTAATCGCAATCTGCCATGGACGCTAATCTACCTGATCCTAGGCATCGCGACTTTTCCGCCACTCGCAGCTTTCCTAATTCATCGACCAGTCGAGCGTCTGCTGCGGCGTCTCGCGCGCGCGGCAGGTACGATTGAACACGGCGGCTGGCCCAACGCCGTTCCAGCCCATGGACCACGCGAGCTGAAGATGGTTGTGGACGCATTCAACCGCATGGTGGCTACGCTGCAAGACCTTGAGGCGACACGGGCGGAGATGCTGGCAGGAATTTCGCATGACATTCGCACGCCGCTCACCAAGCTACGCATGGCGCTGTCCGCGCCGGAGTCGTTCGACGCACCGGTGACCAGCGCAGATCGCTTCATCGACGAAATAGACGCGATCGTGCAGCAGTTCATCGATTTCGCACGTGGGTGGGGTAGCGAACCTGTGAAGTCGGGCGATCTCAATGCGCTAATTGAACGTCTCGCGGCGGACTACGCAGGGCTCGGGCATGTGTTTGCATTGTCGCTGGGCGCGCTGCCGTCCATCTCGTTCCGTCCAGTGGGAATGCAGCGACTGTTGATGAACTTAATGCAGAATGCGGTAGGACATGGACGGTTTGGCCTCGGGGTCGTCACCGGTGTGGCGGATGGCGTCGTGACGATCGAAGTCAAGGACCATGGCCCTGGTGTGCCGGACCCCGTGCTGCCGCTAATGAAGCAGCCGTTCCGGCGCGGCACGCAAAGCGAGCAGTGGGGCGGGACCGGGCTCGGTCTGGCGATCGCGGAACGTATCGCAAAGGAGCATGAGGGGTCACTTGATCTGTTCCGGAATGCACCGACCGGTCTGGTGGCCAGGGTGCGGCTCCCACTCAACTGACCGCGTCTCACCGGGGCTCCGATGCGCCGGCCTGGTGTCGGCCGCGCATAGTTAGCGGCGCGACCGGCAGGATCCATCTTGTTCAGGGTAACGATAAAAGCATCATCAAGAAATATCAGTATATTAATTATATTAGTGATTTTGCTTGGCTATTTTGTGGTGCATCGCGTGTGCGTTCCCAGCGGAGCCCGCCACATGCGATGTGCCTCGGACAAAGAGGTGCACAGAGTATAAGCAACCGTTTGCGGAGTATTCGGGGCAAAATGGACGGTGTGTGTTTTCGCCACAGACACTTCAGAGGTGGCCTCGCTCGTTCGGACAGTTTTCTGAGATTTTTAAGTGGAGCGTCCGAGGCAATCATGCTGCCGATTTGATCGCAGGCAGCGTCTGTCAGCGTCGGA
>NZ_CAJPGQ010000117.1:0-1950 GCF_905339595.1 Burkholderia sp. BCC1977
TCCGACGCTGACACACGGCGCCGGAACAGATACAGCGCAAACCGCTGCCGGAACATCTGCCTCGCGAAATGCAGACGTACCTGCCCGAGTCCGGCGAAACCTGCACGGCGTGCGGTGGCACGATGAAGCTGCTCGGCGAAGACGTGTCCGAGCAACTGGAATACGTGCCGGCGAGCTTCCGCGTAATTCGCCATGTCCGGCCGAAACTGGCGTGCACCTGCTGTGATCAGATCGCCCAGGCATCGGCGCCCAGTCGCCCGATTGAGCGTGGTCTGGCCGGCCCTGGCCTGCTCGCGCACGTGCTCGTAGCAAAGTTCAGCGATCACCTGCCGTTGTACCGCCAGTCGGCGATCTACGCCCGAGAAGGCGTGGAACTGGATCGCTCGCTGCTGGCGAAATGGGTGGGGCAAAGCGCCAAGTTACTGCAACCGCTGGTCGATGCGCTGCGTCTGCATGTGATGGCGGCCACGAAATTGCACGCCGACGACACACCGGTTCCTGTGCTCGCGCCGGGCAATGGTAAGACGAAAACTGCGCGACTGTGGGTCTATGTGCGCGATGATCGGAACTCGGGCGACAAGACGCCACCGGCCGTCTGGTTCGCCTATACCCCGGATCGTAAGGGCGAGCATCCGCAACAGCATCTGGCCAAGTTCAAAGGAACGCTCCAGGCCGACGCCTATGGTGGATACCAGAAAATCTACGAGACCGGTGATGTGCTTGAGGCTGCTTGCTGGGCACATGCTCGGCGCAGGTTCTACGATCTGTATGCGGCACGGCCCAACGCCCTGAACAAGGAGGCACTGGAACGCATCGGCGCGCTCTACCGGATCGAGGAAGCGATCCAGGGAAAACTGCCCGACGAACGACAAGAACAACGAAGTACGCACGCCAAACCGCTACTCGATCAGTTCCATGCGTGGCTGAGCGCTACGCTGGCAACGCTCTCACGCAAATCCGATACGAGTCAGGCCATTCTCTATGCCCTGAACCGATGGGAAGCGTTGACACGCTACTGCGACGACGGGCAATTGGAAATCGACAATCTGCCTGTCGAGCGAGCGCTGCGTGGTGTGGCCATCGGCCGGAGCAATTACCTGTTCGCTGGCGCGGACTCGGGCGGCGAACGTGCTGCCGCGATTTACAGTCTGATCGGCACGTGCAAACTCAATAACGTCGATCTGGAGGCCTATCTGCGCCATGTGCTTGGGCGTATTGCAGATCACCCGATCAACCGGATCGATGAACTGTTGCCTTGGGTGGTGACCATCCCCGTGCAGTGAAGGGATAATGCCACTGATGCTCAGACTGCGGAGATCAGATGGCAAAATCATTCCAGCGCTATACCCTGCACGTGCAACTGCTATATATCCAGCCGCCGATCTGGCGCCGGGTTACCGTCGAGGGTCCCGACTCGCTACGCAAACTGCACCACATTCTGCAGGCGGCCTCCGGATGGGAAAGCACCCACATGCACGACTTCCTGATCGACGGCAAAACCTACGCCATGTTCGATGTCGATGCGGCACTGGAGTTCATGGATCGGTCGACGACATTCGACGACCGGAAAACCAAGCTGAACAAAGTCCTGCGACCTGACTCACGCATCATCTATCGATACGACTTCGGTGACGGCTGGGATCACCAGATCGTAGTCGAAAGCGTCGAAACAGTTGAAGGCGAGTCGTGGGGCGAGTCCAAGATTATCGATGGTGCTCGCGCCTGTCCGCCGGAAGATGTGGGCGGCGCACCAGGGTACGAGATGTTCCTAAGCACGCTGCGCGACAGACCTGACAGCGAGGAGGCGGAACACTATCGCCAGTGGGTTGGTCCAGGGTTCGATCTTGAGCGATTCGATCTGCGTGCTGCCAACTCAGCGTTGATGCGCCTCACGGCCAACCGATGGGGCAATCGATAACGCCGTCACTACGGTACTGGTGACACGCTTAC
>NZ_CAJPGQ010000118.1:0-1904 GCF_905339595.1 Burkholderia sp. BCC1977
CAAGACGCGCGGCTGCCAGGACATCCTGATCGCCGTGGTCGATGGCCTGAAGGGGCTGACCGAGGCCATCAGCGCGGCCTATCCGAGGCAACCCAGTGTGCCGTCTGGCTGCGCGAGTGGCTGCGGTGATTCGTGTCGACGAGATCTGGCTGGCGGTCGATCCACTGGACATGCGGGCCGGTTTCGACACGACCCTGGCGCGTGTGGTCAAGGTGTTCGGCGCCGCGCACCCACACCATGCCTATCTGTTCGCCAATCGGCGCGCCAACCGCATGAAGGTCCTGATTCACGACGGGATCGGCATCTGGCTGGCCGCGCGACGCCTGAATCAAGGGCAGTTCGCGTGGCCGCACATCGGCAGCGAACCCAAGCAGCGAGTCTTGACGCACGAACAACTGGCCGGCCTGGTGCTGGGCTTGCCCTGGCAACGCATCGGCGAGGATGGCGTGATCCGCGTCGTCTAAATCCGGCGGGGAGGTAAACAGTCGCGCTTCCTCCGTCGGCAGGGTTCTGGCAGACTGGCCTGCATGAACCCCGCGGACCTCGACGCACTCAACCCGGAACAGTTGCGCGCCCTTGCCGCGCAACTGATTGCCGAGGTCAAGGAGAAGGAACGGGAAGCGAGTGAACGAGACCGCGAGCTCCGCTTCCGGCAGACCCGTATCGATCAACTCACCCACGAGGTCTCGATCCTCAAGCGCCAGCAGTTCGGCCGGCGCAGCGAACAGCTCAACAGCGAGCAGATGAACCTGCTCGACGAGGCGATCGATGGCGACTTGGTTGCCATCGAGATGGAGCTTGAGCAACTCGAGCCGACGCGAGCTGAACGGCAACGCGAGCAGCCGAAACGGGCACCACTGCCGCCGCAACTGCCACGCACCGACGTCCATCACGAACCAGACAGTATAACGTGCCAGTGCGGTTGCGAACGCATACGGATCGGCGAGGACGTGAGCGAGAAGCTGGACTACACGCCGGGCGTGTTTACGGTGGAACGGCACATCCGCGGCAAGTGGGTGTGCAAGGCGTGCGAGACGCTGACCCAGGCGCCGGTTCCACCGCATGTGATCGACAAGGGCATGCCCACCGCCGGGTTGCTCGCGCAGGTGCTGATTGCCAAGTACGGCGACCACTTGCCCCTGTATCGCCAGGAACAGATCTTTGGTCGTGCGGGACTGGCCATCCCGAGATCCACGCTGGGTGCCTGGGTGGGCCGGTGTGGCGTGCAGTTGCAGCCGTTGGTCGACGCACTCGGCCAGGCCATCCTGCAACAGGCGGTGTTGCACGCCGACGAGACGCCGGTGCAAATGCTCAGTCCTGGCAAGGGCAAAACGCACCGGGCATACCTGTGGGCGTATACGTCGACTCAGTTCAGCGAACTGCGCGCGGTGGTCTACGACTTCGCCGAGAGCCGCGCCGGTGCGCACGCTCGCACGTTCCTGAAGGGCTGGCACGGCAAGCTGGTATGCGACGACTACAGCGGGTACAAAGCCTCGTTCCAGCACGGCATCACCGAGATCGGATGCGCGGCCCATGCCCGACGCAAGTTCTTTGAATTGCATGCCAACCACAGCAGCCAGGTTGCGGGGCAGGCCCTGCCGTTCTTTACCGCGCTCTACGAAATCGAACGCGAGGCCGCAGCACTGGATGCCGACGAACGGCAGCGGCTTCGACAGCGTCGGGCCAAGCCGGTGTGCGACGCCCTCTATGAGTGGCTGATGGCGCAGCGCAAACTCGTTGCGGAGGGCTCGGCGATTGCGAAGGCGTTGGACTATAGCCTGAAACGATGGAACGCACTCACGCGCTATCTCGATGACGGGAATGTGCCGATCGACAACAACTGGGTCGAAAACCAGATCCGTCCGTGGGCAGTTGGCCGTTCCAATTGGTTGTTCGCCGGATCA
>NZ_CAJPGQ010000119.1:0-1854 GCF_905339595.1 Burkholderia sp. BCC1977
TAAGGCATTGCAGTACATGAGCGGACAGTGGCCCAAGCTGGTCCGATACGTCGATAACGGCAACTGGCCGATCTCGAACAACCTGTGCGAGAACGCGATCCGACCGTTCGTCGTCGGCCGCAAGGGCTGGCTGTTCTCCGATACGGTCGCCGGCGCGCAGGCCAGTGCCAACCTGTACTCCCTCGTCGAGACGTGCAAGGCGAACGGCGTCGAGCCGTATCGCTATCTGGTTTGGCTGCTCACCAGGTTGCCGCTCGCTGCAACCGTCGACGACTACGCCGATCTCATGCCTTGGAGAATGCCTGCCGCCCTCAACCTCTGAGGGGCGTCGTTAAAAGACCGCATACGTTCGAAGTTGCCCTCAAGGACGTGCCAGACGGGCTTCCAGTAGATCCCGGTGGCTTCCATGGCGACGTGGGTGCAGGCGTGTGCGGCCAGCCAGTCGGCCAGCGCCAGCAATCCGCCGGTCGTGCCTTCAAAGCTGCGTACTTCCTGATGCGTGGGCGCCGAAACGCAGCGCACGCAGGCCACGATGATGTCCTTGTGTACATCCAGGCCGGCGCAGCGGGGATAGAGAACTTGCATGGAGCCTCCTACCAAAGTCAACGGCACCGGCAGCAGCCCTCGTCGTCGAAATCTACTAGGCGTGCTCCAGGGTGTCGCCACCCGTGGTCACAATTCGGGGTGCTCGCAGGGCTGCGGGTCCAACTACTGAACGGGCTCGGGGCACCAAGAGCGGGCCGACCTCGTTACCGATACCTTCCGACATCTTATGCTCCGCCAATCGGCAAAGCACCGGCCGTAGGCCCGCTTCATCCTTCGGAGTCGGACAGGCCCGATGGACAACTACTGACGCGAGACGAGTCGTTCAGGCCCGACCACGTGCCGGCATGCTTTACGCCTATGCAACCGCAAGAACAGTAAGCAGCAACAGCAGCGCCTTTCTCTGACGGATTGCAACGGACGAATCGACGACAGGTTGGACCGGCAGCAGGACAGCTCGATGAAACGCTCGGCATGCACAGCGCAATGCCGCTGTCCGGATGGAGCCCTGCTGAGCGGTTAGTATTCTGGCCCGAGCCGAGCGCGCTCGCAGGCCGATTGTAGGTGCGCAGTCCATCTCGTCGCCATCGTGCCGCAATGCAGAGATGTCAGAACGACATTGCAAGAACCCGAAGGTCCTTGTAGGCGTTTCAGGGGGCTGCTCCAAGGGGCTACTCCAGTCACTTTGGAGCAAAGAGTGCTGTGCGGTGTGCCTTATCGGTTTCTTTCCTCATGTCAAACGACTCACGAGCCGCCTGGATCGATGGGCGATGAACTACCGCCCATTCGTGTAATGCCCGCAAAGGCTCGATCAGGCTCTGACCGAGGTCGGTCAGCTCATATTCGACCCGTGGTGGAATAGTTGGATACGTAGTCCGCTCGACAAACCCATCTCGCTCCAATGCTTTTAGTGTGAGGGTCAGCATCCGTTGTGAAATGCCTTCGATCCTGTGACTAAGTTCGGTGTAGCGCATCTTCCTACCTTGGGATAGAGCCCCTACAACCATCACTGTCCATTTATCACCGATGCGGGCGAGAGTGTCGATGACGTCCTTGCACCGTTCGTGATTGGGCGCCGCATCGACATTGCGCACACGAATGTTCGTTTCGGCCATAGAGGTGCCTTCTTGTTTGCTGTACGGGAAGCCATATCATATCGCGACGAACAAAATGTTCGCCGGTTCAACGGCAGGAGTGGCAATGGAAGAGCGGAAAGTGGACGGAGTCACAATATATGGGGGCGGGATTGCTGGTGGAATACTCGCGCGTCGTTTGTCGCGATACACTCGAGTGACGTTGATCGATCCCTTA
>NZ_CAJPGQ010000120.1:0-1737 GCF_905339595.1 Burkholderia sp. BCC1977
TTGTTCGTGCGTGGTGCGGACCTGTCGTGGCGGGAAGACGGGATCGTGCAGAGCGGTACGCTGCGGAATCGGTTGTCGCTCATCACGCGTGGAACGCCCGATTCATTCTTCGTGTGTAAGTAAACGACATGAGCCACTGCGTAAAAGTGCTGGTTCAACATGCTCTCGCACGGGATACGAGGTTTCATGCGGATTCGGATATGAGGGCCGCCGGCATGGTGCTGGCGGCGATTGCTCGAGATCAGGTGATACTGTGTGCCCAGCCGATTGTGAGCATACCTGACGGTGAACAGGTGCTGTATCACGAATGCCTGGTGCGAATTCTTGGTGGCGATGATCAACCGATCATATATCCATCGGCGTTCATTCCAAGTCTGGAGCGACTTGAACTCATGCGCTTCCTGGACCGCTATGTCGTTGGCATGGCCATTGAAATCATGGAGTCAAATGTCGACCTTCGCCTGGGCGTCAATATTTCCGCGCAAAGTGCAAATGAGATCCATTGGTGGGAATCGATTCTCCTATTGCTCGAGGGGCGGCCTGATATTGCGTGTCGCCTTGTCGTGGAGATTACCGAGACCACGCAACTGTCGCCCGTGTCGGGGCGGGCATTTGTCGAGCGCCTGCAGTGCATGGGCTGCAGCATTGCTGTGGACGATTTTGGCGATGGATGCAGCGTTGAGAATGTTGCTCGGATTGCTTTGCCAAACATCGTCAAGATCTCTGGTCGAATGTTGCCGAGGGACGGGCGCGACAGGGTACAGTTCGATCAGTTTGAACGAATGGTGGCCCGCGCCCGAGACCATGCGCCGCAGGTTGTGGTGGAGGGCATAGAAAGCGTCGATGGGCTGCTCACTGCATCGGCGACCGGGGCGCAATGGGTGCAGGGCTACCATACCGGCAAGCCGCGCCGATTGATAAGAGAAGAGCGGTTGATCGGTGCATCAGTGGAGCGATGGATGCGGCAATTCGAGCGCGTCGCGGATGCGTTGATAGACCGGCATATCGACGAAAGGACCCGAGTGGATGCGAAGCTTGCCTATGCGGCCGGATTCTCAAGCGCGTTATACGGCAAGCGTTCCGCTATCGCCACGGGTTTTCGTAGCGGTCTGAACGACGTTATGCGAACGAAGGCTGTTCCATCGGATACATCCACGCAATTGCTTCAGTGTTTTGTCTTGCTTGGCCGACTCAATGGTCAGACATTGGCGCGATCTATCAGATCTAGACTCGTCTCATGACACCGGGGACGGAGTTTCAGATTTTGGACAATGCAATGGCGCCAAGCTGCTCAACCAAGAGGAATACATGTCAAGGTCAAACACCGGGCCGGCCCGTCGTGCAGCCAAGCGTATAGTCGTCGGTGTATCGCTATTCGTGCGCGGCGCCGGCCAGTCGCTGTGGGAAAACGGCATCTTCCAGAATTGCCTGCTGCTGATCCTGCTGCTGCGCCAGTCGCCGATCGTCGCGGAAGCCGTGATTGTGAACGGCGGCGAACAGCTCGCCGAGCCGCAGATGATGCTCGGCGAATGGGACGTGCCGCTCCTGTCGATGGACGAAGCGCTGCAGCGCTGCGACGTGCTGATCGAAATGAGCGCACAGTTCGGCGCGGACTACCTGCGCGCGTTCCGCGACCACGGTGGCAAGGTCGTCACGATGCGGGTCGGCAACGACTACGTGATCGACATCGAGCGCGCGATGTTCGACAAGCCGTCGGGTTTCCTGTTCTCGGGCGCG
>NZ_CAJPGQ010000121.1:0-1707 GCF_905339595.1 Burkholderia sp. BCC1977
GTAAGCCGTCAATAAACGACGCCCTACCAATGGTAGGCAGAAGGTCAGATGCTAAGTGTCCGCGTGGACACATGCACTCAGACCGTGATGACAGAGAAACAGGACCTTCGAAGCAGATTGGTGGTTGGCCGCAGACGGGATGGCCGGCGGGAATTTGATGAAGATGCCGTGCGGGAGCTGGTCGAGTTTTGCCTGAGGCCGGGGGTATCGATCGCCCGGGCGGCCATGGACCATGACGTTAATCCGAACCAGTTGCGTCGCTGGATCTCGCGCCATCAGCAGCATACGCTGCAAACACCAATGAGACCGGACCCGCTGGTGATAGACGGCGTATCGATCGACATCCCAGGCCCAGCGCGTCGTGTTCCGGTGAGTGAAGCGCAGGCATTTGTCCCTGTCGTCACCGCGCCATCGACAGTGCCTGCCGTTTCCCCTGTACTGCCACCGGACACGTCGTTGATGGCGCTCTCGTTACATGTGCGCCTGTCGAATGGTGTCGAATTTGATCTTGGCGAGGCGAGCGTCGATGAGCTGGCCACGGTGATCCAGATGCTCGGGAGGCTGCCGTGTTCCGGTTCGACGAAGGGCTGAAGGTCTACCTGCATCGCGATCCGGTCGACTTCCGCATGGGCATCAACGGGCTGTCGATCCTGGTCGAACAGGCGATGCGCCTGAACCCAATGACCTCAGCGCTGTTCGTCTTCGGCAATCGCCGTCGCGATCGCATCAAGATTCTCGGCTGGGGCGGCAACGGCTTCTGGTTGCTGCTCAAGCGACTCGAAGCCGATCGCTTCATCTGGCCGAACGGAAGCGACACGATCACGCTCAATGCCGAGCAGTTGCACTGGCTGCTCGACGGAATCGACCTGACCGTGATCCAGAAGCATCCCCAGCGATATTACGCGCGGATGAGCTGAACACCACGCAGGTGGCATGGTCTAATCGGCCATGCCGAATAGCCCCGTCATGTTGAGCGCGGAGGAGTACGAAGCGCTGATTGCCGCGAGCGCCGAACGCGATGCGCTGCGCGGTGAGCTTCGACTCGTGACGGCCCAGCGCGATCTGGCCGAAGAGAAGCTGCGGGCCTACAAGCACGAACTGTTCGGCGCCTCTAGCGAGGCGCGCCATGCCGACCAACTCGGCCTGTTCAACGAAGCTGAAGCATTGGCCACCACTACCGATGCGCCCGCGCGCGAGGACGCGCCCGGCACGTCTGTCGCCGCCCACACGCGAGGCAAGCGCGGACGCAAACCACTCGATCCGAACTTGCCGCGCGAGGTCGTGCGGCACGAACTACCTGAGTCTGAACGATTCTGCGCGCACGACGGCTATGCCCTCGTGGAGATCGGCGTCGAGACGAGCGAACAGCTTGACGTGATTCCCGAGCAGGTCCGCGTCGTTCAGCACCAGCGCGTCAAGTACGCGTGCCCGTGCTGTGATCTCGGCATCAAGGTCACGCCGGCGCCAGCGCGTATCATCCCGCGCGGGTTGCTCACGGAATCCGCGCTGGCGTGGATCATCACTGGCAAGTACCAGTACGGTATGCCGCTGTATCGCCAAGCCACGCTGCTGCGTCGCTTCGGCGGCGACATCTCGTCGAACACGCTGGCCGCCAGCGTGGTGCGGGTGGGACTGGCCACGCAGCCGGTGATCAACCTGATGCGCGACGCGCTGCTCGAATCGGACCTGATCTACGGCGACGAGACA
>NZ_CAJPGQ010000122.1:0-1697 GCF_905339595.1 Burkholderia sp. BCC1977
TGTCGTAGCCATTTCAAGATGTCGTGGCGCCAGCTAAATAGAAATGTCCGGTTTTGAGGTTGGGGTTAGGGTTGGTTTCGCTGCCTGTTTGTCCTGGTTTATTCGTTACGCCGTGTCGAAGGCGGGCGTCTGAACGGGCAGGGCGCTTGCGTCGGATCCACTGTCCCTTGCAGACCGACGGCCAGGTTTGCGGGGTTGCGGTTGCGCCTGCCTGTGCTCAGCCAAATCCACAATCACTTGCTCGACGTCCGCCTGCACGAACTCGCGCTGCTTCTTCTTGCCCGGCTGAGGTTTGTTTCGATCGGTCTTGGTCGAATCGCCCCGGTTTGTTCGGGATGGGGCTTTACCGATGCGGCTGTTATCGCGTTGCGCCTGAATCGCCTGAGCGACCTGCAATACGTGACTCAGGCGCTTGTGTTCGACGACTGCGGCTTGATCGATCTCGGCGAGCCGATCGTACTGCCTGCAGGGCAACACCTGACCCTCCGTCCGGAGCTCGATGCGCCCGTCCGGGTACTCCCACACGTCGATGTAGCGGTGAATCAGCTTCCGGTTCTCTGGGGTGTCGTCCAGTAGGTACATCACCCGGTCGTACTGCACCGTCAGCGACTTCGTCACTTTCCGCAGTTCGCGCCACGTAAGCGTCAACTCAAGGCTCTCGTCGTCCCGCAGTGGCCGATGAGCGTCGAAACTGCTCTTCGGTGGCTTCGCGAAACGTGCGTTGTAGGCCGCCATGAAGGAGGGTGCATAGGCGTTCGCCTCGGCCACCGTGCTGATCCCGCGCAGCCGCAGTTCCTTGACCAGCCGGTCCTGCAGCGTCAGGTGCGCACGCTCGACCCGCCCCTTGGCCGGGCTGCTGTTTGCGCAAAACGTGTCGATGTTCAGCTCGTACATCGCGCGGCCGAAATGCGTCACCCGATTGCCAGTCGTGCCCGGGTTGACGTTGCGAAACACGCTGTACTTGTCGCTGTACAACGCCATCGGCTTGCCGTGACGCTCCAGATACGCGCGCGTCGCCTCGAAGTAGCTGAAGGTCGACTCGGTCGCCGTGAAATGCAGCATCATCAACCGGCTCGTCGCATCGTCCACGTATACCAGCAGCGTGCAGGCTGGCGCCCGATCCTCGAACCAGCGGTGGTCGCTACCGTCGATCTGGATCAGTTCGCCCAGGCACGCGCGTCGTGCCCGTGGCTGGTAGACCTTCGGCGGCCGCTGCCGGCGCGGCACCCACAGCCCGGCGTCCGTCATCAGCCGCCTGACCGTTTCCTTCGCCAGCCGGATGCCGTGGCACTCATACAGCTTCTCGCAGGCCAGCGTCGGCCCGAAATCGGCGTAGCGATCACGGATGATCGACAGTGCTCGATCGGCCAGATCAGCGTCCAGCCGCCGATTACCGGGACGCCCACGCTTGCGCGAAGCCAGTCCGGCGGCGCCAGACTCACGGTAACGATCCACCAGACGCTGGAGCTGACGCACGGTCACGCCCAGTCGTTCGGCCGCGCGTCCGGGCTTGAGTCCCATGTCCACCACGGCCTGGATTACCTTCAGACGGTCGAGTTCTCGCATGTTCAGTGTCACCAGTGCACCTGGATACATGGCCGGCTCCGTGGTCCCGCAAAGAACCGGCCAGCATACCGAGGTCAAAACACGACATTTCTAAGTAGCCAGAACACGACATTTCTAAAAAGCTACTACAA
>NZ_CAJPGQ010000123.1:0-1696 GCF_905339595.1 Burkholderia sp. BCC1977
GCCTCGCCCTTCGCGAGCGAGCGCAACAGGCGCCGCATGATCTTGCCCGAGCGCGTCTTCGGCAGGTTGTCGCCGAAGCGGATGTCCTTCGGCTTCGCGATCGGCCCGATCTGCTTGCCGACCCAGTCGCGCAGCACCTTCGCGAGCGCCGCCGCTTCCTCGCCTTCCGGCCGCGAACGCTTCAGCACCACGAACGCGACCACCGCCTCGCCCGTCGTGTCGTCCGGGCGGCCGACCACCGCTGCTTCGGCAACCAGTTCATGCGAGACCAGCGCCGACTCGATCTCCATCGTGCCGAGCCGGTGGCCCGACACGTTCAGCACGTCGTCGATACGGCCCATGATCGTGAAGTAGCCGGTGTCCTTGTCGCGCACCGTGCCGTCGCCGGCGAGATAGAGCGTGCCGCCGAGTTCTTCCGGGTAATAACTCTTCTTGAAGCGCTCCGGGTCGCCCCAGATCGTGCGGATCATCGCCGGCCACGGACGCTTGATGACGAGAATGCCGCCTTGCCCGTTCGGCACGTCCTGGCCGGTCTCGTCGACCACCGCGGCCATGATGCCCGGCAGCGGCAGCGTGCACGAACCCGGCACGGTCGGCGTCGCGCCCGGCAGCGGCGTGATCATGTGGCCGCCGGTTTCGGTCTGCCACCACGTGTCGACGATCGGGCAGCGCTCCTGGCCGACGTGCTTGTGGTACCACATCCACGCTTCCGGATTGATCGGTTCGCCGACCGTGCCGATGATGCGCAGGCTCGACAGGTCATGGCTCTTCGGATGGACCTTGTCGTCGGCCTCGGCGGCCTTGATCAGCGAGCGGATCGCGGTCGGCGCGGTGTAGAACACCGTGACCTTGTGATCGCCGATCATCTTCCAGAAGCGGCCGGCGTCGGGCCAGGTCGGCACGCCTTCGAACACGACCTGCGTGCCGCCGCACGCGAGCGGGCCGTAGGTGATGTACGTGTGGCCCGTGACCCAGCCGATGTCGGCCGTGCACCAGAACACATCCGTCGGCTTCCAGTCGAAAGTCCACTTCATCGTCTGCGCGGCCCACAGCAGGTAGCCGCCCGTGCTGTGCTGCACGCCCTTCGGCTTGCCGGTCGAGCCCGACGTATACAGGATGAACAGCGGATGCTCGGCGCCGACCCATTCCGGTGCGCACGTGTCGGGCTCGCCGTCCGCGATCTCGTGCATCCACAGGTCGCGCTCGGCATGCCAGTCGATCTTGCCGCCGGTGCGGCGGTAGACGATCACGCTCTTGACCGCTTCGCAGCCGCCCATCGCGAGCGCTTCGTCGGCGATGCTCTTGAGCGGCAGCGTCTTGCCGCCGCGCGCCTGCTCGTCGGCGGTGATGAGCGCGACCGCGCCGACGTCGACGAGCCGCTCGTTCAGCGATTTCGCGGAGAAGCCGCCGAACACGACCGAGTGCGTGGCGCCGATGCGCGCGCAGGCCTGCATCGCGACGATGCCTTCGATCGACATCGGGATATAGATGATGACGCGATCGCCCTTGCCGATCCCGCGCTTCTTCAGCGCATTCGCGAAGCGCGACACGCGTGCGAGCAGCTCGGCATAGGTGACGCGCGTGACGGTGCCGTCGTCGGCCTCGAAGATCACCGCGACGCGTTCGCCGTTGCCGGCTTCGACGTGGCGGTCGAGGCAGTTGTACGACGCGTTGAGTTCACCGTCGTCGAACCACT
>NZ_CAJPGQ010000125.1:0-1646 GCF_905339595.1 Burkholderia sp. BCC1977
CGTAATTTCCCCAGAAGTGTCGAAGTAAAATTCCCCACCCTGTTCGGACGGTGATCAGCCGGCGACATGATCGAATGGGTTCCTTCGGGGGCGGCCCGGGCGCCGGCGAGCCGGTTCAGCGGGCACGGGGTTCAGGGAAGACGGACGGTTGCGCAGATGGTCCGGCAGCAGATCGGCGTGTTCTCGCAGACGGTACGATGTGCCTTCGATCTGCACGACGATCGCGTGGTGCAGCAGCCGGTCGAGCAACGCCGCGGCCACCACGCTGTCGCCGAACACGTCGCCCCATTCACCGAAGCTGCGATTGGACGTCAGGATGATCGCGCAGCGCTCGTAGCAGGCGTTGACGAGTTGGAAGAACAGGTTGCCGCCGTTGGAGCCGATGGGCAGGTAGCCGATCTCGTCGACGATGAGCAGGCTGTTACGGGCAAGGAAGCGCACGCGCTGCGCCAGGTTGCCTTCCCGTTCGGCCTTGGCCATCGAGTTCACGATCTCGGCCAGCGAGCCGAAGTAGACGCTCTTGCCCGCGCGTACGGCTTCCACGCCCAGCGCAATGGACAGGTGCGATTTGCCCGTGCCGGGCGGCCCCAGGAAGTGAACGGTCTGCCGTCGTTCGATGAACTCGAGTTGCGCAAGCGTCATGATGCGATCGCGATCCAGGCTCGGCTGGAAGCTGAAGTCGTAGCCGGCCAGCGTCTTGATCGTGCCGAGCCGCGCGGTCTGCAGCGCCATCCGGATGCGGCGTGTTTCGCGTGTCGTGAACTCCTCGCCGAGCAACGTTTCCAGCACTTCGAGCATCGAGCTGTCACCTTGCTCGAAGCGGTTCAGGGTGGCATCCAGCGTTTCGAGCGCGCGCGGCATGCGCAGGCCGACGAGATAGCGCCGGATGCGCTCCAGTGTCGAGGCAGGCATGCTGTTCATGCGGTCCTCCCGGCTTCTGCGAGACGTCTTGCGACCTGGTCATAGAACGACAGGGGCCGGCGAGCCACGCTCGCCGTCACCGATGGCACGGGGTGCCGTGCCGGCTGCTTACGCTGATTTGCACGCCGATGACCGGGCAGCAGCGAGGTTCGTCGCCGGCCTTCCAGCACGGGATGAACCGCCAGCAGTTCACCGTCCTCGTAGATGCGGATCTCGTGAGCCAGACTGTGGACGTCGAGCACGCGCTTGCGCGTACGATCGGGCACGCTGTAGTAGTTGCCACCGACCGAGACGAGACCTTCGTGGCTCACGCGCCGCTCAAGCCGGATCACGCCGTTGAAGGTGCCGGCCGGCAACGCCTGCAGCGCAGGACGCTCCTCACTGAAGTGCTGAGCGACGACGCGGTGCGTGGTGCCGTGCACGCGGACATTGGCAACCGTGTCGAGCCACTCGCGCAGTTGGCAGTTCAGGTCGGCGAGGTTCTGGAAGCGGCGCGCCAGGAAGAAGTCCTGCCGGATGTAGCGATACGGCCGCTCGACCTTGCCCTTGGTCTTGGCGCGATACGCCTTGCAGGCGCGCGGCGCGAAGCCGTAGTGCTGTGCAAACGCGACCAGCTTCGCGTTGTAGACGATGTGCTTCTCGACTTCGCCGAGCACGGCCGCCTTCATCCGGTCGTACAGAATCTCGCGCGGAGCGCCGCCGAGGTGTTCGAATGCTTCCATGTG
>NZ_CAJPGQ010000126.1:0-1607 GCF_905339595.1 Burkholderia sp. BCC1977
GGGGGTGCGGCGGAATTCTTGGACTATCAGGAGCTAGTCCATGTACTCATACGAAGAACGCATCCGAGCAGTCAAGCTCTACTTGAAGCTTGGAAAGCGCCTTACCGCGACCGTTCGTCAACTAGGCTATCCGACAACGAAATCGCTCGAACGCTGGTATCAGATGTACGAGCGATGTCTGGACTTGCCGAAGGAACGTATCTGCCTGAGGCCGCGCTATTCGACAGAACAAAAAAAGGCGGCCACAGACCACTATATGACCCATGACCAGTGTCTGGCAGCAACGACAAAGGCTTTGGGGTATCCGGGACGCGGAACGCTCGTCGCTTGGCTCGACGAACTGCATCCTGAGCGAAAGAAACGCGTTCTTGGGAAGGCGTCGGGTATTCGGTATGCACCAGAGCTCAGGCAGACAGCGGTCATCGATCTATGCACTCGACGAGAAAGCGCAGAGGAAGTTGCTAAAAAGATTGGCGTGAGCCGCCCAACGCTGTACAACTGGAGAAATCGGTTACTCGATCAGGAGGCCGTTTCAGCCATGACACGCCGCAACGATCCGCCGCAAACCTCGGAGAAAGCGACGCTGGAGCAGCAGATCGAATCACTCCGACGAGACATTCGAAAGCTCCAGATCGAACACGACATTCTGAAGAAGGCCAACGAAATAATAAAAAAAGGCCTGGGCGTCGACCCGCAACTCCTGACGAATCGGGAGAAGACGGCGCTGGTTGATGCCCTGAAACAGACTTACACGCTGCCGGAACTCTTTGCTGAACTGGGGCTCGCCCGTAGCTCCTACTTCTATCACCGGGCACGGATACAAGTTGCCGACAAGTATGCCGGTGTACGCCTTGCCATCGCAGATATCTTTGAACTGAATCACCGCTGCTACGGATATCGCCGAGTGCGCGCGGCACTTGGCAGGCAGAAAGTCTTCATCTCGGAGAAGGTCGTTCGGCGCTTGATGAAGCAGGAACAGCTAAGCGCAGCCACAACGAGGCGACGTCGATACGGCTCTTACGCCGGAGAAATCGGTCCGGCTCCAGAGAACCTTATCAATCGGGACTTCCGCGCCGCAGCACCGAATGAAAAGTGGCTCACAGACATCACTGAGTTCCAGATTCCGGCCGGTAAAGTCTATCTGTCACCGGTCATCGATTGCTTCGATGGACTGGTGATCAGTTGGTCGATCGGTACGCGACCAGACGCCGAGCTTGTGAATACGATGCTCGATGCCGCCATCGAAGCAATCGGTAGCAGCAACAGCCGGCCCGTGGTCCATTCAGATCGCGGTGCGCATTATCGCTGGCCGGGCTGGCTTACCCGGATACGTAAGGCCAAGCTGATTCGCTCAATGTCGCGCAAGGGCTGTTCGCCCGACAACGCGGCGTGCGAAGGCTTCTTTGGAAGGCTGAAAACGGAACTGTTTTACTCTCGAGACTGGCGGACCGTCAGCACCGACCAGTTCATTGAGGTGGTTGACTCGTACATTCGCTGGTACAACGAGAAACGGATCAAGATCTCGCTTGGCGCACTCAGTCCGATTGAGTACCGGGAGAGTCTCGGGCTGAAAACATAACCCAGTCCAAGAATTCCGCCGCATCCCC
>NZ_CAJPGQ010000127.1:0-1598 GCF_905339595.1 Burkholderia sp. BCC1977
ATTCATTGGGCCCGATAGCCTCAACTGCCGGCACCAAAGAACGAGGACTGGTATTGCCCCCGTTACTATCTTCACGCCCCGATAATCGGGGCTTTGGCCAGCCAGGCCCGGCATGATTCTCGCCCCCAGTCGCAGTCATGATCCGAATTGGTAAGGACCTCCCCGATCGCCGAATCGGCACCGTCGGGTGTCATCATGGCTGGCGTTACGCAACCTTCCGCGAAGGGGGATGTCATGGACAAGATAGTTCGTGTTGGGGTTGATCTGGCGAAGAATGTCATGCAGCTCCATGCAGTCGACAGCGCCGAACATGTCGTCGTACGGAAGGCGATTACGCGCGAGCGGTTCGTGGACTGGTTTGCCAATCTGGAGTCCTGCCTGGTTGCAATGGAGGCATGTACCGCGGCGCACTTCTGGGCGCGCAAGCTGCGTTCGCTCGGACACGATGTGCGCCTGATTCCACCTCAGTTTGTTGCCCCATACCGTAAAGGCGGCGTTCACGTAAAGAACGACGCCGTCGATGCCGAAGCGATCTGCGAAGCGGCAAGCCGTCCCCATATGCGTTTCGTGCCAATCAAATCACCCGCCCAGCAAAGCGTGCTGATGCTGCACCGCATGCGAACAGGCTTCGTGGAGGAACGCACTGCGCTGATCAATCGCATGCGCGGGTTACTGGCCGAGTTCGGCGTGTTCCTGCCGCAGGGCATTGACTCGTTGCGCAAGCAGTTCGTCGAGCGCGTCGAGGACGGCAGCAACGAGTTGGCAGGACCGGCGCGCCAGGCGCTGATGCGCGGTTGGACGCAATGGCAGGCGCTGGACGAGCAAATTGCTTGGCTTGAAAGGCGGATCACCGAACACGCCGCCCACGACCCGCAAGCCCAACGATGCATGGCCGTATGCGGCGTCGGCCGGCTCACGGCATCGGCTGCAGTAGCAACGGTGGTCGACGCGCGGCAATTCAAAAACGGCCGACAGATGGCCGCATGGTTGGGCATCGTGCCCAAGCAGAACAGCAGCGGCGGTAAGTCGCGGCTCGGGCGCATCACAAAACAAGGGGACGCCTATCTGCGAACCCTGCTGTTTCAGGGCGCACGCTCCGCGGTCCTGACAGCCCGCCGACGCAACGACCGGCTCTCGCGCTGGATCGTCCAGTTGCAGGCACGTGTGGGCTTTTACAAAACTCTGATTGCGGTGGCCAACAAGCACGCACGAATTCTGTGGGCCATACTGGCCAAGGGCGAGCAATTCGATCCGTCCTACGCACCCGCCCGAACGAGAATGGCGACGGATTCCTGAAACCTCCCGCGAAAGCGGAAGGCCTCCAGATCACCATCAATTGATTGTGTAGTCGAAGACGCAGCAGGTAAGGATAGCGACAGGTCAGACCGGCAGCGGGCGAACTCGAACACCCCTCAGGCGCTACATCGTATGTATTCGCCGTGATCCGGATGGAGTCCTGCTGCGCGGTTACTATCCGGGCCCGGGCATGGCAACCAACTGCCCATAAGGCCGTTTATAGGTGTGCAGTCTGTCCCCGTCGCCGATCCGTATTCCTATTGGTCTCTGCAACAGGCAAAGCAGGAGCTAAACGATTGAAC
>NZ_CAJPGQ010000128.1:0-1506 GCF_905339595.1 Burkholderia sp. BCC1977
TCATTTTGTGGGCGGGGCAATGGAATGGACGCCTCCCACCTCGTGAGTCGCGGAGGTGGCAAGAATGAGGAAAGGGAAAGGTAGCAAAGACGGACCTGTACGGGCCGACGGCATCAAGGTGCCCAAGAAGGAAGATGATGTAGATCTACCCAGGCAAACCGGAGAGTCCGCCATGAAGCTCACGCCAGTTGGGATCGACATTGCAAAGAACGTCTTTCAAGTCCACCACGTCGATGAGGAGACCGGAGAAGTCCTAAACAAGCCGATCAAACGAGCGAAGCTCCTCGAATACTTCGCGAACCGCGCGCCGTGTCAAATCGGTATGGAAGCGTGCGGCGGTGCACACCACTGGGCGAGGCAATTTGTACGGATGGGCCATCAGGTGAAGTTGATGCCTGGCGAATACGTAAAGGCGTTCAATATCCGCAACAAGAAGGATGCGGCGGATGCTCTGGCGATCTGGCGGGCAGTGCAACAGCCGAGCAAGGCCGTTGCGGTGAAGACCGAGATGCAACAGGCGATGTTGGCGCTGCACAGAGTGCGCGAGCAATTGGTGAAGTTCCGGACCATGCAGATCAACTGCCTGCGCGGATTGCTGACCGAATACGGCGAAGTGATGGGCACCGGTCGAGCCGCGTTCGACAAAGGAATGCCCGAGGTGCTGGCGCGAATTTCCGAGCGCTTGCCAACTGCCCTGATCGACACCCTGCGCGAACAATGGAACGGGCTGCGGCTACTGGATGAGCAGATCGGGGCCATTGAGCGGCGGATGCGTGAGTGGAAGAAGGACGATCAAGCCGTGAAGGCGATCAGTGAAATCCCCGGCGTGGGCGTTCTGACAGCGACGGCGGCAGTCGCCATGATGGGTAACCCGAAGGCATTCAGGTCGGGGCGCGAGTTCGCTGCATGGGCAGGGCTCGTACCGAGGCAAACGGGATCGGGTGGCAAGGTCAATCTATATGGCATCAGCAAGCTTGGTGACATGTATTTGCGCACGTTGTTGATTCACGGTGCGCGCAGTGTCTTGACTCGCGGGAAGGAACTCGATCCGTGGCTTGTGCAGATGAAGATGCGCCGGCCACTGAACGTGGTGATCGTCGCGTTGGCGAACAAGATGGCACGGACGATCTGGGCAATCCTTGCTCACGATCGACCGTATCAGAAAGGTTACGTGAGTGCGAAGCCAGCATAAATGGCTCGCAGTACGTAGAGGTGAACTTCTATCAAAGGATGGAACGTTGAAAGGTTGCGTTGGTAATTGAGCGTGATGGCAACACAGGTCGGACCGGGACTCGCTAAACCTGCATGATTTGAAGGGCTTCCAGCTCGTCGGGGCAATGAGGTGCGAGTCAGCGGATTCCATAGGGGCCCGCAGCAGACGTATCGGCTGCGATAAGGCCGGATATACAGCTGCAAGCCGTTCCTGTCAGGTCAGATCGCTCGAAATCCTTCGCAAACGGGAGGCGTCCATATACATATCATGAGGTGTAAAAGTCATGGATATGC
>NZ_CAJPGQ010000129.1:0-1451 GCF_905339595.1 Burkholderia sp. BCC1977
GCCGCCATGTTGACGATGCGGCGAACGGTCGCCGATTCGGTCAGCACGTGCACCGGCTGGGCCGCGCCCAGCAGGATCGGCCCGATCGCGATGTTGTTGCCGGCAGCCGTCTTCAGCAGGTTGTACGCGATGTTCGCCGCGTCGATGTTCGGCAGGATCAGCAGGTTCGCGTCGCCTTCCAGCGTCGATTCCGGCAGGATTTCCTTGCGCAGCGCCGCGTCGAGCGCGACGTCGCCGTGCATTTCGCCGTCGACCTTCAGCTCCGGCGCACGTTCCTGCAGGATCGCGAGCGTATCGCGCATCTTCTGCGCCGAAGGCGCGTTGCTCGTGCCGAAATTCGAGTGCGACAGCAGCGCGACCTTCGGCTCGATGCCGAAGCGGCGCACTTCTTCCGCGGCCATGATCGTGATCTCGGCGAGTTGCTCCGGGGTCGGATCGACGTTCACGTGCGTGTCGACCAGGAAGATCTGGCGGCCCGGCAGCACGAGGCCGTTCATCGCCGCGTACACGCTGCAGCCCGCGCGCTTGCCGATCACCTGGTCGATGAAGTGCAGATGGCGGTGCGTGGTGCTGATCGTGCCGCAGATCATCCCGTCCGCTTCGCCCTTCTTCACCAGCATCGAGCCGATCAGCGTCGTGCGGCGGCGCATCTCGACACGGGCCAGCTGCTCGCTGATGCCCTTGCGCGCCATCATCTTGTAGTACGTCTGCCAGAAGTCGCGGTAGCGCTCGTCGTGCTCGGTGTTGACGACCGTGAAGTCGGTGCCCGGCGTGAGGCGCAGGCCGTAGCGCTGGATACGGTGCTCGATCACCGACGGACGGCCGATCAGGATCGGCTTCGCGAGTTTCTCGTCGACGATGATCTGCACGGCGCGCAGCACGCGCTCTTCCTCGCCTTCCGCGAACACGACACGCTTCTTCTCCGCCGGCGCGCTGCGCGCGAGCTGGAAGATCGGCTTCATCGTCGTGCCGCTGTGATACACGAACTGCTGGAGGTGAACGCGGTACGCCTCCATGTCCTCGATCGGGCGCGTCGCGACGCCGCCGTCCATCGCGGCCTGCGCGACGGCCGGCGCGATCTTGACGATCAGGCGCGGATCGAACGGCTTCGGAATCAGGTATTCGGGCCCGAACGACAGGTCCTGGATCCCGTACGCGGTCGCGACGATGTCGCTCTGCTCGTGCTGCGCGAGTTCGGCGATCGCGTTGACGGCCGCGATTTCCATTTCACGCGTGATCGTCGTCGCGCCGACGTCGAGCGCGCCGCGGAAGATGAACGGGAAGCACAGGACGTTGTTGACCTGGTTCGGGTAGTCGGTGCGGCCGGTCGCGAGAATCGCGTCGGGGCGCACTTCGAGCGCCACTTCCGGCAGGATTTCCGGCGTCGGGTTCGCGAGCGCGAGGATCAGCGGGCGCTCGGCCATGCCCTTCACCATCTCCTGCTTCAGCAC
>NZ_CAJPGQ010000130.1:0-1427 GCF_905339595.1 Burkholderia sp. BCC1977
TTATATGAACGTCTCCCGTTTGCGAAGGTTTTTCGTGTGTGCTGACTACGACAGGATGGGTTGCAGCTTTATATCCGGGCTTGTTGCAGCCTGACATGCTGCGGCCCACCATGAAATCCGCTGACCCGCGCCTCATTTTTCCGACGAGCTAGAAGCTCACTCAGCGATTCAGGTTTGGCGAGTCCCGGTCCGACCTGTTTTGTCATTACATACGATTGCCAGCGCAACCTTTCGACGTGTCATCCTGTAAAAATTGATCTACCTTCTACGCGACGTGCGCCGGTCAGACCGGTTTCACGCTCACATAGTTCTTGTCGTACTGCCTGTCATGCGCCAAGATCGCCCAGATCGTGCGAGCCATCCTGTTCGCTTGTGCCACGACTGCTACATTCAACGGTCGCCGCTTCTTGATGCCTTCGGCCCATAATCCGGGTTCCTTTGCGAGACACAGCACGCTTCGGGCCCCGTGGATCAACAGCTTGCGCAGATAGGTATCTCCTCGTTTGCTGATCCCCAGTAACTGGACCTTGCCACCCGTACCGGTCTGCCGTGGCACCAGTCCGATCCAGGCTGCGAACTCGCGCCCGGACCGGAACGTCTTCGCATCGCCCATAGTGGCTACTGCCGCTGTCGCCGTCAGCAGACCAATGCCCGGTATGGCAACAATCGCCTTGCATGCCTTGTCCTCTCTCTGCCACGCCTGCAGACGCCGCTCAATTTCGGCAATCTGTCTGTCCAGTTCCGACAATCCACTCCACTGCTCTCGCAGTGTGTCGATCAGGATCGAGGGCAGACGATCAACCAGCCGCTCCAGCACACTTGGAATTGCCTTGTCGAGCGCAGCCCGTCCCTTGGCCATCACTTCACCGTATTCGGTTAGCAAGCCGCGCAGACTATTGACCTGCATCGTGCGGAACTTCACCAGTTGCTCTCGCATCCGGTGCAGCCCCAGCACGGCCTGCTGCGTTTCAGTCTTCACCGCGACGGCCTTGCCTGCATGCTGTACGGCAAGCCAGATGGCTCGCGCATCAGTCGCATCGTTCTTGTTACCCATTACGAACGCCTTGACGAACTTGCCCGGCATCAACTTCACCTGATGGCCCATCGCGATCAGCTTACGGGCCCAGTGTTGGGAACCACCGCAGGCCTCCATGCCGATGAGGCGGGGAGTCAAATTTGCGAAATGCTCCAGAAACGCGGCTCGCTTTACCGGCTTATTTACGATCTCGCCCGTCTCTGCGTCGATGTAATGGAGCTGCATCACGTTCTTTGCAATGTCCACACCCACTGTCGTATGCTTCATTTCGGAGCCTCCGGTTTGCCAGGAAAACCCCTATGGTCTTCCATCTGGGCACTTTGATGCCATTGGCCCGTAAGGCTCAGCCTTCCTGCAAGCTACGCCACTCACGGGTGGGAGGCGTTCATAT
>NZ_CAJPGQ010000131.1:0-1420 GCF_905339595.1 Burkholderia sp. BCC1977
TAATGCCGTTCAGTTAAGAACTGAACGGCATTTTTGTTTTTAGGGTTGGAGTTGTAAACAGAGCGGCAAGCTGTTAACTTGGTCAGCGATGCTGAACGACCACCTGACCTTTCTACTGGATGCAGCACCTGCCGACCTGAGTCGGCTCGGCGAGCATCTGCCACATAACTGGATCGAACAGGCCATTGAAGCGACGGGCACGGCCAGCATTCGTCGGCGCCGCTTACCGGCCGAGCAAGTGGTGTGGCTGGTCATCGCGCTGGCAATCTACCGACACTGGTCAATCAGCGAGGTGGTCGATAGCCTCGATCTGGTCTTGCCCAACGAGGCCACGTTCGTCAGCAAGAGCGCCGTCGCTCAAGCGCGCCAGAGGCTTGGCGATGCGCCCATGGCCTGGCTATTTGAACGCACCGCTCAAGCCTGGTGCCAGCAAGATGGTGCGCGCCACGCCTTCAAAGGGTTGAGCTTGTGGGCCATGGATGGCACCACGCTGCGCACCCCGGACAGCCCCGCCAATCGTGAGCACTTCGGCGCTCAGGGCTATGCCAGCGGTAAGGTGGCCAGCTATCCGCAGGTGCGGGCCGTGACGCTGACCTCGATTCCGACCCATCTCGTCGCCAACATCGCGTTCGGCCGTTACGACACGAACGAGATGCTCTATGCCAAGCAACTGCTGGAACAGATCCCGGATCACTCGTTGACGGTATTCGACAAGGGCTTTCTGTCCGCCGAAATCCTGTGTGGCCTGAGTTCGGGTGAGCGCAATCGCCACTTCCTGATTCCGGCCAAGTCCAATACACGTTGGGAGGTGATATCGGGCAAGCCTGACGATGCCTTGGTGCGCATGCGCGTGTCACCACAAGCACGGAAGAAGTGCCCTGAATTGCCCGAATGGTGGACGGCCCGCGCGATCCGCGTGCTGGATGCAGCAGGCCGCGAGCGGGTGCTGCTGACTTCACTGACTGACCGCCGCCGCTTCAAGATGGCCGATCTGGACGCCTGCTATGAGCGCCGCTGGCAGGTTGAAACCAGCTACCGCGAGCTCAAGCAATCAATGCTCGGGCGCGAGCTGACGCTGCGTAGCCGAACGGTTGAAGGCATTTACCAGGAAATCTGGGGGGCACTGATCGCCTACAACCTGATTCGCCGCGAGATGGCATGCGCGGCCTTTGAGGCCAAATGCGAACCGACCGAACTGAGCTTCATTCGATCGTTCCATCTCATCCAGCACGAGATGATGTGGGCCGCGCGCACGCCTGCCTTCGCCAAGCTGCCCGCCGTCCTCAAGCGACTTCGCGAGCACCTCAAACTACTCATCAATGTAAAACGGCCCGATCGCAAATGCGATCGGGCCGTCAAGTCCCGTCCTGCTCGCTATCCCGTTCGATATCTTCGGAAAAACCTTAACTGAACGGCATTA
>NZ_CAJPGQ010000132.1:0-1394 GCF_905339595.1 Burkholderia sp. BCC1977
TAGTACTACAGCCGTAGATACTAACCGCCAGGCGGGGTAAAACCACGGCGTCGGTAATGGGACTGTTGCGCGCGCCACTGGTGAGTACGTCGCCAAATTGACCATGCAATCACATGATCGATCGGGTGGACGGCGCGCCATAGCAAGCGGCACAACAGTCGACGAATTTCCTGGGGGCTGAGAGGCATCATGCCTTCAGGAGTTTTTTTTACTCTCGATCCGAAGGGTGACGAGTACTGCATGTGCCAGCAGCGCGAGGGTGATGTGGCGGTACCACCCGCGCCATCGACGCACCTCATACTGATCCAGGCCGCATTCCCCCTTGGTTGCCTCGAAGCCAGTTTCGATTTCCCACCTGCGGCCCGCGACATTTACCAGAGTCTGCAGTGAAGCTTTACTGCGTGGAGCGTAGGCGACATCGTAGGCATGCTCGCGCTTTTCATCCAGACTGCGCCGTACCAGCAGGTAATGTCCGAAGCTACGCTCCTCGGCGGTGATCTGCAGCCTCCATAGTGGCGTCATTGCCCAATCGTACAGACGTTCGCCTTTGGCGCCCGCGCCAGCCGAGAGGCGCTCCCATGCCGTTGACGGCAACGCTTCGGCTATCTTGTCTGCGCGAACGTACTTCGGTCCTTGCCACCATAGCGGCTCATTCTTTGCTACTGCCAGCACGAAGGCCTGCCCGCGTGACTCGAGCCACAACCGCAGGTCACGATCACCACCATAAACCTCGTCACCCGTGACCCAGCCGCATGGCAAGCCGGCATCCAGCGCACGCTCAAGCATGTTGCGCGCGAGCCGTGGCTTCGTTGAAAACTCCAACGTCGGTGGGATGCCGGCTGCCTTGCAGCGAGATGGGTCATCGGTCCATGCCCGCGGCACATACAGCTCGCGATCGATGAATGCACTGCCGCCATGACCGGCATAGCAAAGGAATACGCCAACCTGGCAATTCTCGATTCGGCCCGCCGTGCCGCTGTATTGGCGTTGAACGCCGGCCGAGTGCTCACCTTTCTTGACGAAACCAGTTTCGTCCACAATCAGCACTGCATCATGCTCGCCGAGTCGTTCAACCACGTATTGGCGTAGTACATCACGCGCAGCATCGGCGTCCCATTGCGCCCGCTCGAGAAGGTGTTGCACGCCGTCCGGTGTTGCCTCGCCAATCCACTCGGCAAGTTGCCAGCCGTTCTTGCGCTCGACTGTGCCAAGCAGCCCCTTCATATAAGCCAGTGAGCGCTGCCGAGGTTCGGGGCGTCTGAACAGCTGTCCGAGACGTCCATGCAATGCGTACAGTTCACGTTCCCACGATTTCGCAATTGCCCGCATCGGCTTATACTCATGTAGTAGTACTAATGAACTATAGCAAAAAAATCTACGGCTGTAGTACTAGG
>NZ_CAJPGQ010000133.1:0-1372 GCF_905339595.1 Burkholderia sp. BCC1977
ACTAATAGGATGGTCCGCCCCTCCCGTAATCGCGTAATCTGGGCCGACGCCTGTTTCCGTCCCTCGGAGGTGTGCCATGAGCCAGCAATGCTCTACTGCGATCGCCCGCATGGGCATCGATATCGGGAAGTCCGTGTTCCACGTCGTCGGACTCGACGCCAAGGGCAAACCGGTGTTCCGGAACCGATTTACGCGTGAGCGGCTGCTCGAGTTCCTGGCGCGTGCATCCCCAACGATCATCGGGATGGAGGCATGCCCCGGTAGCAACTGGCTCGCTCGCAAAGCGATTGGTAAGGGACATCAGGTTCGCATCGTTCCCGCACAGTTCGTCAAACCGTTTGTTAAGTCAAACAAGACCGACATCGTCGACGCAGAGGCTATTGCCGAGGCGATTTCTCGTCCCACCATGCGCTTCACGCAGCCGAAGACAGAAGCACAACTCGATCTGCAGGCACTACATCGAGTTCGGCAAAGACTGGTTTCCAGCAAGACAGCCATCGTCAATCAGGCTCGTGCATTTTTGCTCGAGTACGGCCTCACTATCGGAGCCGGCCCCGCATACTTCGTTCGCGATATGCCAAGCATCCTCGCCGACGACGGCAACGGTCTAACGCCTGCGATGCGCGATCTGTTGCAGGAGCAGTGGCAGGAATACCGCTCCATTGAGGCACGCCTTTTGCAATTACGCCGCCAGATCGAAGCAATCGCAGGGGCCGACGATGTTGCCACACGACTGATCTCGGTACCGGGTATCGCGCATCTGACCGCAACCGCGATTACTGCCTTCGCCGGTACCGGTACGCAGTTCAAATCCGGCCGCCATTTCGCTGCCTGGCTGGGCCTTGTTCCCGGTGAATTCTCCACTGGAGGCAAGCAGCACTTGCTCGGGATTACCAAGCGAGGCAATCCATATCTGCGCAAGCTGTTGATCCACGGTGCCCGAGCGTGCGTCCTGCATCTCGATCGGACCAAGGATCATCTCGGGCTCTGGATTTCGCAGATGGAGGCGAAGGGCATACACCGTAACAAGATCATCGTCGCACTAGCCAACAAGCTCGCGCGTATCGCATGGACTATCCTCACGCGACGAGGAACGTTTTACCTTCGGCAGCCGCAAGCACAGTAGGCTGCCGATCACCCGTCAAGGTTTGCAGACGTGCAATTGATGACGAAACAGCGCACCGGCGTTCGGTAAACCCGGGACAAAAAAACGGCCTTCAAGGTCAGCCCACTTATTGGGAACCGAGCGCGCATATCCCATCATGGCCTTGCCGCCAAAAGCGGCTGACTCGCGAGAGGCCGGATACATTTACGCAAACTGTCTCGTCGGAGAACGCCCGCTTGCAAAGCCGGGGCGGACCATACATTTTTT
>NZ_CAJPGQ010000134.1:0-1360 GCF_905339595.1 Burkholderia sp. BCC1977
CCCTAGCAGGCTGTTGAAATTGGATACGGTGTAAACGGGCGTTGCGAGCGGTGCGTTAGAGATATCGTGTTCATGATCTTGGGCAGACGAGAGCGATGCGCGGAATGGACGAGATGCAAGAACCGCTGTTCACGACGGTGAAGCTGGAAGACTTCGTGCCGGCCGATCACCCGTTGCGGCCGCTTCGGCTGCTGGTCAATCAAGCGCTGAAGCGGCTCAATGGGCTGTTTGGCACGATCTACGCGGATAGCGGCCGTGCGTCGATTGCGCCGGAGAAACTGCTGCGTGCATTGCTGCTGCAGGTGCTGTACTCGGTGCGCAGCGAGCGCATGTTGATGGAACAGATGCGCTACAACCTGCTGTTCCGTTGGTTCGTCGGACTGGCGATCGAAGACGCCGTCTGGGACCACTCGGTGTTCTCCAAGAACCGTGATCGTCTGCTCGAGCACGAAGTGGTCGAAGCGTTCTTTACCGAAGTCATGAGCTTGGCCGACAAGCAAGGGCTGCTGTCCAGAGAACACTTCTCGGTCGATGGCACGCTGATCCAGGCTTGGGCCAGCCACAAGAGCTTCCGGCCCAAGGACGGCTCGGACGATCCACCAGCCGGCGGTGGCCGCAATGTCGACACCGACTGGAAGGGCAAGCGGCGCAGCAACGATACGCATGCATCGAGCACCGATCCGGACGCGCGCCTATTCCGCAAGGGGCGGCAAAGCGGAGCCATCCTTTGTTATCAGGGGCACATCCTGATGGAGAACCGCTCGGGCTTGGTGGTCGGCGCGGTGGTCAGCCACGCTGACGGTTTCGGCGAACGCGCAAGTGCGTTGCGCTTGCTCGATTGCGTGCCGGGTCGTCACGCCAAGACGCTCGGCGCCGACAAGGGTTACGACATGCGCGACTTTGTGCGGGACTGTCGTGCGCGCAAGGTGACGCCGCATGTCGCGCGCAACGACGCGCATCAAGGCGGCAGCGCGATCGATGGCCGCACCTCGCGGCACGCCGGTTATGGCATCAGCCAAGTGATTCGCAAGCGCATCGAAGAGCACTTCGGCTGGGGCAAGACCGTCCGCAGGATTCGGCAGACCGCGTATCGCGGCATCAAACGGGTCGACCAGCACTTCAAGCTGACGATGCTGGCGAGCAACCTGACTCGAATGGCTCGAATACTGGCAGCGGTGCCGCAGGGAGCAGCGCGATGAGCCGCCCAACCGTAGCTGTTGCGCGGCAACGCGCCGGCCGGCCCGCTCGCAAGCGGGGCATCCGGCACGATTCGTCAGCAACTCAGCAGCCAATCGCATACGAAACCCTTTTAAACAGTGCCCCGATCGTCGGAACGAGGCGCTTTTCAACAGCCTGCTAG
>NZ_CAJPGQ010000135.1:0-1357 GCF_905339595.1 Burkholderia sp. BCC1977
AAGCGGACATAATGAAATGGCCAGCCCGATCCCCGCGACCGTTCTACGATAGGAAGTTCGGTCCACGGTAGAGGAGAGCGCCATGAACGAGATCACGCTGATCGGTATCGATTTGGGCAAGCATGTGTTTCATCTGCATGCGCAAGACGTGAAAGGTCACGAGGTATTTCACAAGAGGCTGACGCGCGCCCAGCTCCTGCCGTTCTTCGGAAATCTGAAGGCCGTGACGGTTGTCATGGAAGCCTGCGCGGGATCCCATTGGCTGGCACGTCAATTGATCGCCATGGGACATGCAGCCAGGCTCATTTCGCCTCAGTATGTCCGCCCCTTTGTGAAGAGCAACAAAAACGACTACATCGACGCCGAAGCGATCTGCGAGGCTGCGGCGCGACCCTCCATGCGCTTTGTAGCACCTCGCTCAGAGGCACAGCAAACACTTGCTGCGTTGCATCGGGTTCGAGAGGGACTCGTCGTTGAGCGCACGGCCACCATCAATCGAATTCACGGCATTCTTCTGGAATTCGGCATCACTCTGCCAACATCCAAAGCTGTATTGAATCGCATATCCGATGCCTTGGGCGCCAATGAGTTGCCATCTCGACTGGCCGAGCTGCTGCACCGATTGCACGAACACTACCGATATCTGGATCAGCAGGTCCATGACATCGACAAGGATCTGACGTTGCAGTTACGCGAGGACGAAAATGCGGCCCGGCTACTGTCGATTCCCGGGATCGGTGTCGTCACGGCAAGTCTTCTCGCGTCCGAGATCGGGAACGTTAGTCAGTATGAAGGCGGGCGCAACTTTGCTGCGTCGATCGGCCTAGTTCCCAAGCAACACAGCACCGGAGGCCGCAACGTTTTGTATGGAATCAGCAAGCGAGGTGACAAGCATCTGCGTCACCTGTTGGTCCAATGTGCGCGAGCCGTCATCCAGCGAGTGGCGCTGCGAACCGATGGGCTTGGCGAGTGGATTCGATCGATGCTCACACGACGCCATTCGAACGTGGTGGCGTGCGCGGTCGCCAACAAGCTCGCTCGAATCGCTTGGGCTGTACTGACCAAGCACGCCGCGTACGATCCATCGCTCGGGTGTCGTGCTTGAAATTTTGTCCCACCAGGTTTTGCGACTGCTGTAACTCTGATGATCCAACGGCACAGCGACCGGACGAAGAACCTGACAAGTTGTACAGCTCCCAGCAGCTGCCGACATTTTGAGGATCGACCGGTGCGGTTTTCATCGTGGAACGAGGCGTAACCTCAGATTCCGGATAGATTTGCGCAAGCCAAAAACGTCAGAACCAGGGGTTGCAAAATTCGGGCTGGCCATAGATTACAACTTAGCTGCTACAATTAA
>NZ_CAJPGQ010000136.1:0-1277 GCF_905339595.1 Burkholderia sp. BCC1977
GGTTCTTCTTGATCATGCTGTAAGCCACGCGAGCCATCTTCGCTGCCACGGCGGTCAGCGCCTTGCGCTTGAGGTCAGCGTCGTCCGGATCTGCATGGACGTAACGTTCATATTTCGAGCGGAATGAGTTCTCCTTCATGCGCACGGCAGCCATGCCTGCCATCCAGAAGGCCAGCCGCAATCGTGCATTGCCGCGCTTGGAGAGTTGCTCACGCCCTCGCTGGGTGCCCGACTGTATCTTCGCCAGGTCGAATCCGCAGTACTTCAGGAACTGACGGTGGTGACCGAAGCGGCGCAGGTCGCCGGCCTCGGCGAGGATAGTCATGGCGATCACCGAGCCAATGCCAGGCAGCGTCTTCAGATGGGCGAAGTCGATATTGTCGTGAAGCTCCGCCTCGGCGCGCGCCTCGATCGCGGCTCGCAGTACGTTGAGCTCCTGGTACCGGCGAAGGGTAATACGGAATGTCTCGACAGCCAGGCAATCCGGCGCGTGAGGCAAGGCAGCGGTGTGTGCAGCTGTTTCCCATATCTCTTCGAGTTTGGCGCGTTTGTTCACCTTGCGGCCGACCAGATCCCATGCAGCAGCCACAAAGCTCTCGCGATCCAGGGCGCGTACGTGCGTCGGTGTCGGAAACTCGAGCAGAAAACGCACGAACCATTCGTTGCGGGTGGTGCACCAGTAGCGGTGCATCTCCGGGAAGTACAGGGGCAGGCTGTGGTTGATCAGAGAGTGCTGCACCTTGGTGCGTGCGCGGGAAACTTGGTAGTAGGTCTTTGCAAGTTCCTGCAGATCATGATGGCCGGCGATCTGCGGGTCCACGTAACGCTGATATGTGCCACGCCTGAGCATTTCCAGGATGACCTGCGCGTCCTTGGGATCGTTCTTGTCCCAAGAGTTGAACATCGCTTCGCGATACCGCGCCTGTGCCACGGAATTGATGCTGACCACCTCGTGCCCGGCCGTGAGCAGGCGGTGAGCCAGCGGGCGATGGTAGTCGCCGGTCGGCTCAAGCGCTACCCGGCAATTGCCGGGTAGCGCTTGAAGGTAACTCAACAGCCGGTCGAAGTCAGGAGCGCTGTTGGTCATCCGGAAGCGCTGACGCTTCCCGTCCGACAACTCGATCAACACAGCGTTCGAATAACGGGCGATGTCGATCGCAACCAAGTTCAGGGGCAGCGTACCTTCCAGCAAGTCGGCCATTTCGGTTTCCTCCGGCGGGCGGTGAACGGGCAATCCAAAGGATGCCCGTTACCCCGGATGGCTGACATTCTGCATG
>NZ_CAJPGQ010000137.1:0-1273 GCF_905339595.1 Burkholderia sp. BCC1977
TACTACGGCCCAGAGTTCGTATCGCGGGCCATCCTCAAGTGGGCTGCACAGAACGGCATGGACATGGCACTCAGCGATCCCGGCAAGCCCTGGCAGAACGGCGCGGACGAGAGCTTCAACGGCAAGTTCCGAGATGAATGCTTGAGCCTTGAATGGTTTCGAACGCGCACGGAAGCGAAGGTTGTGATCGAGCAGTGGCGGCGCCACTACAATGCCATCCGACCACATTCGAGTCTGGCCTACCTGACGCCCGACGAGTTCAAGCAGCGGTATTGTTCAACTGAAGCAACCGAGGCCGTTCTCCAAGATTGAAATGGCCCGAAGAAATCAGGCAGGTCAAGGCCAATGCTTTCGCCCAGGATAAAGCGAATGCCGTCCTCTGTCGCCGCCACTGCTAAGGCAAATTGACTTTGCGCGGCCTTGTGTGTCGCGTCGAGATCATGTTTTACGGTGTCGCTTGATTCGCGCATCTTCTTGACCGCCGATTGTGCGTCACCTTTGTCGAGCCCCATCAGCAGGCGCGCGGCGTCATTCGCGGAGCCAAAATAAGATTCGAATTCGCTGCCAAGACGATTGGCGGCGCCAGCATTGCCTTCAATCGCCGCAAACCCTTTCAACTGGTCGCGAAACGCATTGGCGCGCGCACCCACTGCTCCGAGGCCCGTTTTGTCGGCATCCCCAACCGCGCTGTTCAATGCCTCTTCAATGTCGTGTGCTTGGCCTTGCAGGACACCCTTGCCGTGCCGCCTGAGGGTAACTTGGTCGTACGCACCATGAAAAGGTCGGCTGCCTCATCGGTGGCGAGCGCGGGAACCGGACTGGTTGTCCCAACGACGACAGCCACCTCGGCAAGCGCATCTCCTGCCACTAAAGCCACGGTCAAACTAAGCGCTGCCATACAGACATGTCGAATTCGATTGCTCATCGTCGCCTCCTCGTCAGAAGATGAAGTCGAAGACGGCTGTCACAACGTTCGTACCGCTTCCCGGCACAAAGCCTGGCTGCAGATTCGCGAAGAACCCGGTCGAGTTGTTTGGCGTCGTCACTCGGTCGTACTGCAGCTTGAGATCCATGTTCTTGTACACGGCCCACCGGACACCGGCCGAGTACTCCGTCTGGCCATTGTTGGAGGTACCTAGATTCGGGCAGGTCAACGAGTGCTCGGTCGAATACAGCACATAAGGCGTGAACTTGCCGATCCGGTAGCCCGTCATCACATACCATGTGTTATAGCCGGGCGTCAAAATGCCCACCATCGAACGCGCCCACTCTC
>NZ_CAJPGQ010000138.1:0-1272 GCF_905339595.1 Burkholderia sp. BCC1977
CCGTGAACGAGGTCTTCGTAATCTCGATGGGCGTAGCGCCTTCGTCGGCTTCGAGATCCTCCAGCTTCAGTTCGAGCTGCTGGATCTGGCGATCCAGCTTCTCGGAACTGCGCCCGAATGCCATGCGGCGCAACTTCGCGATCAGCAGCTTCAGATGCTCGATCTCGGCTTTGCCCGTGGCCACCACGGCTTCGTGTGATTCGACCAGGTCCTCCAGATGACCGATGCGTGCATCGCGCTCAAGCAGCAAGGCTTTGAGCGCTTCAACATCGTCCGGATAGGTGTTGGCCGTGGTCATGCCCGCAGTTTACGCGGCCGCCGAGCGGTTTACAACGCCGAACTCGGCTCGGTCGTGCGCACCGGCTGCCGCCAGTCGATGCCTTCGAGCAGCATCGACAGCTGGGCCTGGCTCAGGCAGACCACGCCGCCATCGGCCTGCGGCCAGACGAAACGACCACGTTCCAGGCGCTTCATCAGCAGGCACATGCCATCGCCGCTCCACCACAGCACTTTGACCAGATCGCCGCGCTTGCCTCGGAACATGAATACGTGGCCGCTGAATGGATCTCGCTCCAACACGGTCTGGACTTTGGCCGCCAGCGTGTTGAAGCCGCAGCGCATGTCGGTCACGCCGGCAGCCAGCCAGACGCGCGTACGACTCGGCAGGCCGATCACACTGTCACTCCCGGCATGTCGAGCAACATACGCAGCACCAGCGTCAATGTGCTCTCGTCCGGTGCGCCTTCGATGTGGACACGGGCGTTGCCTACGCTGATCTCAATCGCACCGGTGGGTGTCGTAGTCGTGGTTGGTGCTGACATCGGTATCAGCGGCGCCGTCTCGGCCAGCGGCATCTCTACCTTCACCGGCAACAGCCCCGCCGAGTCGTATTCGCCGGCTCGTAACGAGCGGCGCCATTTGAACACCAGATTTGCATTCAGGCCGTGCTCCATGGCCAAGCGTGCGACCGACACGCCGGGCTCGCACGCTAGCAAGGCAATCTCGCGCCGGAATTCGAGTGGATGATTCGGGATGCCTTTGCGGCCAATCCTCTTCGGTACTTCTGTTGTCAAAGTAGTCCCCGCTACTTGAAGTGGTGGGGACTACTCTGGCAATTTCCAGTCAGGCCGTCGAGACGGTGTTGGCGACACGCTTACGGTGCCGAAGGCGGCACGTTCGTCGGATCTGCTGGCAACGCGCTTCGTGGTGCTGATCGGCAAGCTGTTCGCGGCCGAGGCGCGCAGCGCAAAGTGGAAGCCCGAACGCCGGCAG
>NZ_CAJPGQ010000139.1:0-1264 GCF_905339595.1 Burkholderia sp. BCC1977
TGACCCTGCCTCGTTTTCGCGTACAGCATCTCATGCGGCGATCAAGCTGGCCTCGTAGTCGACGGGGGTAAGGAAGTCGATCGAGGTATGCAGGCGTTGCCGATTGTAATAGCCCTCGATCCAATCGACGATATCCAGGCGGGCGTGGGCACGCGTTCGTAGTGAGTCTGGTAGATTCTTTCGACCTTCAGCGTCTTGAAGAAGCTCTCCATCGGGGCGTTATCCCAAGCGTTGGCGCGGCGGCTCATTGAAACGTTTATCTTGAACGCGGCGGTCAATTTCCGGTACGCACGACTGACGTATTGGGCGCCACGATCGGAGTGCAGCAGCAATCCCGGTGGCGGTTTGCGTTGCCAGCACGCGCTGCGCAACGCCTGGCAGACCAAGTCCGCGTTGATCCGCTCGGACGTCGACCAGCCGACGATGCGCCGGCTCGCCAGATCCAGGATCGCCGCCAGATACAACCAGCCCTCGCGGGTCCTAACGAAGGTGATGTCGCTTACCCAGGCTTGATTGGGCCGCCAGCCGTCGAAACGCCGATCCAACAGATTCGGCGCCACCGGCAGGCGATGCTTCGAATCCGTCGTCACCCGATACGGGCGCTTGTAGACCGGGCGCAGCCCCTGGCGTTGCAGGCTGCGACGCACGCGTTCGGCACTCGCCGGCCGGCCCTGAGCATGCAACTGTCGCACGATGCGAGGACGGCCATAGCTGCCGCGGCTGGCACGATGAATGGCGGCGACCTAACATGGCATTGGCCAGTTCCCGCCGACTTGGCTCCCGGCCGCGCCACTGACAATAGCACACACCCAGAACCCGGCAAAGCCGACTTACGCTGTACTGGTCGCGATGCGCTTCTATCCAGGCGTACCTCACCGCGCCCCCTTCGCGAAGTACGCCGTCGCCTTTCGAAGAATTTCGATATCCAGCTTTGCGCTGGCAAGTTCCTTACGCAGACGACTGTTCTCGGCCTCTAGGTCGCTGACTGGGCGACGACTTGAGCTCGGTGCACTCGGCGCCGGCCCCGCTGCCGCCTGCGCACTGCCATCGCGCTGATCACGGCACCAGTTCCCCAACGTCGCCACCGGCACGCCCAGCCTGCGAGCGGCTTCATGCTGACCGACGCTCTCAGCGAGCCGCACCGCCTCAACCTTGAATGCCTTCGTGTACTGCCGTCTCGGTACCACGTTCTCTGCCATGTTCTTCTCCATACAGTCAAAAAGTTATCAAACTTCTTGCTGTACGTGGAATCGAGGCAGGATCA
>NZ_CAJPGQ010000140.1:0-1223 GCF_905339595.1 Burkholderia sp. BCC1977
GATGCGAAGACCGCTATTCTAGCGTGTCTGGAGAGCCTGTCAACACAATTTAATCGATGGCGATAAAAATAGGGTGCGCTGCATGGTCGGAGCATCAGGCGCCGATCGACTCCGCACGCTTTGCCGCGAAATTCCAGCGCAGCGCTTCGCCCGTGTCGACGCGGGCGGGCAGCAAACCCGCCGCGAGGAACGTATCGGCGATCTTCTGCTGCTCACCGAAGTTCTGCGTGACCACGGCGCGCACGAGATAGCTGCGTCGCGCGTTCGCGCGCTCGATCGTCTTCGCGTCGAGTCCCCAGATCGGCGCGAGGATATTGGCGGCCTCCTGCTGATGTTCGCGCAGCCACGTACCGGCTTGCGACAGCCGGTCGAACACGATCTGGACGACGTCGGGGCGCGCGGCAGCAAAGCTGCTCGACGCAAGGTAATAGCGCTGGTATGACGCGAGCCCGCTGCCGTCGGCCAGAATCCGCACGTCGGGATTCGCGTCGACCGACGCGACGTACGGATCCCACGTGATCCATGCATCGACGCTGCCGCGCTCGAACGCCGCGCGGCCGTCCGCGGGCGTCAGGTAGTGGATTGCGGCGTCGGCGGGGGCGAGCCTCGCGCGGGCGAGGGCGGCAAGCAGCAGGTAGTGGCTGCCGGCCGCCTTCGTGACGGCGATGCGCTTGCCCTTGAGATCGGCGAGCGTGCGCAGTGCGCCGTCGCGCTTGACGACGATGGCCTGCGCTTTCGGCGATGGCGCTTCCTGCGCGACGTACACGAAGCGCGCATGCGCGGCCTGCGCGAAGACGGGAACGGTGTCGGCCACGTCGGCGCTGAAATCGACCGCGCCGACGTTGAGCGCTTCGGTCAGCGGCAAGCCGCTTGCGAATTCATGCCACGACACACGCAGGCCGAGCGGCGCAAGCGACTGCTCCAGCGTGCCGCGCGTCTTGAGCAGCGTAATGAGCGTCGACGATTTCTGGTATCCGATGCGCAGCGTGGATGGCGTGGTCTCGGCGTGCGTCCGGATGCCGGCGACGCTCAGGCCGGCGGCCAGCATCGCGCGCGCGAACGCGCGGCGGTTCATCGACGTCATGGGGCGTGTTCCTCGTCGGGTTCGTTGAAAGCAAGGCGGCTAACGTACCAACGGGGAGGGCAATCGATAACCGATTAATTCTGCTATCGATCGGAGCGGCGGGCATATGGCGCGGCCAGGGCGCGCGATGTCCGCGCCG
>NZ_CAJPGQ010000141.1:0-1161 GCF_905339595.1 Burkholderia sp. BCC1977
CGCTTTGGGAGACAGCAACCCGGGAGCACAGACCGGCAGCAGCGTGTCCCAGGTCAGTCGCTCAGCACGCAACCCCGTCCATTTCCCGTGCCCGTAGCGGATCTCCAGATCAGCTTCGACATCGGTGACGCTGCTATCGCCTCCCCAGATATTGCTCGTAATGCGTAGATTGACGTTCGGATACCGCTTGCGAAAGTCCGGTATGCGCCATGCGAGCCAATGCGTGAAAAACACCAGACTCACTCGCACCGTCAGCACCTTCAGATGCCCTTGCCCGAAAATCTCGTCGGTGGCGGCAGCAAGCCGCTCTATCGCTTCATGCACGACTGGCAGGTAGGCGAGTCCGGCCTCGGTCAACTCGATGCCTCGCGGCAGGCGCTTGAATAACGCCGTACCGAGCTGAGCTTCAAGTCCTTTCACCTGCTGGCTGATCGCGGCCTGGGTCAGATTCAACTCGGTCGCCGCGTGCGTGAAACTCAGGTGCCGGGCTGACGATTCGAATGCACGTAGCCAATTGAGCGGTGGAAGTCGTTTCATCGTGCGAATCGTTGCAATAGATCGGATGGGCAAACGAGAATACGGCATTCTATCGCACCGATGCGATCAGAATCGGTCGCTGGGCACCGCGGCGGATGTCGAGAGGCAACGACAAGTTGCTCGCGAGCGCGACATCATATGAGGGATCGGCAATCGATATCGACCGCATTCGGGTGGACCTTGCGCAGGAATCGCTCGCCGTAGTGTCATCAGCATTGAGCCCGCTCTCGATCATCTTGATCGCGTAGAACGCCACCGACGTGCAACGCGATATCGACGCTCGTCTGGAACAACCGGTTGAAGCGGACCGGTTGCGGCGAATCGCTCCCACTCATATCGAAGGTATCAACTTGCGCAGCACCTTCAATTTCCCAGTGCCGCTCTATCCGAAGCGGATCCTGCCAAGTACCGCGGCCGACAACGCCATCGCATCAACAAGCCACCGAGCTTAACAAGGTGGCCGTTCGGGCCAAGTTGCACAGCTGGCGATGGTGGAATTTCGAGCCGACACTACCAACTGACAACGGCCAGCGACCTCCAAGCGAGGGGTAGACAGTATCGCTTTGATTTATACAGGCATTTATTTGGTTCATCGTGGAATTCCGGGGAATGCAGCGCGGATCT
>NZ_CAJPGQ010000142.1:0-1143 GCF_905339595.1 Burkholderia sp. BCC1977
GAATCAAGCGTTTACTACTATCTTTTGCGGAGGCATCGGATGGAAGAGACGCAAGCCTTGAGCATCGAAGACGCGTTCGGCGAGTTGCGCGATCCGCGCAGCAGAACGCCTGCCCACGACTTGTCAGAGATGCTGGTCGTGGCGCTGTGCGCGATTCTGTCGGGAGCGGATAGCTGGGTGGCCATTCAGGTCTGGGGTGAAGAGAAACTGGAGTGGCTACGCGGCTACGTGCCGCTGCGCAACGGCATCCCGTCGCACGACACGTTTGGACGGGTGTTCGCGGCGCTCAACCCGCGTCAGTTCGAGGCATGCTTTGCGCGCTGGATGAGCGGTGCGTTTCCAACCTTGTCCGGCGAGGTCGTCGCGATCGATGGCAAGACGGTACGTGGCTCGCATCGCAATGGGGCGCGTGCCATCCACCTTGTGTCGGCCTTTGGAAGCGGCTTGGGCGTTGTACTGGGGCAAGTGCGCACGGCCGACAAGAGTAACGAGATCACGGCGATTCCGGAGCTGCTCGATGCGCTGCTACTCAAGGGCGCGATTGTGACGATCGACGCGATGGGCTGCCAGCAAGCGATTGCCCGGCAGCTCGTCACGAACGGTGCCGATTATGTGTTGGCGGTCAAGGAGAACCAGCCAACGCTGCTGGTGGAGATTCGCTCGACGCTCGAAGCCCTCGACCGACTCCAGTCCGAAGATCGATGGGACTGTTCGAGTGAATATCGGGAGATCGAGAAGGACCACGGCCGGATCGAAACGCGCCGTTGCCTGGTCAGTGACGTGATGAACACATGGCGCGCGGCCGCGCTCTGGCCGGGCATGCGTTCGATCGCGATGGTCGAGGCAACGCGCGAGATCGGCGACACGGTGACGGTCGAGCGCCGATATTACGTGACCAGCCTGCCCGCCGATGCAACGCGCATTGCACACGCCGTGCGCTCGCACTGGCGGATCGAGAACTCGATGCACTGGGTGCTCGACGTGGCGTTCGGCGAAGATCAATGCAGGGTGCGGGTCGAACATGCGGCGCAGAACTTTGCAATTCTGCGCCGCATCACGATGAACCTGCTGCGCAAGGACACGCAAACCAAGGCAGGCCTCAAAATCCGCCGGCTCAAGGCCGCCACTAGCGACATCTACCGC
>NZ_CAJPGQ010000143.1:0-1112 GCF_905339595.1 Burkholderia sp. BCC1977
CGGCCCAAGCAACGAAGCAGGACCGGAGTTGCCAATTCCAAGATGCTCGACGAACGCAGTCGACGCACGTCAAGCACATCCATCCCATCCATCAGCCGGTCGACCAAGAGACCCGCCCGGCCGTCACCCTCAGGCGCCGTTCCAGCGTTTCGCGGCAATCGCGACACGCTCGCCCAGCACTTCAGCCGTCTTTCGATCGCTCTCGAGAATGGCATCGCCGCCCTCGTCCGCATTGGCCTGCGCCATCGCACCGAGGAACGACCCGAGCCGATTCAGATCGTTGACCGAACCCGTACTGCTGTTGTTGCCAGGCATCAGCCCCAGGCTGACCCACAGCATCTGATGCTGGGCGGCGAACACCGCCAGTTGCTGCAGCGTCGACAGTTTGTCGCCGCTTTGCGAAGCCGACACCGTGAAACCGGCCGCCAGCTTGTCACGCCACTTGCCCCAGTGCTTCGACGATGCGTCCATGAAGCCCTTGAACTGGGCGGACGCGCTGCCCATGTAGGTCGGCGAGCCAAAGATGATCGCCTTCGCATCGCGCTCCAGGTACTCCCAGTGTTCGTCGATCGCGTCGACGGGGATCAACTTGACCGACGCGCCGTCGACTTTCTCGACACCACGAGCGACCGCGTCCGCGATAACGGCTGCGTGGCCGTAGCCGCTATGAAAAACCACTGCGATTTCAGACATGACTGACTCCTTGTCGCGGACCATTCCGCAATAAACGTTACCGCGATGGTAACAGAAAAAATCGCGATGCAAGCGCCCTCACCCGCATGTCCCGCACACGCCGTTGCGTGCCGACGGCTGCACGATGCGCATGGCGCGGCCCAAAGCGGACAATCGCTGCGGTCGCATCCCGCATCCGCAGATCAGCCCGCTGGACAGATCCATCGACAATAATTTCTCCGGCGACAAACATGAATGCGCAGTCAGGAAATTCGCTCGTTCTTTTCCGGCAGCAATTCCTCGCCCGCCGGATCGATCGGACACGGCAGACAGACACGACGCATCCGGCACGCGCTTCTTTTTCACACCCCGCCCAAAAGATCGCGCAAAAATCTGTTGACACCCCATTCAGTCACGCTATAATTGCGTTCTTTCGCGAT
>NZ_CAJPGQ010000144.1:0-1089 GCF_905339595.1 Burkholderia sp. BCC1977
AGCCGACCTTCCGGGTCATAGCCCAGCACGGCATTCGTGCCCGGCCGCGTCGCCGTCCGCATCCGGTTGTCCAGATCGTACGAATATGTCCATACCCCGTCGCTTGTCAGGTTGCCGTTGCGGTCATACGTCACCGCCGGCCCAGCCGCCGTAAGGTATTGGTTCAGTCCGTTGGCCGTATAGGTACTGGTTCTCATCGCCGGGTTCCAACCGTGTCGGCTATTCACCACACCCGACGAGTGACCTATGCTACGCAGTGGAAAACTCAACATGAATGAGGAGTCGCTCGCGACTCCTCGTCGTTAAAGTCAACCTAATCGATAATATTTATACAATTCATCCAACTTATCTTTAGCATAGCCACCAAATTTTGAAAATTTCATCCGAATTTCACCCCGGTTATCTCGCAATGATTTTGGCAATTCGGTCGTCTGACTGCGCAAAGCCAATCCAATAATTGTCTGAACAATTTCTATCGAGGTAGATTCGTCCTGCTCATTCAGCAAAATACCCACAGTTTCCTCGATTGCCAAAAACGCCTCTGGCGCCGACATACCCCCAACAACGTCTTCCCGGAATTTCTCGAATATCCACTCATCCTCAATCGGATCAGAATTCCATTTTTTTACTACCATTAAAAGACTTTCTTTATAATCCATTTCCTAATCCTTAAATTTGAAATCCAAAAATTTCCCCGTCTTGATATTTTCAACATAATGGATTTCGACACCGTTAACATTCTGCGTCCGCTTCACCCAGCCATCAGCATCCATAAGTCCATTTCTCTTATCTGACATTTTTGGCATCCGTGGCGGAGTCGTGCCCTGTGGTTTAGCCATCACTTGTTCCATAGCCAATTTTTCCTGGAGACTATTTGGAACCGTTCTACCTGTACTGATTTCCTGCGTAGCTGCCGGCGCTGCAATTCCGTTGACCGCATTGTAGATAGTCTGCGCTATTTTTACGGCAGGTATAAAAACAGTCTCGGGATATAGCGGTGTTATTGCATCACTCTTGGCAATCCCCTGGCCAAATATGTCGGACTGCGAGCATTGTGCAGCCAATCCAGAGGGGTCACTGAGGTTCGCC
>NZ_CAJPGQ010000145.1:0-1052 GCF_905339595.1 Burkholderia sp. BCC1977
AACTACACGAGCCCGGCCGTGATGGCCGCACAGGGTTCGCAGCTCACGAACAAGTACGCGGAAGGTTATCCGGGCAAGCGCTACTACGGCGGCTGTGAATATGTCGACGTGGTCGAGCAGCTGGCGATCGACCGTGTGAAGCAGCTGTTCGGCGCGGAAGCAGCGAACGTGCAGCCGAACTCGGGTTCGCAGGCGAACCAGGGCGTGTTCTTCGCGATGCTCAAGCCGGGCGACACGATCATGGGGCTGAGCCTCGCGCACGGCGGCCACCTGACGCACGGCTCGCCGGTGAACATGTCGGGCAAGTGGTTCAACGTCGTCAGCTACGGGCTGAACGAGCAGGAAGACATCGACTACGATGCAGCCGAGAAGCTGGCAAACGAACACAAGCCGAAGCTGATCGTCGCGGGCGCATCGGCGTTCGCGCTGAAGATCGACTTCGAGCGTCTCGCGAAGATCGCGAAGTCGGTCGGTGCGTACCTGATGGTCGACATGGCGCACTACGCCGGCCTGATCGCAGCGGGCGTGTATCCGAACCCGGTGCCGCACGCGGACTTCGTGACGACGACGACGCACAAGAGCCTGCGCGGCCCGCGCGGCGGCGTGATCCTGATGAAGTCGGAATACGAGAAGCCGATCAACTCGGCGATCTTCCCGGGCATCCAGGGCGGCCCGCTGATGCACGTGATCGCGGCGAAGGCCGTGGCGTTCAAGGAAGCGCTGTCGCCGGAGTTCAAGGAATATCAGCAGAAGGTGGTCGAGAACGCACGCGTGCTGGCTGAAACGCTGGTGAAGCGCGGCCTGCGGATCGTGTCGGGCCGTACGGAAAGCCACGTGATGCTGGTGGACCTGCGCGCGAAGAACATCACGGGCAAGGCAGCGGAAGCGGCACTGGGCGCGGCACACATCACGGTGAACAAGAACGCGATCCCGAACGATCCCGAAAAGCCGTTCGTGACGAGCGGCATCCGTCTGGGCTCGCCGGCGATGACGACGCGCGGCTTCGGCCCGGCGGAAGCGGAGAAGGTCGGCAACCTGATCGCCGACGTGCT
>NZ_CAJPGQ010000146.1:0-1013 GCF_905339595.1 Burkholderia sp. BCC1977
GTGCGCAGGTTCACGTTCACCGGCACGTTCGCGTCCTTCAGCGTCAGGTGCGCCGGCTGGTTCTCTTCATGGTTCGTGTTCGAGATGAACACCGACGACAGCCGGTCGAACGTCAGCTTGCCGTCCGGCTTCGGATACTCGATCGGCGTGCATTGCGACGCCGGTTTCAGCATCTCGTGGTCCGCATGCTTGTGGTGCAGCGTCCACGGCACGTTGCCGCCCATCACCTTCTGCTCGAGCCCGACCATCAGCGTGCCGAGGTACAGCCCCTTGGCCATCCACTGCTTGAAGTTGCGCGCGCGGTACAGCTCCGTGTACAGCCACGATTGCTTGAACGCGTCCGGGTATGCGTTGAGCTCGTCCGATTGACGGCCGGCCTGCACCGCGTCGAACGCGGCGTCGGCCGCCAGCATGCCGGTCTTGATCGCCGCGTGGCTGCCCTTGATCCGCGATGCGTTCAGGAAGCCCGCGTCGTCGCCGATCAGCGCGCCGCCCGGGAACACCGTCTTCGGCAGCGACAGCAGGCCGCCGGCCGTGATCGCGCGCGCGCCGTACGACACGCGCTTGCCGCCTTCGAGGAACGCGCGGATCGACGGATGCGTCTTGTAGCGCTGGAATTCCTCGAACGGCGACAGGTACGGGTTCGTGTAGCCCAGGCCCACCACGAAGCCGACCACCACCTGGTTGTTGTCCATGTGATACAGGAACGAGCCGCCGTAGGTATCCGACTTCAGCGGCCAGCCGGCCGTGTGGATCACCAGGCCCGGCTTGTGCTTCGCGGGATCGATTTCCCACAGCTCCTTGATGCCGATCCCGTACGCCTGCGGATCGGCGTTCGCGTCGAGCTTGAACGTCGAGATCAGCTGGCGGCCGAGGTGGCCGCGGCAGCCTTCGGCGAACAGCGTGTACTTCGCGTGCAGCTCCATGCCGAGCTGGAAGTTCTCGGTCGGCTCGCCGTCCTTGCCCACGCCCATGTTGCCGGTGGCGACGCCTTTCACGGAGCCGTCGTCGTT
>NZ_CAJPGQ010000147.1:0-1004 GCF_905339595.1 Burkholderia sp. BCC1977
GTTGGCAAGCGCTCAGAAATTCGCGCCAACACCTCGGGCATTCCTTTGTCGAACGCTGCTCGGCCGGTACCCATCACTTCGCCGTATTCTGTCAGCAATCCGCGCAGGCAATTGATCTGCATGGTCCGGAACTTCACCAGTTGCTCGCGCACTCTGTGCAGCGCCAGCATCGCCTGCTGCATCTCGGTTTTCACCGCAACGGCCTTGCTCGGCTGTTGCACCGCCCGCCAAATCGCCAGCGCATCCGCCGCATCCTTCTTGTTGCGGATGTTGAACGCCTTTACATACTCGCCAGGCATCAACTTCACCTGATGGCCCATCCGTACAAATTGTCTCGCCCAGTGGTGTGTACCGCCGCACGCTTCCATGCCGATTAGACACGGCGCGCGGTTCGCGAAGTATTCGAGGAGCTTCGCGCGTTTGATCGGCTTGTTTACGACCTCTCCGGTTTCTTCATCGACGTGGTGCACTTGAAAGACGCTCTTTGCGATGTCGATCCCAACTGGCGTAAGCTTCATGGCGGACCCTCCGGTTTGCCTCGGTAGATCTACATGATCTTCCTTCTTGGGCACCTTGATGCCGTCGGCCCGTGAGGGTCCGCCTTCGCTATCTTTCCCTTTCCTCATTCTTGCCACCTCCGCAAATCACGAGGTGGGAGGCGTCCATTCCATTGCCTCGCCCACGAAATCACGGATAGGTCCGCACCCATCGGCCGATGCCCTCGCCGCAAGCCTCGGAGATGGGCCGAGGCGCCTTCGATTTATTTGCCCATTACCTTTCGATATTTGGGAACGAGCATATGCGCGGCCTTGATTTTTCGATTCAGCCAAGAGGACCGGACAACTCCAAACAGAGGTAAGTGGGACACGCCCATACTGTTACCCAGCGTGACAACCATCGTAGGATTGCCGGTTTTCGCCTGATAAGCGCGCGGCATAGGATTTCCAACAAGCGCAGCCCGGACGTTGGCCTCGGCAACTTTGACTTGACCTTGAATGTGAAAG
>NZ_CAJPGQ010000148.1:0-1001 GCF_905339595.1 Burkholderia sp. BCC1977
AGTCAATTTGGTTGATCCTGACGGGAACGCTGCTGTTAGCGAGGTTGTAAAGGCTATTATTAAGACGTTTAAACCAGGACCGTATGCTGGGGAAGGGGTGGCGGCGACAGGTGCAAAGGCAACGCTAGGAGAGCGAGCAAAACTCGCCAATCAAGGGCAGCCTTGTCATATTTGCGGAACCGAGAATTTCGGAACGAAGTCTGGTTTGCCCGTCGGTGATCACATACCTCCGACGTCGCTGTCTGGGCCGGGGGAGGTGCAGCGGCTTTATTCCAGTTGTTTGACTTGCTCTAATGTGCAAGGAGGGATTTTGAGTTCGATATCGAAGGCTAAAAATACTGCGGCAGGTGTTTTGGGAGTGGTAGCTTCGACAGCTGCAGACGCTGCAATGGCACTGTGGAATGGTGTCAAAAATGATCCAGTTGGATTCGCATTATGGCCGATGACGTCGAACTCATTAGGTGATGGGACTTTGTCTGGTGGCAAAAAGGGCGGGTCGGGATTTTAGTTTGATATGAATTTACTGGGGTGAGTGGGGGTGTTAATTATCAATGTATTAAATGATTTATAAGGGGGTTGTTATGAGTATGGATGAGGAATTTTATAATCGAGCGGATGCGCACATTAATCTTTCTAATGAGCAGCTTAAGATGGTCGATGGTCGGGGAAAGGTAAGTTCGTCGATGATGTATGCAACTGCAAGATTCAATGCTTGGGTCAGTGCATGTGGACATGCGTCGGGGGAAGATATGAGGGAAATGCGGGAAGAAACGATTCAATATTTCTGTGATGAATATAGAAAGGCATTGGAGCTGCATTTTGATGACTATGCCGAAAATTTCGAACGCTACATGAGAGAAGGCTGACGCAGTCGGCATTGGAGGCGGGGGTAATGTTTCTTTGTGGACGACCGATGCAAAGGGCAATACGACCTCAACCTGTACGACGGACACGACTGCCTGTTCTGTACGCACTATCCGCTGGATGGGATGAAGACGGTG
>NZ_CAJPGQ010000149.1:0-957 GCF_905339595.1 Burkholderia sp. BCC1977
GCTCGGCTGGCGCTGGAAGCCCGCGCGGCTGATGATGGCGTCGATCGCCGTGCTGTCGCTGCTGTCGATCCAGATCTACCAGGGCGATCTCGCGCGCGCCGATTCGGCGTTCTTCCTCAAGTACTTCCTGTCGAGCCAGTCCGCGATCCTGTGGATGAGCGCGCTGTTCGTGCTCGCGACGATCTTCTACTGGATCGGCCTGCTCGCGCGCTCGGAATCGGGTTCCGCGATCGGCCAGAAGCTCACCTGGGTCGCGGTGCTGATGGGCTTCACCGGCCTGATGGTGCGCTGGTACGAGTCCTACCTGATCGGCGCCGACGTCGGGCATATCCCGGTGTCGAACCTGTATGAAGTGTTCGTGCTGTTCAGCCTGATCACCGCGCTGCTCTACCTGTATTACGAAGGCCATTACGGCACGCGCGCGCTCGGCGCGTTCGTGCTGCTGGTGATCAGCGCGGCCGTCGGCTTCCTGATGTGGTACTCGGTCGCGCGCGACGCGCAGCAGATCCAGCCGCTCGTGCCGGCGCTGCAGAGCTGGTGGATGAAGATCCACGTGCCGGCGAACTTCATCGGCTACGGCAGCTTCGCGCTGTCGGCGATGGTGTCGGTCGCGTACCTGATGAAGGAACGCGGCGTGCTCGCCGATCGCCTGCCGACGCTCGAGGTGCTCGACGACGTGATGTACAAGTCGATCGCGGTCGGCTTCGCGTTCTTCACGATCGCGACGATCCTCGGCGCGCTGTGGGCCGCGCAAGCATGGGGCGGCTACTGGAGCTGGGACCCGAAGGAAACCTGGGCGCTGATCGTGTGGCTCAACTACGCGGCCTGGCTGCACATGCGCCTGATGAAGGGCCTGCGCGGCGCGGCTGCCGCCTGGTGGGCGCTCACGGGCCTGCTCGTGACGACGTTCGCGTTCCTCGGCGTCAACATGTTCCTGTCCGGGCTGCACAGCTACGG
>NZ_CAJPGQ010000150.1:0-940 GCF_905339595.1 Burkholderia sp. BCC1977
GATACGCGTCGCCGGCTTTCGTGATGCTGCCAAGCCGGGCTTTGCCGCCACTGCTGTGCTGTCCTGGCGTCAACCCAAGCCACGCCGCAACCTGTCGGCCATTCCGGAAGTCATGTCCGGCGCCAATGCTGGCCAGCAAAGCACTGGCCGTGGTTGGACCGATGCCGCGTAGTTGCATCAGTCGCTTGCTGCGCTCATCTTCTCGGGCAATCTCGGCAATTGCCCGGTCATATTCACCCAGCCGGTCCTCTATGTTGCCGGCATGCTCCAGCAAATCGCTGATGCACCGTCGCGCCCAGCCAGGCAGCAAGTCCAAGTGAGCCGCGATGTCTAGCCGTAGCCTTTCCGGACTCTGCGGTAGAACCACCCCGAACTCCGAGAGCAGGCCTCGCAACCGGTTGTAGGTTGCTGTTCTTTCCTCGACAAATCCCTGTCGTGTCCGATGCAGGCAAAGCGTCGCTTGCTGGTGCTCATCCTTGAGCGGCACGAAACGCATGCTGGGTCGTGTCACCGCCTCGCAAATGGCGGCCGCATCAGCGGCGTCATTCTTGCCGCGCTTGCCGGACATCCGATATGGCGCAACTAGCTTTGGCGCCATCAACTTCGCCGTGTGGCCGCACATCTGGAACACGCGCGCCCAGTAGTGCGCTCCTGAGCACGCTTCCATGCCGATCACACACGGCGGCAATTGGGCGATCAATGCGCCCAGTTGGTCGCGAGATACACGTGGCTTGATCAACACCGCTTTGCCCGCTTCATCCACGCCGTGGACGGCAAACACGTTCTTGGCAAGATCGATTCCGACGGTGACAATTGGCACGGACTTCCCCTCCTGTTGGTGTTGATGAAGTTTCGATACTCCATCATGGCACTACGATGCCGACTCGCGGCTTCCGCCGCAGCCTCGGGACGGGGAAGTCCCTTTCATTCGGATAGGTCC
>NZ_CAJPGQ010000151.1:0-919 GCF_905339595.1 Burkholderia sp. BCC1977
AATGCCTCGTTGATTTCCATCAGGTCCAGGTCGCCCGGCGTCCAGCCCGCACGCTCCAGGCAGCGGCGCGATGCCGGCACCGGACCCATGCCCATCACGCTCGGATCCACGCCCGCGTTCGCGTATGCCTTGATCCGCGCCAGCGGCGTCAGGCCAAGTGCGGCCGCCTTCTGCGCCGACATCACCAGCACCGCCGCCGCGCCGTCGTTCAGCCCCGACGCGTTCGCCGCCGTCACCGAGCCGTCCTTCGAGAACGCCGGCTTCAGGCCCGCCAGCGATTCCGCCGTCACGCCATGACGCACGAACTCGTCGGTCGCGAACTGCAGCGGTTCGCCCTTGCGTTGCGGGATCGACACCGGCACGATCTCGTCGTTGAAGCGGCCGGCCTTCTGCGCGGCTTCCGCCTTGTTCTGCGACAGCGCCGCGAACGCGTCCTGCTCTTCGCGCGTGATCCCGTATTCCTTCGCGACGTTCTCCGCCGTGATGCCCATGTGGTACTGGTTGTACACGTCCCACAGGCCATCGACGATCATCGTGTCGACCAGCTTCGCGTCGCCCATCCGGAACCCGTCGCGCGAGCCCGGCAGCACGTGCGGCGACGCGCTCATGTTTTCCTGGCCGCCCGCGATCACGATGTCCGCGTCGCCCGCGACGATCGCGTTCGCCGCCAGCATCACGGCCTTCAGGCCCGAGCCGCACACCTTGTTGATCGTCATCCCCGGCACGGCGCTCGGCAGGCCGGCCTTGATCAGCGATTGCCGCGCCGGGTTCTGCCCCGAGCCCGCCGTCAGCACCTGACCCATGATCACTTCGCTCACCTGCTCCGGCTTCACGCCCGAACGCTCCAGCACCGCGCGAATCACCGTCGCGCCCAGTTCCGGTGCCGCGACCTTCGCGAGCGAGCCGCCGAATTTGCCGA
>NZ_CAJPGQ010000152.1:0-825 GCF_905339595.1 Burkholderia sp. BCC1977
GGTTCATCGCAGGAAACCGTGGAGGGTTTTCGAGCGATTGCATAATCTGACACCTGATTCTAAGGATGTCGGAGGAAGCAATTGCTCGATCGAAAGGCACTTCAAGCACTGGGCTGCTGGACCGGCTATCGGTTGGAACGGGTGGAATGGCCGCAAGGAGAGGAGCGCACGCTCTCGCTGTATCTGAAGCCGGTCAGCAAGGTCATGTACTGCGAGCAATGCGGTGCACGCTGCCAGCAAATCCATGAGACGACGGTTCGTCGAGTGCGCGATCTGCCGCTGTTCGAATACCGGGTGGTGCTGCACGTTCCCCGCCGCCGGGTCTGGTGCGAACACTGCGGTGGCCCGCGACTGGAGAGGCTGGCGTGGCTGGGCCGCTACCAGCGAGTGACGGAGCGATTCGCGAAGGCCTGCGAGAAGTTGCTGCAAGCGGCCAGCGTGCAGGCGGTGGCGGCTTTCTACGATCTAGGTTGGCACACGGTCAAATCGATCGACAAGATGCGCTTGCGAGCACGTGTGGCCGAGCCGGACTGGTCGACGATCCGCTATCTGGCGATGGACGAGTTCGCGCTGCATAAGGGCCATCGCTACGCCACGGTGGTAGTCGATCCGATCGGCCGGCAAGTGCTCTGGGTCGGCCCCGGACGTTCACGCGAAACAGCGCGAGCCTTCTTCGAACAGCTTCCCGAGGGCGTGGCCGAGCACATCGAAGCGGTCGCGATCGACATGACCACGGCCTACGAGCTGGAGATCAAGGAGCACTGCCCGCAGGCGGAAATCGTCTTTGACCTGTACCACGTGGTGGCCAAGTACGGTCGCGAGGTG
>NZ_CAJPGQ010000153.1:0-783 GCF_905339595.1 Burkholderia sp. BCC1977
GACGAACCAACGACCGGTATCGTAGGCGGCGCCTGCCGTGTAGAGCGTCGTGAGACGGTGCACGACAAAGGCGTGGCCGCAACTCCACAAGCGACCGAACGGGCGCCTGCACTCATGCACCCCTTTATCCGGAACGTTCGGACAAACCTCTGTCACTTCGGAGCAAAGAGTGCTGCGCGGTGTGCCTTATCGACTTCTTTCCTCATGTCAAACAACTCACGAGCCGCCTGGATCAATGGGCGATGAACCACCGCCCATTCGTGTAATGCCCGCAAAGGCTCGATCAGGCTCTGACCTAGGCCGGTCAGCTCATATTCGACCCGTGGTGGAATAGTTGGATACGTAGTCCGCTCGATAAGCCCATCTCGCTCCAATGCTTTTAGCGTGAGGGTCAGCATCCGTTGTGAAATGCCTTCGGTTCGGTGGCTAAGTTCGGTGTAGCGCATCCTCCTACCCTGGGATAGAACCCCTACAACCATCACCGTCCATTTATCACCGATGCGGGCAAGAGTGTCGACGACTTCCTTGCACCTTTCATGATTGGGCGCAGCATCGACATTGCGCACACGAATGTTCGTTTCGGCCATAAAGGTGCCTTCTTGTTTGCTGTACGGGAAGCCATATCATAGCGCAACGAACAAAATGTTCGTCAATTCAACGGCGGGAGTGGCAATGGAAGAGCGGAAAGTGGACGGAGTCACAATATATGGGGGCGGGATTGCTGGCGGAATACTCGCGCGTCGTTTGTCGCGATACACTCGAGTGACATTGATCGATCCCTTG
>NZ_CAJPGQ010000154.1:0-781 GCF_905339595.1 Burkholderia sp. BCC1977
GAGAAAAATATCATGAAGAAACAGGCTCTCGCATGCCTTATTGCCGCAAGCATGCTCGGAACGTCGATCGGCGCATTTGCGCAACAAGGACCCGGTAATCAACCGGATGGACGTGCGCCGGTCGGCGGCCACGAACAGAGGCAGGATCACGGCCCCGATCGTGACGGTAGTACCCGCGCGCCCGGCGGCATGCAGATGCAACCTACCCATCGCGACTCCCGTGCGGAGGTGCATGCGGACGCCGGTCAAAAAGAGCACGGCGACTGGCGCCGCGGGGGGCGTGTGCCGCAGGACTATCGCGGCTCGCAGTACGTGATCGACGACTGGCGCGGGCATGATCTTCAGCCGCCCCCGGCTGGCTATCATTGGCTGCAGATCAATGGCGACTTCGTGCTGGCGGCTATTGCGACCGGCGTGATCGCAAACGTCCTGCTCGCGCCGCATCACTGATTGATCCAGGACCACGGAATGAAAAGGATGTGTGCGGCGGTAAGCCTTGTAGTGTTCGCGTCGACGCTCGGCGGTTGCTGCTGGTAGCCATACTGTGGCCCAGGCGGTTCGGGTGGCGGCTTTGCTCGTCCGGGCGGCCGTCGGGACGGCCCAGCTGGCGGTGGTGGCCCGCAAGGCACTAACGTTGTACCGCATTCGTCCGCGCTGGGTTGATCGGTGCAATGCCTTGCGGTTGAGAAGGTAGCTGCAAGGCATTTCGTCACCGTTCCAGGTGACGAAAGTCGAAGAAATACACCCAAATAAAAAACACTCCAAAGGCCGAATGGCGATC
>NZ_CAJPGQ010000155.1:0-761 GCF_905339595.1 Burkholderia sp. BCC1977
GATTACTTCGAGGTGCCGATGGCTGCGCCGCGCGGCCTTGTTGCGCCGCGTATCGCGACGGACGCAATCATCCCATTCACCGAGGCACTCCCAAATGTGGAGCATCTTCGCGGGCGATTAGTGGAATTAAGTCCAAGAGGTGGTCTGGTCGATACAGCCGGCGGCGGACGGGTCTTCGTCGAAAGCAAGATCACCGTACTTGCTACGGGTAGCCGGTTTGCCAATGAACTCGTTCGTGCTCCGGAGGGAACCGCTACCGAGCGGAAAGCATTCTATGAGAAGATTCACCAGCAGCTCGCTGCTGCCCAACGGATCCTTATCATCGGCGGTGGTCCCATCGGAGTCGAGGTTGCCGGCGAACTGACTCAAACTTGGCCCAGGAAGGCTATCACCATCGTCGAGCGGGGCCCACGGATCCTGGCCGGTACCTCCGCGGAGGTGGCCGCCCACGCAGAATCTGTGCTCAGAAGCCGTGGCGTTACCATCCTCACCAACGAACAGATCGCAGGGGCAGATCGATCCGTCGAAGACGTTTTTGCTGAGGGCGGAGAGGTAAAAACGGGGTCGGGCCGACAGCTTTCCTATGATCTGGCGTTGTGGTGTATTGGTGGACGCGCGAACACTGCATATATGCAACAGCACTTTGGCTCGGTTATCACCCCGGAAGGGCGCATCAAGGTTTCCGCGGATCTTCGCGTCGTCGGGCAGCAGAGCATTTTTGCGCTGGGCGATATTACTGACCTTGCAGAAAACAAGATGGC
>NZ_CAJPGQ010000156.1:0-739 GCF_905339595.1 Burkholderia sp. BCC1977
ACTTTCTGCACGGGCCTGAAAAATATTTGAAGAAAGTGCTTTACGAACCCGAAAAGCTCTGACATAATTTCAGCTTCTTTGGGCGGTTAGCTCAGCGGTAGAGCACTGCCTTCACACGGCAGGGGTCACTGGTTCGATCCCAGTACCGCCCACCAAAGAATTCAAGGGCCTGCGTCTCACGACGCAGGCCCTTTTCGTTTTGCGGCCGCGTTTCTGCGGCCCGTCTCCGTTCTGCGGCCCCTCTCCCCTGCCCGCCTCCTTGCGTTCGCGGACAAGTTCGACGTGCGACAACGCTTCGACCACATGCAATCGAAGCGTCGCGACGGCTGACTACCCTGCCCGCCCGACCCGTTCCGCGGTCGCATCGAACGCGCGCTTCGCCTTGTCGACCATCTCGTCGACCTCCGCCTCCCGGATCACGAGCGGCGGCGACAGCAGCATCCGGTCGCCGGTCGCGCGCATGATCAGGTTACCGTTGAAGCAGAAGTCGCGGCAGATCGTACCGATGTCGACGCCGGCGTCGAAACGCTCGCGCCGCGCGCGATCGCGGGCAAGCTGAACGCCCGCGACCAGCCCTGTCCCCGCGATTTCGCCGACGATCGGATGCTCGCCGAGCGCTTCCCGCAGCCGACGCTGGAAATACGGCCCGATGTCGTGCTTCACGCGCTCGACGATCCCCTCGTCGCGCAGCAGCTTCAGGTTCGCGACCGCGACGGCGGCTGCGACCGGATGGCCCGAA
>NZ_CAJPGQ010000157.1:0-738 GCF_905339595.1 Burkholderia sp. BCC1977
GGCAAGACCGCAGTCGTCACGGGCGCCGCAAGCGGCATCGGCAAGGAAATCGCGCTGGAGCTCGCGAAAGCGGGCGCGGCCGTCGCGATCGCCGACCTGAACCAGGACGGCGCAAACGCGGTTGCCGACGAGATCAACAAGGCAGGCGGCAAGGCAATCGGCGTCGCGATGGACGTGACCAACGAGGAAGCCGTGAACAGCGGCATCGACAAGGTGGCCGAAACGTTCGGCTCGGTCGACATCCTCGTGTCGAACGCAGGCATCCAGATCGTCAACCCGATCGAGAACTACTCGTTTTCGGACTGGAAGAAGATGCAGGCGATCCACGTGGACGGCGCGTTCCTGACGACCAAGGCCGCGCTCAAGCACATGTACAAGGACGATCGCGGCGGCGTCGTGATCTACATGGGTTCGGTGCACTCGCACGAAGCGTCGCCGCTGAAGTCGGCGTACGTGACGGCCAAGCACGGGCTGCTCGGTCTGGCGCGCGTGCTGGCGAAGGAAGGCGCGAAGCACAATGTGCGCTCGCACGTGGTGTGTCCGGGCTTCGTGCGCACGCCGCTGGTGGACAAGCAGATTCCGGAGCAGGCGAAGGAGCTCGGGATCAGCGAAGACGAAGTGGTGAAGAAGGTGATGCTCGGCAACACGGTCGACGGCGTGTTCACGACGGTGCAGGACGTCGCGCAGACGGTGCTGTTCCTGTCGGCCTTCCCGAGCGCCGCGCTCACGGGCCAGTCG
>NZ_CAJPGQ010000158.1:0-735 GCF_905339595.1 Burkholderia sp. BCC1977
CGAAGTCGACAGCGAGGCGACCGAGCTGTCGGTCGAGCTCAGGCCGGTGGACAACGAGCTGATGCCGGTCGAGGTCGAGGTGGACAGCGAGCTGATCGAGCTGGTTGCCGACGAGAGGCCGGTCGACGTCGAAGTCGACAGGGAGGCGACCGAGCTGTCGGTCGAGCTCAGGCCGGTGGACAGCGAGCTGATACCGGTCGAAGTCGAGGTGGACAGCGAACTGATCGAGCTGGTTGCCGAGGACAGGCCGGTCGACGTGGAGGTCGAGAGCGAGGCGACCGAGCTGTCAGTCGAACTCAGGCCGGTCGACAACGAGCTGATACCCGTCGAGGTCGAGGTGGACAGCGACGAGATCGAGCTGGTCGCCGACGACAAACCCGTCGACGTGGAGGTCGACAGCGAAGCCACCGAGCTATCGGTCGAGCTCAGACCAGTCGACAGCGAGCTGATGCCCGTCGAGGTCGAGGTGGACAGCGACGAGATCGAGCTGGTCGCCGACGAGAGACCCGTCGACGTGGAGGTCGACAGCGAGGCGACAGAGCTGTCAGTCGAGCTCAGGCCGGTCGACAACGAGCTGATACCCGTCGAGGTCGAGGTGGACAGCGAGCTGATCGAGCTGGTCGCCGATGACAGACCGGTCGACGTGGAGGTCGACAGCGAAGCGACCGAGCTATCGGTCGAGCTCAGGCCGGTCGACAGCGAGCTGATGCCCGTCGAGGTCGAGGTGGACAGCGA
>NZ_CAJPGQ010000159.1:0-709 GCF_905339595.1 Burkholderia sp. BCC1977
AGTTCGTTGAACACCTTGAGCCAGAACTTGGCGCCCTCGGTCTGCTCGATCCAGAGGCCCAGCACGTCGCGCTGGCCGTCGGCCTGGATGCCCAAGGCCAGATAGACGGCCTTGTTGCTGACCACGCCGTCGTCGCGGATCTTGACCCGCAGCGCGTCGAAGAACACCACCGGATACATCGCCTCGAGTGGGCGGCTCTGCCAGCTCAGCGCTTCGGCCATCACCTCGTCGGTGACCGAACTGATGAAGTCGGGCGACACTTCGGTGCCGTATTGCTCGGCCAGAAACCCTTGAATCTCGCGCACGCTCATGCCACGCGCGTACATCGCAATGATGCGTTCGTCGAAGCCGGTGAAGCGGCGCTCGTGCTTGGGAATCAGGATCGGCTCGAAGCTGCCGTCGCGATCGCGGGGGACTTCGACCCGAACCGGACCGCGATCCGTGATGACCGTCTTGCCGCTGGCGCCGTTGCGCTCGTTGGCTTGGCCCGCCGGCTTGGACTGGCCCGACGGGTAGCCCAGATGCAGATTCATCTCGGCGCCCATCGCCCGTTCGATGATCGCTTTGTTGAACGCCAGCATCAGATCCTGAACCTCGGTCGGCGTCATCGGCCCCTTGACCAGTTGGTCCAGCAGTTCCTTGGGCAGCTCAGGCAGCGGTCCGCGTGCCGCTGCCTGACGCGCGACGGTTTGTCTTTTCTTCTTCATCG
>NZ_CAJPGQ010000160.1:0-673 GCF_905339595.1 Burkholderia sp. BCC1977
TCGATTTTGCCGGTTCGGACGCTCCGCTGAAGGATGACGAGCTCGCGAAGGAAGGCCTGTTCCAGTTCCCGACGGTGGTCGGCGGCGTGGTGCCGGTCGTCAACGTGCCGGGCGTGAAGGCCGGTGAACTGACGCTGTCGGGCCCGGTGCTCGGCGACATCTACCTCGGCAAGATCAAGAAGTGGAACGACCCGGAGATCGCCGCGCTGAACCCGAAGGTCAAGCTGCCGGATACGGACATCGCGGTCGTGCGCCGCGCTGACGGTTCGGGCACGAGCTTCATCTGGACGAACTACCTGTCGAAGGTCAACGACGAGTGGAAGTCGAAGATCGGCGAAGGCACGACGGTCAACTGGCCGACGGGCACGGGCGGCAAGGGCAACGACGGCGTCGCGGCATTCGTGCAGCGCCTGCCGGGTTCGATCGGCTACGTCGAGTGGGCGTACGCGAAGAAGAACAACATGATCTACACGGCCCTGAAGAACTCGACGGGCACGGTGGTCGAGCCGAAGACCGAAACGTTCAAGGCTGCTGCCGCGGGCGCGAACTGGACGAAGTCGTTCTACCAGATCCTGACGAACCAGCCGGGCAAGGAAGCATGGCCGGTCGTCGGCGCGACGTTCGTGCTGCTGCACGCGAAGCAGGACAAGCCGGAGCAGGGCGCCGAAACGCT
>NZ_CAJPGQ010000161.1:0-655 GCF_905339595.1 Burkholderia sp. BCC1977
AGTGATTGCTGCGAGCGACTTGCCGTCTTCGCCGATCAGGCCCGACGACTTCAGCTGCGATACGTTCACCGCGTCCATGTCGGCCTTGCCCGCCGCCACATTCGACAGCGTCGTGCCGCCTGCGCCTGCCAGCTTCACCGACTTGTAGTTCGGCGTGCCGTCCACGTTCTTCTCGTACGTCACCGCGGCACGCGTGTCGCCATCACCATCCACCAGGCCGGTGTTCGTGAACTGGTTATTGATGTTCGTGATGTCGCCCGTGTTGCTCGCCACACGGCCGTCCAGGTTCTCCAGCGCATCGCCGACCGTGTGATGGTCGACCTTCTTCGAGCTGTCCGTGGGGTCGGTCAGGCTGTACGTCGGCGCCTTCACCTTGCCGCTCTCGTCCACCGTCGAGCCACCGCCCAACGCGTCCGCCACGCTCTTCGCCGTGCCGTACAGTTGCGCGCCGTTGACCGCGTCCTTGCTGTCCACGCTCACCTTGCCCGCATTCAGGTTCGTCAGCGTCGTGCCGTTCTCGCCGGTCAGCGTCACCTTGTCCTTCGTCACGCTGTCGTAAGACACGGCCAGCGGGTTCATGCCGCCTTCCACATCGCTGATCGCCTTCGTCAGCTGATCGACGTTCACCGCGTCGGTGCCGGCCTTACCCGTTGCA
>NZ_CAJPGQ010000162.1:0-643 GCF_905339595.1 Burkholderia sp. BCC1977
TCAGCTCTTGTCGTACGAGAACTGGATGCCCGCGGTGCCGCCGGTTTGGATGAACAGGTCGATGAATGCCGGGACGGTCGCGCTGCGGGCCCAGTCGCGCTGCAGTTCGCAGAACAGCTGCGCGACGCTGATCATCTGGCCGCCGGCCTGCTCGATGCGGCGCAACGCGGCTTCGTGCGCGGCGACCGACGTGCCGCCGACCGCGTCGACGACCACATAGACTTCGTAGCCGGCCTTCAGCGCGTCGAGCGCCGGGAAGGTCAGGCATGCCTCGGTCCACAGCGCGGTCATGATCAGTTTCTTGCGGCCGGTGGCCTCGACGGCCTGGCGGAACTCGACGTCTTCCCACGAGTTGATGCTGGTGCGGTCGTAGGTCGGATAGCCTTCGAGCGCGGCGCGCAGCTGCGGGATCGGCGGCTTGTTCAGGCCGGTCTTCACGTTGACGGTCGAGTGGACGATCGGCAGGTTGTACGCGACCGCGGCCTTCGATGCACCGACGATGTTGTTGATCAGCAGCTGGCGATCCATCGACGCGATGGAGTTCACCTGGACCGGCTGGTAATCGATGACGATGAACGCCGCGTTCTGCGGGGTGAGCAGGTGGTCGTTCGCGGGATCGCGAATCGGTTCGCTTGCCATGGTT
>NZ_CAJPGQ010000163.1:0-639 GCF_905339595.1 Burkholderia sp. BCC1977
TAGATACTCCCCCCTTTCGTCGAAGTAATTTTCCCCAGTTTTTTATCTGACGGCGCCGCGGTAGCGGTGCCGTCCTGTCGATCACCGACCATATCGCCCTTGTGATCCATCCCGGGGGTGTCGGTGGTCGAGCTGGAGGAAGTGATGACGATTCTGGAATTGCATCGGCAAGGGCTGAGTATTTCGGCCATCGCCGCTCGACTGGGTATGGACCGCAAGACCGTTCGCAAATACATCAAGAATGGCGTTCAGGCGCCGCGTTACGGTCCGCGTGCGCCGCGACCGTGCGTGGTCGATCCGTTCGTCCACTACGTCACCGAGCGCGTACGCGAGTTTCCCGATCTGAGCGTCGAACGTCTGCTACGCGAGATCCGGGTGATGGGTTATGCGGGCGGCCGCACGGCGCTGGGCGACCTGGTTCGGGAGGTCCGGCCGCCCCGCCAACGCGGCTTCGAGGTGCGCTTTGAGACACCCACCGGCCATCAGGCTCAAGTGGATTTCGCGCACTTCAATGTCGAGTTCGATGACGTGCCCGGCCAGCGGCGTTCGATCTGGCTGTTCTCGATCGTGCTCGGGCACAGCCGCTATCTCTGGGGACGCTTCGTCGAGCATCAGGACCTGCAGACCGTCCTGCGCTGT
>NZ_CAJPGQ010000164.1:0-623 GCF_905339595.1 Burkholderia sp. BCC1977
CTCGACGTTCTCCGCGAGGCCCTCTTCGAGTTGCGGCGCGTCGGCCAGCAGCACCTTCGAAACGCCCGCGATCTTTGCCGCTGCGTCCGCGGCCGCTTGCGCGTTGTGGCCTGCCACCAGCACGTGAATGTCACCGCCAACGAATTTGCCAACCTCGGCCGCCGCTGCCACCGTGTTCAGCGTCGCGGCCTTGATCGACGCGTTGCCCCCCAAGGGGGCTTCCTTCTGGGCGTCGTACTCTGCAATCACCAGAATCGTCATTTCTTTGCGCTCCCTCTTACAGCACCTTGGCTTCGGTCTTCAGCTTCTCGACCAGCGTCTTCACGTCCGGCACCTTCACGCCGGCTGCGCGCTTCGGCGGCTCGACCACCTTCAGCGTCTTCAGACGCGGCGCGACGTCCACGCCCAGGTCTTCCGGCTTCACCGTTTCCAGCGGCTTCTTCTTCGCCTTCATGATGTTCGGCAGCGTCACGTACCGCGGCTCGTTCAGGCGCAGGTCGGTCGTGACGACCGCCGGCAGTTGAAGCGACAGCGTTTCCGCGCCGCCGTCGACTTCACGCGCGACCGTGGCACGGCCATCGGCGATCGTCACCTTCGACGCGAACGTCGCTTGCGGCAGCCCT
>NZ_CAJPGQ010000165.1:0-584 GCF_905339595.1 Burkholderia sp. BCC1977
TTCGACGTTTTCCGCGAGGCCCGCTTCGAGTTGCGGCGCGTCGGCCAGCAGCACCTTCGAAACGCCCGCGATCTTTGCCGCTGCGTCGGCTGCTGCTTGCGCGTTGTGGCCTGCCACCAGCACGTGGATGTCACCACCGATCTTCGCCGCCGCTGCCACCGTGTTCAGCGTCGCGGCCTTGATCGACGCGTTGTCGTGTTCTGCAATCACCAGAATCGTCATTTCTTTCCGCTCCCTCTTACAGCACCTTGGCTTCGGTCTTCAGCTTCTCGACCAGCGTCTTCACGTCCGGCACCTTCACGCCGGCCGCGCGCTTCGGCGGCTCGGCCACCTTCAGCGTCTTCAGACGCGGCGTGACGTCCACGCCCAGGTCTTCCGGCTTCACCGTTTCCAGCGGCTTCTTCTTCGCCTTCATGATGTTCGGCAGCGTCACGTAACGCGGCTCGTTCAGGCGCAGGTCGGTCGTCACCACCGCCGGCAGTTGAAGCGACAGCGTTTCCGCGCCGCCGTCGACTTCACGCGCGACCGTCGCACGACCATCGGCGATCGTGACCTTCGACGCGAACGTCGCTTGCGGCAGCCCG
>NZ_CAJPGQ010000166.1:0-568 GCF_905339595.1 Burkholderia sp. BCC1977
TGACGTCGAGGTCGACAGCGAAGCGACCGAGCTGTCGGTCGAGCTGAGGCCGGTCGACAGCGAGTTGATACCGGTCGAAGTCGACGTGGACAGCGAGCTGATCGAACTGTTGGCCGACGACAGACCGGTCGACGTGGAAGTCGAGAGCGACGAAATCGAGCTGGTTGCCGACGACAGACCGGTCGACGTCGAAGTCGAGAGCGAGGCCACCGAGCTATCGGTCGAGCTCAGGCCCGTGGACAACGAGTTGATGCCGGTCGAGGTCGAGGTGGACAGCGAGCTGATCGAGCTGTTAGCCGACGAGAGGCCGGTCGACGTGGAGGTCGAGAGCGACGAAATCGAGCTGGTTGTCGAGGACAGGCCAGTCGACGTCGAGGTCGACAGCGAGGCGACCGAGCTGTCGGTCGAGCTGAGGCCGGTCGACAGCGAGTTGATGCCGGTCGAGGTCGAGGTGGACAACGAGCTGATCGAGCTGTTAGCCGACGACAGGCCGGTCGACGTGGAAGTCGACAGCGAGGCGACCGAGCTGTCGGTCGAGCTGAGGCCGGTGGACAACGAGCTGATGCCG
>NZ_CAJPGQ010000167.1:0-567 GCF_905339595.1 Burkholderia sp. BCC1977
TACGTGAGGCCGTGATTGAATTCGCCGTTGTCGATGATCGGGCGCGCGATGCGCTCGTGAATGCCCACCGCGCCCATCGGCACGTAACCCGACGTCAGGCCCTTGGCCATCGTGATCAGGTCCGGCTCGAAGCCGAAGTGCTGGTGCGCGAACCATTCGCCGGTGCGGCCGAAGCCGCCGATCACTTCGTCGGCGACGAGCAGGATGTCGTACTTGCGGCAGATCCGCTGGATTTCCGGCCAGTACGTCGACGGCGGGAAGATCACGCCGCCCGCACCCTGGAACGGCTCGCCGATGAACGCGGCGACGTTCTCCGCGCCGAGCTCGAGGATCTTCGCCTCGAGCTGCTGCGCGCGTGCGAGGCCGAACGCTTCGGGCGTCTCGCCGGCTTGCGCTTCGCCGAAGAAATACGGCTGGTCGATATGGACGATGTTCTCGACCTTCGACGGCATCTGCTCGTGCATGTAGCCCATCCCGCCGAGCGTGCCGCCGGCGATCGTCGAGCCGTGATAGCCGTTCTTGCGCGAGATCACGTATTTCTTCTGCGGCTTGCCCTGCACGCGCCAG
>NZ_CAJPGQ010000168.1:0-534 GCF_905339595.1 Burkholderia sp. BCC1977
ATCAGGGTATTAAATGCCTTCTGTCCCCGGGACAGACTGGCCTTGTTGTGGCCCGGCGCGATGCTGACGGCCTGGCGGATCGCCTTGGTCATGAGATGAGCTTCCGTTTGTCGCGGGACTCGAAACAAAGGCGACATTTTAGCCGGACGCCCCCCTGCGCAAGAGAGTTGTGCCGTAAAAAGTTGAAGGGCAACAGATCACTGATATCGGCATCAGGCGCACGCTGCGGCAATTCGGTGGCACATGCACGAGGTATGCGTAGGGTTCGACGTTGCAGGCCCGACAGGTGAGCATCAGGCTGTAAACCATGGCGCTGGCCTTGGCGCCGGCCACCGTGTCGCTGAACAGCCATGAGGACCTGCCGGTACAGAATGGCCTGATGTCGCGCTCGATGGCGTTGTTGTCGACGGGGGCGCGCCCGTCGCTCACGTAGCGGCTGAGGTACGTCCACTGGTTGCGTGTGTATGAGATTGCCTTGCCCAGCAGGCTCTCAGGCAGGACCTGCGGCGCCTGCTCGTCCAGCCGCTTCCTGAA
>NZ_CAJPGQ010000169.1:0-530 GCF_905339595.1 Burkholderia sp. BCC1977
GCGACGATCTTGCCGGTCTGGCCGACCTGGTAGTCGTTCGGCACGTAGCCCGCATCCACCGCCGCGCGCGATGCGCCCAGTGCGGCCGACAGCTTGTCGGCCAGCGGCTCCAGCACCTTCGTGTAATTCTCGCCGCTGCCCAGGCCGCGGCCACCCGACACGATGATCTTCGCGCTGGTGAGTTCCGGACGGTCCAGCTTCGTCACTTCACGGCTCACGAACTGCGACTTGCCGGCGTCTGCCGCCGCTTCGATCTTCTCGACCGCTGCGCTGCCGCCTTCCGCTGCAACCGGATCGAAGCCCGTCGCACGCACCGTGATGACCTTGATCGGATCGCTCGACTGCACCGTCGCGATCGCGTTGCCCGCGTAGATCGGGCGCTCGAACGTATCGGCTGAAACGACCGCCGTGATGTCCGAAATCTGCGCGACGTCCAGCTTCGCGGCGATGCGCGGTGCGATGTTCTTGCCGTAGGCCGTCGCCGGCGCGAGGATGTGCGAGTAGTCCTTCGCGATGTTCAGCGCGGTCGC
>NZ_CAJPGQ010000170.1:0-529 GCF_905339595.1 Burkholderia sp. BCC1977
CTACAAGGGCTCCCCGTTGGCTGCAAGCTCAACGTTGCTTTGATGTTCTTACGTACTGCGCTGCTTCGCTGGTGCAGGTGAGAAGGTGAAGGACTGCGGTACTACAACCGGTCATATTGGACCAATGGTCCGGACCCTGATGAAAGACGCGCGCGAGGGCCTCGTTCGGATATCGGGATTGAACTCCCAGTATTTTGTCCAGGTATGCCCCGCGCGGGTCCAACCCGCTTCACATCACCGCTGGCAGTGCAAAGTGATCTTTTATCCTGTCATGGGCACTATCGTGGTTTCCGTGGAAGTAGTCCGCAGATTGGTCTGGAGCCTCACGCTGCCACCGGCTCGTGCCTAAAATCGTCGCCGTACTTCAGAACTGCCCAAGCCATCCGTGCGTTCTTGGCTGCGATGGCGATCGCAGCCCGCCAGTAACCACGGCGCTCCATCAAGTTTCTGATCCACCGGCTGAACCGGTCTTGTTTGTCGCCCAGGTTGGCCATCACGGCACGGGCTCCGAGGACCAGAAGACTGCGCA
>NZ_CAJPGQ010000171.1:0-502 GCF_905339595.1 Burkholderia sp. BCC1977
GAAGACGCGCGGCTGCCAGGACATCCTGATCGCCGTGGTCGATGGCCTGAAGGGGCTGACCGAGGCCATCAGCGCGGCCTATCCGCGGACCACCGTTCAGACCTGCATCGTGCATCTGATCCGCAACAGCCTCGAATACGCCAGCTACAAGGACCGTAAGGTGCTCGCCGCAGCGCTGCGCCCGATCTACGCGGCTTCCAGCGAAGAGGCGGCACGGCAGGCGTTGCAAGACTTCGCCGATGGTCCTTGGGGCGTGAAGTACCCGACGATCGTGCAGTCGTGGCAACGCGCGTGGGAGCACGTCGTGCCGTTCTACGTGTTTCCGCCGGAGATTCGACGGGTCGTGTACACCACGAACGCCATAGAAAGTTTGAATATGCAGTTGCGCAAGATCATCAAGACCCGTGGTCACTTCCCCAATGACGAGGCGGCTATCAAGCTGCTCTGGCTGGCGCTGCGCAACGTACTGGCCAAGACCGTGAGGTCTGCGTTCGACTGGAAA
>NZ_CAJPGQ010000172.1:0-492 GCF_905339595.1 Burkholderia sp. BCC1977
TTCGCGAGGAAGTCCTTCGCGCGATCCGACTTCGGATTCGAGAAGAAATCGTCCTTGCGGTCGTCCTCGACGATCGCGCCCTTGTCCATGAAGATCACGCGATGGGCGACCTTCTTCGCGAAGCCCATTTCGTGCGTGACGACCATCATCGTCATCCCTTCCTGCGCGAGCTCGACCATCACGTCGAGCACTTCGTTGATCATCTCCGGATCGAGCGCGGACGTCGGTTCGTCGAACAGCATCGCGATCGGATCCATCGACAGCGCGCGCGCGATCGCGACCCGCTGCTGCTGGCCGCCCGACAGCTGGCCCGGAAACTTGTGCGCATGCGCCTTCAGGCCGACGCGATCGAGCAGCTTCATGCCCTTCTCGTTCGCTTCATCCTTGCCGCGGCCGAGCACCTTGACCTGCGCGAGCGTCAGGTTCTCGGTGATCGACAGGTGCGGGAACAGCTCGAAATGCTGGAACACCATCCCGACCTTCGAGCGCAGC
>NZ_CAJPGQ010000173.1:0-490 GCF_905339595.1 Burkholderia sp. BCC1977
TGATGTGCACCGCCAGCAGATGGCCCAACGTGTCGACGGCCATATGCACTTTGCTACCGCGTTTGCGTTTGTAGCCGTCATATCCCGCGCGTGGACCACTCTCACACGTCGATTGCAACGTCCGCCCATCGAGAATCACCGCGCTGGGTTGGCCCTGACGCCCCTGTGCGACACGAATGATCGAGCGCAGATCGTCGGTCATCGCCTCAAAGCAGCCTGCACGCAACCATCGTTGGGTCTGCTGGTACGCGGCCTCCCACGGCGGGAAGTTCGTCGGCAACAGCCGCCACGGTGCGCCTGCACGGGCCAACCAGCGCAACGCGTTGTAAAGCTCGCGCAGCTCGTACTGCCGTTGCGGCGCCTCTTCCTTCATCAGCGTCAGATACGGCACGACGAAGCTCCATTCTTCGTCCGTTACGTCACTCGGGTAGGGTCTGCGTTTTTCCATCTCCCTTGGACGGTTCTGCAAAGGAAAAGTGCATAACACGCT
>NZ_CAJPGQ010000174.1:0-485 GCF_905339595.1 Burkholderia sp. BCC1977
CGGCGTGAGCGGCTTGCGGGTCGTCGATGCGTCGGTCATGCCAACGATCACGTCCGGCAATACTAATTCGCCGACGCTGATGATCGCGGAGCGCGCTAGCGAGATGATTCGTGCAGATCGAAAGCGGGAAGGCAGGGCGGTGGAGACAATTCGTGGCGGAGTATTGTCGACATGAAGCATAGGCACTGGCGTAGAGAAAATTAACTTCGTCACTCCGGAATCCCGGTCGTTCTTGGCATTGGCATTTGATTTGGCGCCTCTTAGCGGGGCCGGCGTCAAGTGAAAAATCACATCCGCGACTGGCCAGGCAGCCGCTTTCTTCGATCCTGATGTCCGTGAGAGGAAATGAGCTAATGTCAAATGTGGTGTATGACGGTCGAGCAGCAAGATCAGGCGGCAAGCGGTTGCGCAGGAGCCGGCGTGCTCTCGATCACCGGTGTTCCGTCCTTGAAGGGCACGCCTTTCAAGAGTGGTTCGATCCTGTC
>NZ_CAJPGQ010000175.1:0-480 GCF_905339595.1 Burkholderia sp. BCC1977
GGTTCATCGAGGATTACCGGGGAACGCGGCGCGGATTTTGAGGAAGAAGTATTCCTCGTCGCGGTATCCGTAAGCCCTGCGCTTGATGGCCTTGATGGTGTTATTGATGCCCTCGACGACGCTGGTATTGAGCGGATGACGGCAGCGAGTCACGATCCCGTGCCAGTACCCTTGCAAGCGCTCGGCAAACTTTTGCAGGGCGGCAATCCCGCTTTGCTGGGCCTGTTCGAACCATTGCCCCCAGGCCTTTTCCACCCAGGCTGGCTTTCGGTAGAACCAGAGCCGTTTGAGTTCGTCGCGCAGCACATAGACGCATAGCAGCGATTGATTGGCGGCCAGCAGTTCCTTCAGGTGCACGGCCTGCTCGGGCTTCAGGTTTTGGCGGTTGCGCAGCAGCAGCCAACGGCTGGACTTCAGGACCTTCCGCGCCGGCTTGTCATGCCGGAGTTGATTGGCCTGATCCACTCGCACCCGATCGAT
>NZ_CAJPGQ010000176.1:0-480 GCF_905339595.1 Burkholderia sp. BCC1977
CTTGAAGGCGACGTGGGCAGACGAATTCGAGCAATGGAACAAGCGGGACTTGTCGACGGCCCGCTGGGTCTACTGGTGGGCAGACGGAATCCACACGGGCGCGCGCAGCGAAGATTCCGACGGGCAATGTCTGCTGGTGATCATTGGCGTGAAACCGGATGGCAGCAAGGAACGGGTGGCGCTTGCCGACGGCTATCGTGAGTCGAAGGATTCGTGGGTCGAACTGCTTCTGGATTTGAAGGCCCGTGGTCTGCAAGCCGGCCCGCTGCTAGCCGTCGGTGATGGCGCGATGGGTCTTTGGGGGGCGCTCGAGGAAGTGTTCCCGCAGACGCGACACCAGCGCTGCTGGTTTCACAAGATCGGCAACGTGCTCAATGCCTTGCCGAAGTCGCAGCAGAGCAAGGCCAAGGCAGCGCTCACGGCTCGGCATGGCCTTCAAGCTCATCGAAGCAGCCGAGGAGTCGTGGCGCCGCATTCGCG
>NZ_CAJPGQ010000177.1:0-463 GCF_905339595.1 Burkholderia sp. BCC1977
CGGCTTCCGCATCCCGCATTCGGGCCCGTCGGCGCGCCGCATCGAGAACCGCATTCCGGGTGTCGACTGCAACCCGTACCTCGCGCTCGCGGCGACGCTCGCGGCCGGCTATCTCGGCATGACGCAACGCCTCGAGCCGACCGAGCCGCTCGTCAGCGACGGCTACGACCTGCCGTACCAGCTGCCGCGCAACCTCGAGGAAGGGCTCACGCTGATGGCCGCGTGCGAACCGCTCGGCGAGATTCTCGGCCACAAGTTCCTGAAGGCGTATTTCGCGCTGAAGGAAACCGAATACGAAGCGTTCTTCCGCGTGATCAGCTCGTGGGAACGCCGCCATCTGCTGCTGCACGTGTAAGCGCGCGCACAACCGCATCAAGGAAATACGGAGGAAACATGACTTACCGCAACGAATCCGCGTGGATCCAGCCCGCCGCGCCGGCGGCCCGCACGACGCAGGCACGCT
>NZ_CAJPGQ010000178.1:0-442 GCF_905339595.1 Burkholderia sp. BCC1977
GCAGTACGGCCCGCGCGAATCGATGGAATACGACGTCGTGATCGTCGGCGGCGGCCCCGCCGGGCTGTCGGCCGCGATCCGGCTCAAGCAGCTGGCCGCCGAGAAAGGCACCGAGATCGGCGTGTGCGTGCTCGAGAAGGGTTCCGAGATCGGCGCGCACATCCTGTCGGGCGCGGTGATGGACCCGCGCGCGATCACCGAACTGTTCCCCGACTGGAAGGAACGCGGCGCGCCGCTCGATGTCGAGGTGACCGAAGACCGCTTCCTGTTCCTGTCCGAGAACAGCGCGGTCACCACGCCCAACTGGGCGCTGCCCGCCAATTTCCAGAACCACGGCAACTACGTGATCTCGTTGGGCAACGTCACGCGCTGGCTCGGGACACAGGCCGAGGCGCTCGGCGTCGAAATCTTCCCGGGCTTCCCGGCCGCGGAGATTCTGTAC
>NZ_CAJPGQ010000179.1:0-429 GCF_905339595.1 Burkholderia sp. BCC1977
CGAACTGATCGAGCTGGTTGCCGAGGACAGGCCGGTCGACGTGGAGGTCGACAGCGAGGCGACAGAGCTGTCAGTCGAGCTCAGGCCGGTGGACAACGAGCTGATGCCGGTCGAGGTCGAGGTGGACAGCGAGCTGATCGAGCTAGTTGCCGAGGACAGGCCGGTCGACGTGGAGGTTGACAGCGAGGCGACCGAGCTGTCGGTCGAGCTCAGGCCGGTGGACAACGAGCTGATGCCGGTCGAGGTCGAGGTGGACAGCGAACTGATCGAGCTGGTTGCCGACGAGAGACCCGTCGACGTGGAGGTCGACAGCGAGGCCACCGAGCTGTCGGTCGAGCTCAGGCCGGTCGACAGCGAGCTGATGCCGGTCGAGGCCGAGGTGGACAGCGAGCTGATCGAGCTAGTTGCCGAGGACAGGCCGGTCGACGT
>NZ_CAJPGQ010000180.1:0-417 GCF_905339595.1 Burkholderia sp. BCC1977
GGGCTTTCGCATCCCGCAGTCGACGCCGGTCGCGCGGCGCATCGAGAACCGGATTCCGGGCGTGGACTGCAACCCGTATCTCGCGTTCGCGGCGACGCTCGCGGCCGGCTATCTCGGCATGACGCAGCAGCTCGCGCCGACCGAGCCGATCGCGTCCGACGGCTACGACCTGCCGTACCAGCTGCCGCGCAACCTCGAGGAGGGCATCTCGCTGATGGCCGCGTGCACGCCGCTCGCCGGCATTCTCGGCGACAAGTTCGTGAAGGCGTACCTGGCGCTGAAGGAAACCGAATACGAAGCGTTCTTCCGCGTGATCAGTTCGTGGGAGCGCCGCCATCTTCTGCTGCACGTCTGAGCGTGCGGCATCGACCTGCGGAGGCAACATGACCGAACCCGACGAAGCCGTCGCCGCGCGAC
>NZ_CAJPGQ010000181.1:0-416 GCF_905339595.1 Burkholderia sp. BCC1977
TGTAATCGACGTTGCGTGGCCGGATGGTTTCCACGTATCGACGCAGTACGACGGCTTCGGCCGGCCGTCGCAGTTGCTGGAAAACGGCACGGCGAGCCTGGCGAAGTACAGCTATGACGCGCTGAACCGTCGGGCGAGGGTGGAACTGGGCAACGGGACGCGAACTGAGTTTGCGTACGACAACCAAGGGGGGGTGTCGGGCCAGGATCACCGGTTCACGAGCAGAGCGGAGGACTGGATCGCGCGGTTCGCACGCAACCAGTTGGGCGACATCACGCGATCGAGCGTGACGAACAACCGATACGGTTGGAAGCCGGCGACAGGGACCCGTACGACGTATACGGCCAACGGGCTGAATCAATACCGTACGGCGGCTGGGCGGGCGGTGACGTATGACCTGAACGGCAACCTGACGA
>NZ_CAJPGQ010000182.1:0-416 GCF_905339595.1 Burkholderia sp. BCC1977
CGTAATCGACGTTGCGTGGCCGGATGGCTTCCACGTATCGACGCAGTACGACGGCTTCGGCCGGCCGTCGCAGTTTCTGGAAAATGGCACGGCGAGCCTGGCGAAGTACAGCTATGACGCGCTGAACCGTCGGGCGAGGGTGGAACTGGGCAACGGGACGCGTACTGAGTTTGCGTACGACAACCGAGGGTGGTTGTCGGGCCAGGATCACCGGTTCACGAGCAGCGCGGAGGACTGGATCGCGCGGTTCGCACGCAACCAGTTGGGCGACATCACGCGATCGAGCGTGACGCACAACCGATACGGTTGGAAGCCGGCGACAGGGACCCGTACGACGTATACGGCCAACGGGCTGAACCAATACCGCACGGCAGCTGGGCGGGCGGTGACGTATGACCTGAACGGCAACCTGACGG
>NZ_CAJPGQ010000183.1:0-413 GCF_905339595.1 Burkholderia sp. BCC1977
AGAGATTGGCGCGGATATTCGTGTGTAGCCGAGGTTGATCCGTGCGGATTCCAGCGAAGCGCGATCGGCGATCACGTCGGCTTCGTCTTCGCGGACGGCAGCGATCGCGTCATCGTAATCCTGCTTGCTGACGGCATTGATTCTGACCAGTTCGGCGTAGCGCCCCGCCTTCGTTTTCGCCGACGCGAGTGTGCCGCGCGCCTGGTCGTAGGTTGCCTGGTAGCTGGTCGGATCGATCTGATACAGGACCTGGCCGGCCTTGACGTCGGTGCCTTCGGTGAAGAGACGCTTGCGGACGATTCCGCCGATCTGCGGGCGAACGTCGGACACTTTCAGCGCGGACAGACGCCCGGACAGTTTGGTCTGCTTAGCGATACGTTGCGGCGCGACCGCTTCGACTCCGACTTCGACGA
>NZ_CAJPGQ010000184.1:0-386 GCF_905339595.1 Burkholderia sp. BCC1977
GCGGCCACGACGATCGCGGTGCCGTGCTGGTCGTCGTGGAACACCGGGATCTTCATCCGCTTGCGCGCTTCGCGCTCGACGATGAAGCAGTCCGGCGCCTTGATGTCTTCCAGGTTGATCCCGCCGAAGGTCGGCTCCAGCGCGGCGATCACGTCGACCAGCTTGTGCGGGTCCGACTCGTTCAGTTCGATGTCGAACACGTCGATGCCGGCGAACTTCTTGAACAGGACCGCCTTGCCTTCCATCACCGGCTTCGACGCGAGCGGGCCGATGTTGCCGAGCCCGAGCACCGCCGTGCCGTTCGTGACGACGCCGACCAGGTTGCTGCGCGCGGTGAAGCGCGCGGCGTTCAGCGGGTTCTCGACGATCTCCTCGCACGCATACGC
>NZ_CAJPGQ010000185.1:0-379 GCF_905339595.1 Burkholderia sp. BCC1977
GCCAGCGCGGCCAGCATCTGGCCCGTCTGGTTCGAATCGTCGTCGATCGCCTGCTTGCCGAGGATCACCAGCTGCGGCTGCTCCTTGTCGACCAGCGCCTTCAGGATCTTCGCGACGGCCAGCGGCTCGACGCTGTCGTTCGACTCGACCAGGATCGCGCGATCCGCGCCGATCGCCAGCGCCGTGCGCAGCGTTTCCTGCGCTTGCGTCACACCGACCGACACCGCGATCACTTCGGTCGCCACGCCCGCTTCCTTCAGGCGCACCGCTTCTTCCACCGCGATTTCGTCGAACGGGTTCATCGACATCTTCACGTTTGCGATGTCGACGCCCGTGTTGTCCGACTTCACGCGGACCTTCACGTTGTAATCGACCACTC
>NZ_CAJPGQ010000186.1:0-377 GCF_905339595.1 Burkholderia sp. BCC1977
GGAGATTGGCGCGGATATTCGTGTGTAGCCGAGGTTGATCCGTGCGGATTCCAGCGAAGCGCGATCGGCGATCATGTCGGCTTCGTCTTCGCGGACGGCAGCGATTGCGTCATCGTAATCCTGCTTGCTGACGGCATTGATTCTGACCAGTTCGGCGTAGCGCCCCGCCTTCGTTTTCGCCGACGCGAGCGTCGCCTCGGCTTTCGCGAGCGTGCCGCGCGCCTGGTCGTAGGCTGCCTGGTAGCTGGTCGGATCGATCTGATACAGGACCTGGCCGGCCTTGACGTCGGTGCCTTCGGTGAAGAGACGCTTGCGGACAATTCCGCCGATCTGCGGGCGAACGTCGGACACTTTCAGCGCGGACAGACGCCCGGACA
>NZ_CAJPGQ010000187.1:0-373 GCF_905339595.1 Burkholderia sp. BCC1977
AACCAACACGGCGATCAATACGCTGTCGACGTCCACTTCGACCAGCGTCAGTTCGCTGTCGACAGGCCTGTCGAGTACGAACAGCACCGTCGCATCGTTGTCGTCGACACTGTCGTCTTCCGACAGTGCGATCGCGTCGCTGTCGACCGGTCTCTCCACCACCGACAGCACCGTGACCTCTTTGTCGACCTCCACGTCGACGGGTCTGTCCTCGGCGACCAGCTCGATCAGCTCGCTGTCCACCTCGACCTCGACGGGCATCAACTCGCTGTCCACGGGCCTGAGCTCGACCGACAGCACGGTCGCCTCCCTGTCGACCTCCACGTCGACCGGCCTCTCGTCGGCAACCAGCTCGATCAGTTCGTTGTCCACG
>NZ_CAJPGQ010000188.1:0-366 GCF_905339595.1 Burkholderia sp. BCC1977
CTGTTCGTGCGCGGCGCCGGCCAGTCGCTGTGGGAAAACGGCATCTTCCAGAACTGCCTGCTGCTGATCCTGCTGCTGCGCCAGTCGCCGCTCATCGCTCAAGCCGTGATGGTGAACGGCGGCGAACAGCTCGCCGATCCGCAGATGATGCTCGGCGAATGGGACGTGCCGCTGCTGTCGATGGACGAAGCGCTGGAACGCTGCGACGTGCTGATCGAAATGAGCGCGCAGTTCGGCGCGGACTACCTGCGCGCGTTCCGCGATCGCGGCGGCAAGATCGTCACGATGCGGGTCGGCAACGACTACGTGATCGACATCGAGCGCGCGATGTTCGACAAGCCGTCAGGCTTCCTGTTCTCGGGCGCA
>NZ_CAJPGQ010000189.1:0-364 GCF_905339595.1 Burkholderia sp. BCC1977
TGACGAGATCGAGCTGGTTGCCGACGACAGACCCGTCGACGTGGAAGTCGACAGCGAAGCGACCGAGCTATCGGTCGAGCTCAGGCCAGTCGACAGCGAGCTGATGCCCGTCGAGGTCGAGGTGGACAGCGAACTGATCGAGCTGGTTGCCGACGACAGGCCGGTCGACGTCGAAGTCGACAGCGAAGCCACCGTGCTATCGGTCGAGCTCAGGCCGGTCGACAACGAGCTGATACCGGTCGAAGTCGACGTGGACAGCGAGCTGATCGAGCTGTTGGCCGAGGACAGACCGGTCGACGTGGAGGTCGACAGCGAAGCGACCGAGCTATCGGTCGAGCTCAGGCCGGTCGACAGCGAGCTGATG
>NZ_CAJPGQ010000190.1:0-350 GCF_905339595.1 Burkholderia sp. BCC1977
CGACACGCCGACGACGAGACGCTTGCCCTCGCCGGGCGCTTGACGGGCATTGGTGTCCGACATGCGGTTGCTCCGGTTCAGGCGACCAGGCGCGCGACGAACGCGTCCAGGTTCGCGGGGTTGTCGATCGAGACCGATTGCAGCAGCCGGTCGGCTTTCGCGCGATAGTCGTCGAGCTGCTCGTCGTGATGCTGCCACGCATCGCGCAGCACCCGGCCGCCGGCGGCGGAGTCGAAGTCCGGGTAGTAGTAGCCGGCGTCGCCGAGCAGCGTCGAGTTGTGGATCAGCGGATAGCCGCCGTACAGCACGTCGTAGTACAGATAGTTCTGCGCGTTTTCCCAGTGGTGGGA
>NZ_CAJPGQ010000191.1:0-347 GCF_905339595.1 Burkholderia sp. BCC1977
CAAGGCATTGCAGTACATGAGCGGACAGTGGCCCAAGCTGGTCCGATACGTCGGTAACGGCAACTGGCCGATCTCGAACAACCTGTGCGAGAACGCGATCCGGCCGTTCGTCGTCGGCCGCAAGGGCTGGCTGTTCTCCGATACTGTCGCCGGCGCGCAGGCCAGTGCCAACCTGTACTCCCTCGTCGAGACGTGCAAGGCGAACGGCGTCGAGCCGTATCGCTATCTGGTCTGGCTGTTCACCAGGTTGCCGCTCGCCGCAACCGCCGACGACTATGCCGCCCTCATGCCATGGAGCATGCCTGCCACTCCCAACCTCTGATGGGCGTCGTTAAAAGACCGCATAC
>NZ_CAJPGQ010000192.1:0-343 GCF_905339595.1 Burkholderia sp. BCC1977
TCAGGTGCGGCAATTGGCGCAGCAGGTCCAGCAGGCCACCGGCCAGACGGTGAAACTCGCCTTTGCCGACCAGGGCTATACCGGCGAAGACGCGGTGCAGGCTGCGCGTGACGAGGGCATCGAGTTGCAGGTCATCAAACTGCCCGAGGCGAAGAAGGGCTTCGTGCTGCTGCCGCGGCGCTGGGTGGTCGAACGCAGCTTCGGCTGGGTCAACCGCTTTCGCAGGCTCGCGCGCGACTACGAGCGCTTGCCCGAAACCCTCGCCGGATTGCATTTCGTTGTCTTCGTCACTTTGATGCTTGCTCATGCCGTTCCGTATTTTGAAAGTGCATAACACGCTCTA
>NZ_CAJPGQ010000193.1:0-340 GCF_905339595.1 Burkholderia sp. BCC1977
GATTCGGACGACGATCGATGGCGCCGAGACATCGCTGTTGTACAACGGGCAAGCGCTTGCTGCGGAATACGATAAAGCCGGCCCGTTGGTTCGTCGTTACGTGTTCGGTCCGGGGACCGATGAGCCGCTGGTGCAGTACGAAGGCGCGGGTACGGCCTCGAAGAGCTGGATGTATGCGAACCAGCAGGGGAGTGTGGTCGCGCTGGCGAACAGCAGCGGGGCGACGACGATTAGTCAGGCGTATGGTCCGTTCGGGGAGACGGACGGGACGCCGGCGTCGCGGTTCGGTTATACGGGACAGCAGTATCTTGCGCCGCTGGGTTTGTATTACTACAAGGCA
>NZ_CAJPGQ010000194.1:0-337 GCF_905339595.1 Burkholderia sp. BCC1977
CCTGCCAGCGTCACCGACTTGTAGTTCGTCGTGCCGTCCGTGTTCTTGCCGTACGTCACCGCGGCAATCGACTTGCCGTCTTCGCCGATCAGGCCCGACGACTTCAGTTGCGATACATTCACCGCGTCCATGTCGGCCTTGCCTGCCGCCACATTCGACAGGATCGTGCCCGCCTTGCCGCCGGCCAGCGTCACCTTGTCCTTCGACTTGCTGTCGTACACCACCGCCAGCGATTCACCCGTCGTGCCGTCGATGACGCCGCCATCCGTCAGCGCGTCCTTCAGGCCGCCCAGGCTCTCGTTCGTCGCGAACAGCTGCGAGCCGTTCACCGCGTCCG
>NZ_CAJPGQ010000195.1:0-328 GCF_905339595.1 Burkholderia sp. BCC1977
ATTTGGTCTGCTTGACGATACGTTGCGGCGCGACTGAGGTCGGACGGAATTCGTGGAGGCCAACGGGTTAAGCAGCGATCTGATTCAAATAGAAGCGCTGCGTGAACGCGACAGGCGATTGGTAGTTCAGACGCGCCTGCGTGCGCTGCCGGTTGTAGAAGATTTCGATGTATTCGCTGATCGCCAGGCGTGCCTGCTCGCGCGTGGCGAAGCGTTGATGATAGACCAGTTCATTCTTCAGCGTTCCCCAGAAGGATTCGATGGGCGCGTTGTCGTAGCAGTTGCCACGGCGGCTCATCGACGCGCGCATGTCAAACTGGCCGATGAG
>NZ_CAJPGQ010000196.1:0-322 GCF_905339595.1 Burkholderia sp. BCC1977
GGAGGTCGACAGCGAGGCGACCGAGCTATCGGTCGAGCTCAGGCCGGTGGACAACGAGCTGATGCCGGTCGAGGTCGAGGTGGACAGCGACGAGATCGAACTGGTTGCCGACGACAAACCCGTCGACGTGGAGGTCGACAGCGAAGCCACCGAGCTATCGGTCGAGCTCAGGCCCGTGGACAGCGAACTGATGCCGGTCGAGGTCGAGGTAGACAGCGAACTGATCGAGCTGGTTGCCGACGAAAGGCCGGTCGACGTCGAAGTCGACAGCGAGGCGACCGAGCTGTCGGTCGAGCTCAGGCCGGTGGACAACGAGCTGATT
>NZ_CAJPGQ010000197.1:0-317 GCF_905339595.1 Burkholderia sp. BCC1977
GCGCTCGGCGTCGGCGCCCGCGAGCGGCGCGAACGCGCGCTCGCCGCGATCGACCTGATCGGTCTCGACGGCTTCGAGAACGCGTATCCGCGCGAGCTGTCGGGCGGCATGCGCCAGCGCGTGGGCTTCGCGCGCGCGCTCGTCGTCGATCCGACGATCCTGCTGATGGACGAGCCGTTCTCCGCACTCGACGTGCTGACGGCCGAAACGCTGCGTACCGACCTGCTCGACCTGTGGACGCAAGGCCGCATGCCGATCAAGTCGGTGCTGATCGTCACGCACAACATCGAGGAAGCGGTGTTCATGTGCGACCGGAT
>NZ_CAJPGQ010000198.1:0-316 GCF_905339595.1 Burkholderia sp. BCC1977
AGCCTTACAGGCAGTTCTTCGAACTCGGTTTACCCAGTGGATCGATCCCTCTCTCGGCTGCCGTTGGGGCGCAGGCGACCCCGTAGATAATGCTCGGACCTTCCGCTGGGGCTTCTATGCTGTTTTAGGTACGGTGAAGATCACGCCGTGTGCGATGAATCTTGTGTCCACTATGGTCAGCAAGCCTCCCCGATGCTGCGGAAGACCACTGGTTGGTTGTCGTTCGCTCTTTGACAGCTCGCGCACTGCATCTCGCCGTGTGCGCGGCCCCGTTTTATCTTGCGTTGCACATTCCGCTTGCATTTAGAACGTTGTC
>NZ_CAJPGQ010000199.1:0-306 GCF_905339595.1 Burkholderia sp. BCC1977
TTGAGCGCTCACGCTTATCGGCTGTAAATTTAAAGACAGACTCAGGGGTCTGTAGCTCAGTCGGTTAGAGCACCGTCTTGATAAGGCGGGGGTCGTTGGTTCGAATCCAACCAGACCCACCATTGTCTTGTCTGGCGGTAGGTACCTGAGGTCATCTGTACTCAATGGGGGCATAGCTCAGCTGGGAGAGCACCTGCTTTGCAAGCAGGGGGTCGTCGGTTCGATCCCGTCTGCCTCCACCAATCTTCAATGACAAGCGTTCGACTTGGGTCGAATCTTTGTCATTGGCGATTGAGCCAGTCAGAG
>NZ_CAJPGQ010000200.1:0-302 GCF_905339595.1 Burkholderia sp. BCC1977
GCGTAGAGCTGCGAACCGTTGATTGCATCCGTGCTGGTCGCCGAGATTTGACCGGCTGCGACGTTGGTGATCTGGCGTTCGGCGCCGGCGGCACCGACGCTGACGACGCTGCTCGGGTTCGAGCCGGCGAACGAGTAGGTCGTGCCGCCGATGGTGGCGCCGGAGGACGGATTGGCGGCTGCGGTGGTCGAGCCGCTGCCGAGCGCGACGTCGCCGGCGTTGTTGGCGACGGCATTCGGGCCGATGGCGACCGAGTCGGTGCCGAGTGCCTGGCTGTCAGCCGCGGTCGAGTTCGCGTGGAA
>NZ_CAJPGQ010000201.1:0-298 GCF_905339595.1 Burkholderia sp. BCC1977
ATACTTGATGCCCTGGCTGTTGATGCTGTCGATCGCCGAACCGACGCTGTTGGCGGTAGAGGTCGTGCCGTTTGCGTTGTACGTGGTGTATGACGGTGCGGAGATCGTGCCGGTTGCCGAGTTGTAGGTTGCACCGCCGCCGAGTGCCGCGGCCGTGCTGTTGCCGAGGTTATTGGTGGTGGTGGTGATCGTGCTGAGACCGGTGGACAGCGAGCTGACGCTGGTCGAGGTCGAGGTGGACAGTGACGAGATCGAGCTATTGGCCGACGACAAACCCGTCGACGTGGAAGTCGACAGC
>NZ_CAJPGQ010000202.1:0-283 GCF_905339595.1 Burkholderia sp. BCC1977
AGCCGTCACGAACGGCCTGAAGGTCGTCGGCAAGGACATCAAGAAGGTGAAGCTCGTCGCGTCCGGCGCGGGCGCGGCCGCGCTCGCGTGTCTCGACCTGCTGGTCGACATCGGCCTGCCGCTCGAGAACATCACGGTGACCGACCTGGCCGGGGTGGTCTACAAAGGCCGTACCGAACTGATGGACCCGGACAAGGAGCGTTTCGCACGCGAAACCGAAGCGCGCACGCTGGCCGAAGTGATCGACGGCGCGGACATCTTCCTCGGCCTGTCGGCTGCGGGT
>NZ_CAJPGQ010000203.1:0-283 GCF_905339595.1 Burkholderia sp. BCC1977
GCCGGCGGCCGACAGGCCCAGGAAGATGTCCGCGCCGTCGATCACCTCGGCCAGCGTGCGGGCTTCGGTTTCGCGGGCGAAACGCTCCTTGTCCGGATCCATCAGTTCGGTGCGGCCCTTGTAGACCACGCCGGCCAGGTCGGTCACCGTGATGTTCTCGAGCGGCAGGCCGATGTCGACCAGCAGGTCCAGGCACGCCAGCGCGGCCGCGCCCGCGCCCGACGCGACGAGCTTCACCTTCTTGATGTCCTTGTTGACGACCTTCAGGCCGTTCGTGACGGCC
>NZ_CAJPGQ010000204.1:0-274 GCF_905339595.1 Burkholderia sp. BCC1977
CACGTCGACCGGCCTCTCGTCCACAACCAGCTCGATCAGTTCGCTGTCCACGTCGACCTCGACCGGCATCAGCTCGTTGTCGACCGGCCTCAGCTCGACCGACAGCTCCGTCGCTTCGCTGTCGACGTCGACGTCGACCGGTCTGTCGTCGGCCAACAGCTCGATCAGCTCGCTGTCCACCTCGACCTCGACCGGTATCAACTCGCTGTCGACCGGCTTGAGTTCGACCGATAGCTCGGTCGCCTCGCTGTCGACTTCCACGTCGACCGGCCTG
>NZ_CAJPGQ010000205.1:0-269 GCF_905339595.1 Burkholderia sp. BCC1977
TTTGCGCGATACGCTTCCTCGGTCACCAGCATCGGGATGATGCTCGTCTTCACCATGCAGATGTTCGGCTCGAACATCGTCACGCGCCAGCGCGGCTTGCCCGGTCGATAGCCGAACGACAAACCGGCGCCGAGCGTCGCGCGCGCCTTGTCGAACAGCATCGGATGCCAGATGTGCGGGACGATCGTCACCGGCGCGCGCAGGCCCGTCTGGTAATAGTGCAGGCACGAGCGCTCGAATTCCGGAATCGTCCACACCGCGTCGTACGG
>NZ_CAJPGQ010000206.1:0-269 GCF_905339595.1 Burkholderia sp. BCC1977
CGTCAACCCCTTGGACGTAGGTTGGAAAATTCTGTCCGATATCGGTAGCGTGTGCATGAACTTCTCAATCATATCGAATTCCGCTGCGCACCCCATCTCCTTGGCACGGCTTCGCCGCAGAGGTTGACTCACTCTCGCACCGGTCAAGCACGTACCGAGCAACTTCACTGACGGGACCAGAACCGTCTCAAGCAAGTCATGGACAGTTCCCTGGAATCCGCCCCCTTCTACCTGTAGGAGCCCTAGCCGCCACTGCTTGGTAAAAAAAA
>NZ_CAJPGQ010000207.1:0-265 GCF_905339595.1 Burkholderia sp. BCC1977
GTTAGCCGACGAGAGACCCGTCGACGTCGAGGTCGAGAGCGACGTCACCGAGCTGTTGGTCGAGCTGAGGCCGGTCGACAGCGAGCTGATCCCCGTCGAAGTCGACGTGGACAGCGACGAGATGGCGCTATTGGCCGACGAGAGACCCGTCGACGTGGAGGACGACAGCGACGTCACCGAGCTATTGGTCGAGCTGAGGCCGGTCGACAGCGAGCTGATCCCCGTCGAAGTCGACGTGGACAGCGACGAGATGGAGCTATTGGCC
>NZ_CAJPGQ010000208.1:0-258 GCF_905339595.1 Burkholderia sp. BCC1977
GTTACGTCGCTGTCGTCGTCCACGTCGACGGGTCTCTCGTCGGCCAATAGCTCGATCTCGTCCCTGTCCACGTCGACTTCGACGGGTATTAGCTCGCTGTCCACTGGCCTCAGCTCGACCAATAGCTCGGTTACGTCGCTGTCGTCGTCCACGTCGACGGGTCTCTCGTCGGCTAACAGCTCGATCTCGTCCCTGTCCACGTCGACTTCGACGGGCATCAGCTCGCTGTCGACCGGCCTGAGCTCGACCAACAGCTCG
>NZ_CAJPGQ010000209.1:0-258 GCF_905339595.1 Burkholderia sp. BCC1977
CAGCTCGGTGGCATCCCTGTCGACCTCCACGTCGACCGGCCTCTCGTCGGCGACCAGCTCGATCAGCTCGCTGTCCACGTCGACCTCGACCGGCATCAGCTCGTTGTCCACGGGGCTCAGCTCGACCGACAGCTCGGTCGCCTCGCTGTCGACTTCGACGTCGACCGGTCTCTCGTCGGCAACCAGCTCGATCAGCTCGCTGTCCACCTCGACCTCGACCGGCATCAGCTCGTTGTCCACCGGCCTCAGCTCGACCGA
>NZ_CAJPGQ010000210.1:0-253 GCF_905339595.1 Burkholderia sp. BCC1977
CGACGTCGAAGTCGACAGCGAGGCCACCGAGCTATCGGTCGAGCTGAGGCCGGTCGACAACGAGCTGATGCCGGTCGAGGTCGAGGTGGACAGCGAGCTGATCGAGCTGGTTGCCGACGACAGGCCGGTCGACGTCGAAGTTGACAGCGAGGCAACCGAGCTGTCGGTCGAGCTGAGGCCGGTCGACAACGAGCTGATGCCGGTCGAGGTCGACGTGGACAGCGAACTGATCGAGCTGGTTGCGGACGAGAGG
>NZ_CAJPGQ010000211.1:0-248 GCF_905339595.1 Burkholderia sp. BCC1977
TACTGGTGCACGAGACGCAGCACGGTGTCGTTGCCTTCCGAGCCGCTGTTGCAATAGAAGAAGTGGTTGAAGCCCGCGGGCGTGACTTCGGCGAGCAGCGCCGACAGTTCGATCACCGGCGGATGCGTCGTCTTGAAGAAGGTGTTGTAGAACGGCAGTTCCTGGATCTGGCGATACGCGGCGTCGGCGAGTTCCTTGCGGCCGTAGCCGACGTTCACGCACCAGAGGCCGGCCATCCCGTCGATGAC
>NZ_CAJPGQ010000212.1:0-248 GCF_905339595.1 Burkholderia sp. BCC1977
AACTGGTGCACGAGACGCAGCACGGTGTCGTTGCCTTCCGAGCCGCTGTTGCAATAGAAGAAGTGGTTGAAGCCCGCGGGCGTGACCTCGGCGAGCAGCGCCGACAGTTCGATCACCGGCGGATGCGTCGTCTTGAAGAAGGTGTTGTAGAACGGCAGTTCCTGGAGCTGGCGATACGCGGCGTCGGCGAGTTCCTTGCGGCCGTAGCCGACGTTCACGCACCAGAGGCCGGCCATCCCGTCGATGAT
>NZ_CAJPGQ010000213.1:0-247 GCF_905339595.1 Burkholderia sp. BCC1977
TGGCGTGCAGCCTGGCACCGTGCTGATGACTGACGGGTACGAGCTCTACAACGGAATCGCCCACGATCACCAGCTCGTGCATCTCGGATGCTGGGCACACGTGCGCCGCGGCTTCATCAAGGCCGAGGAGTCGGTGCCGAAGGCGGCACGCTCGCCGGATCTGCTGGCCACGCGCTTCGTCGTGCTGATCGGCAAGCTGTTCGCGGCCGAGGCGCGCAGCGCGAAGTGGAAGTCTGAACGTCGGCAA
>NZ_CAJPGQ010000214.1:0-243 GCF_905339595.1 Burkholderia sp. BCC1977
ATCAGCTCGCTGTCGACCGGCCTGAGTTCGACTGACAGCTCGGTCGCCTCGCTGTCGACCTCCACGTCGACCGGTCTGTCCTCGTCGACCAGCTCGATCAGCTCGCTGTCCACCTCGACCTCGACGGGCATCAACTCGCTGTCCACGGGCCTCAGCTCGACCGACAGCTCGGTCGCCTCCCTGTCGACCTCCACGTCGACCGGCCTCTCGTCGGCAACCAGCTCGATCAGTTCGTTGTCCACC
>NZ_CAJPGQ010000215.1:0-221 GCF_905339595.1 Burkholderia sp. BCC1977
GCAGCGCGGGGGAAGAAGGGAAGCGGTGCGGTGAGGGCGAGTTGTAGCAGCCCCGGCGCACACGAAGTTGAACCCCAGCCGTCGCAACGAAGCAGTTAAAAAATTGTTGACGAGCTGAAAAAGGCGGTTCATAATCTCGCTTCTCTGCTGCTGAAAACGCAGCGCTGCTGAGAAACTCCAGGTTTCTCGCAGAAATGCTCTTTAAAAATTAACAGCCGATA
>NZ_CAJPGQ010000216.1:0-209 GCF_905339595.1 Burkholderia sp. BCC1977
TACTACGGTGCTGAATTTACTGCTGCCAAGGTCATGCGCTGGCTGCGAGACGCTGCAATCGGTCCGGCCTTCATCGCGCCTGGCAGTCCGTGGCAAAACGGGTTCGTCGAGAGCTTCAACGGCAAGTTGCGTGACGAATTGCTGAACCGGGAATGGTTCCGCAGCCGCGCCGAGGCCAAGTTGCTCATCGAACGCTGGCGGCAGTTCTA
>NZ_CAJPGQ010000217.1:0-195 GCF_905339595.1 Burkholderia sp. BCC1977
CGACACGACGATCGGCTGGCGCTTCGTCAATCCGCTGATGAAACAGCTGCACGGCGTCGATTCGATGCCGGAGACGGCCGAGAACGTCGCGGTCGATTACAACATCACCCGCGCCGACCAGGATCTGTTCGCGCTGCGCAGCCAGCAGAAGGCCGCGCGTGCGCAGCAGGACGGCACGCTCGCCGAGGAAATCGT
>NZ_CAJPGQ010000218.1:0-194 GCF_905339595.1 Burkholderia sp. BCC1977
ACATGTTCGGGTAATTCGGCCCGCCGCCGCCTTCCGGCGTGACCCACACGATGTTCTGCGTCGGGTCCTTGATGTCGCAGGTCTTGCAGTGCACGCAGTTCTGCGCGTTGATCACCAGGCGGTCGCTGCCGTCGTCGTTCTTCACGAACTCGTACACGGCCGCCGGGCAGAAGCGCCCCTCGGGGCCCGCGTAA
>NZ_CAJPGQ010000219.1:0-190 GCF_905339595.1 Burkholderia sp. BCC1977
AAGTAAGTAATTTGGATAGCGGAAGCGTCTTGAGATGGACGTGAAAACTATCCGGGTTGTGATTGTATCGATGTATCTCAAGATGATTCGTAAACTACTCCCTTCGGGAGTGGGGCCAGAGTAAGCGCTAAAGCGCTAACTCTAGCCGACATCAATTGGAATACGGCACAACGCGAGAACTCAACCTGTA
>NZ_CAJPGQ010000220.1:0-185 GCF_905339595.1 Burkholderia sp. BCC1977
ACCGGTCTCTCGTCGGCAACCAGCTCGATCGGCTCGCTGTCCACCTCGACCTCGACCGGCATCAGCTCGCTGTCGACCGGCCTGAGCTCGACCGACAGCTCAGTCGCCTCGCTGTCGACCTCCACGTCGACGGGTCTCTCGTCGGCAACCAGCTCGATCAGCTCGCTGTCCACCTCGACCTCGAC
>NZ_CAJPGQ010000221.1:0-177 GCF_905339595.1 Burkholderia sp. BCC1977
ATTAGCCGACGAGAGACCGGTCGACGTCGAGGTCGAGAGCGACGTCACCGAGCTGTTGGTCGAGCTGAGGCCCGTGGACAACGAGCTGATACCCGTCGAAGTCGAGGTGGACAGCGAGTTGATCGAGCTGTTAGCCGACGAGAGACCCGTCGACGTGGACGACGACAGCGACGTAAC
>NZ_CAJPGQ010000222.1:0-176 GCF_905339595.1 Burkholderia sp. BCC1977
GCTGGATGTATGCGAACCAGCAGGGGAGCGTGGTCGCGCTGGCGAACAGCAGCGGGGCGACGACGAGTAGTCAGGCGTATGGGCCGTTCGGGGAGACGGACGGGACGCTGGCGTCGCGGTTCGGTTATACGGGACAGCAGTATCTGGCGCCGCTGGGCTTGTATTACTACAAGGCG
>NZ_CAJPGQ010000223.1:0-164 GCF_905339595.1 Burkholderia sp. BCC1977
GATTCGGACGACGATCGATGGCGCCGAGACATCGCTGTTGTACGACGGGCAGGCGCTTGCTGCGGAATACGATAACGCCGGCGCGTTGGTTCGTCGTTACGTGTTCGGTCCGGGGACCGACGAGCCGCTGGTGCAGTACGAAGGCGCGGGTACGGCCTCGAAGA
>NZ_CAJPGQ010000224.1:0-164 GCF_905339595.1 Burkholderia sp. BCC1977
CGCCTTGCCCGCCAGCGTCACCTTGTCCTTCGACTTGCTGTCGTACACCACCGCCAGCGATTCACCCGTCGTCTTGTCGATGACGCCGCCATCCGTCAGCGCGTCCTTCAGGCCGCCCAGACTCTCGTTCGTCGCGAACAGCTGCGAGCCGTTCACCGCGTCCG
>NZ_CAJPGQ010000225.1:0-160 GCF_905339595.1 Burkholderia sp. BCC1977
CTCTGACTGGCTCAACCGCCAATGAGAAAGACTCGAATGAACCATCATTCGAATGTTTGTCATTGAAGATTATCGAAAGCGGCCGGCATTATAACCGATAAAACCGCTAACAGACAGTCTTTCTGTCTTAATCAACAGCCGATAAGCGTGAGCGCTCAAT
>NZ_CAJPGQ010000226.1:0-157 GCF_905339595.1 Burkholderia sp. BCC1977
ACTGTCGACTTCCACGTCGACGGGTTTGTCGTCGGCCAATAGCTCGATCTCGTCGCTGTCAACCTCGACCTCGACCGGCATCAGCTCGCTGTCCACCGGCCTCAGCTCGACCAACAGCTCGGTGGCTTCGCTGTCGACTTCCACGTCGACCGGTCTG
>NZ_CAJPGQ010000227.1:0-157 GCF_905339595.1 Burkholderia sp. BCC1977
GTGTTCACATTCAACCCGATGCCGGTTCCTTGACCGTTCGCAGCGGTGCCGCCAAGCCCAACCCCGCTACCATCGATCGTGTCGAAGGCTCCGTTCGTATTGCCCAGCACCGTACAGGTGTTAGCTGCGAGGTTGATAACGTTGCCACCGCCGTAGA
>NZ_CAJPGQ010000228.1:0-155 GCF_905339595.1 Burkholderia sp. BCC1977
GCGCCCGGAGCGAATCGATCCGGCGTAAGCGCTCGATTCTCCCCACGACGGGCATATTCACGCGAAACGCAAGGGTGCTCAGAATGGCATCTCGTCGAAGCGGATGGCTGCCTGTCGACGTTTCAGGTGCTTCAACCAGCCTTTGAATTGCTTAG
>NZ_CAJPGQ010000229.1:0-153 GCF_905339595.1 Burkholderia sp. BCC1977
CTCGGCGAGGGCCTTGCGCAACTGCAGCCACTCGGCGCTCGATCGCGTGACGTCGAGGTACATCCGGCCGTAATCCTGGATCGTCGACAGCGCCGTGGTCTGGTCGGCCGTAACGAGCGCGCCTTCGGTCACCGACGACGCGCCGATGCGGCC
>NZ_CAJPGQ010000230.1:0-151 GCF_905339595.1 Burkholderia sp. BCC1977
CTTCATCATTCATCGGGATCAATCGTGCATTGCTATTCAGGAATCCGTCCGAGTGGACGGAGAATCGGTCGCTTTTGGGCGCCTTTCGCGTTCGCAGCCCTTGGGTTTGCCGGTTGCAGCGGGCATGATGAGCCGGCCGCGAGGCCGGTGG
>NZ_CAJPGQ010000231.1:0-143 GCF_905339595.1 Burkholderia sp. BCC1977
GCATAGAGCTTCTGCGCATGCTGGGCGCCGCGCCCCGGCGAGTACGAGAACATCCGTACTGGTGGCCCCGAGCCGTTGACCTGCGCCCACAGGTAACTCTTCGCCTGCGGCCTGCGTCCTGGCTCCTTCAGCACTTGGAACGT
>NZ_CAJPGQ010000232.1:0-141 GCF_905339595.1 Burkholderia sp. BCC1977
CTAGGCAGGTACGCTTGATATTCGTCGCGTGCCGCAGGACTGAATGCGACTCCAACAGGATCCCATACGTAGAACAGAACCTCATCCACTCTCCGGTACAGTTCCAGTTCGGAATCGGCTAATTTCCGTCCCATCGCACCT
>NZ_CAJPGQ010000233.1:0-141 GCF_905339595.1 Burkholderia sp. BCC1977
ACTGGAGTTCAACTTCGTGTGCGCCGGAGCTGCTACAACCCGCCCTCACCGCACCGCTTCCCTTCTTCCCCCGCGCCGTGTTTCCGTTAGCGCGAAAGAGGCGTGATTCTATGCAGCTCCCGGCGATCGCGCAAGGGGTTT
>NZ_CAJPGQ010000234.1:0-140 GCF_905339595.1 Burkholderia sp. BCC1977
TCGGTCGAGCTCAGGCCGGTGGACAGCGAGCTGATACCCGTCGAGGTCGAGGTCGAGAGCGAGCTGATCGAGCTGGTTGCCGACGACAGACCGGTCGACGTCGAGGTCGACAGCGAAGCGACCGAGCTGTCGGTCGAGCT
>NZ_CAJPGQ010000235.1:0-140 GCF_905339595.1 Burkholderia sp. BCC1977
TCGGCACCGACTCCTCGGCCTTGATGAAGCCTCGGCGCACGTGTGCCCAGCACCCGAGATGCACGAGCTGATGATCGTGGGCGATGCCGTTGTAGAGCTCGTACCCGTCAGTCATCAGCACGGTGCCAGGCTGCACGCCG
>NZ_CAJPGQ010000236.1:0-139 GCF_905339595.1 Burkholderia sp. BCC1977
AAACGTGCCCAGGTGGCGGAATTGGTAGACGCACTAGGTTCAGGTCCTAGCGGTGGCAACATCGTGGAGGTTCGAGTCCTCTCCTGGGCACCATCTGTTTTCTAAAAAGGTCGGCTTTTAGCCGACCTTTTTTCATTTC
>NZ_CAJPGQ010000237.1:0-137 GCF_905339595.1 Burkholderia sp. BCC1977
CTTGTTGCCGTCCGAGTCCCACAGATAGACGCCGTCGGCCTTCACGATCACGCGGCTGCCCGCGCGATTGAGCGCGCCCATGTCCGAGAACGGGTGGATGTGGTGCGCGGCGTCGAGCGCGCGGTATTCGGCGGTCG
>NZ_CAJPGQ010000238.1:0-137 GCF_905339595.1 Burkholderia sp. BCC1977
AGGCTGTTGAAAAACTACTTTGAAGGGTGCTCGCAAACGGTTTTCAGGGGTCGTCTACCCCTTACTGAAGTCGCGCGAGCGCCTTGTAGAGCGTTTTATGAGGCCGATAATTTTCTGCCGTAGTCCTCGCAGGAGAA
>NZ_CAJPGQ010000239.1:0-130 GCF_905339595.1 Burkholderia sp. BCC1977
GCGCGTTGGCTGACGGATTCTGAGAAGGCGCTGATTGAACGAAATCTCAAATCAGAAGCGTCAGATCATGCGCTGCATTCGCTCAAGGATGGACTGGTCAATCCCAGGATTTTGCTGCTGAGCGTAATCT
>NZ_CAJPGQ010000240.1:0-130 GCF_905339595.1 Burkholderia sp. BCC1977
CAACGAGCGCCGGCCCCATAGCGCGCATCGCTATCAACCTCCCGCCACGGTCCGTCGAGCCTGGCTGGATTCCGATAATATCGACGCGAGACTCACTGCCTGATTGGTCACAAAATTCCGCCGCAGGTCA
>NZ_CAJPGQ010000241.1:0-128 GCF_905339595.1 Burkholderia sp. BCC1977
GTCGTCGTCAGCCACGGCTGGTTCATGCAGTAAGGGCTTCGGCACGGGCGGCCGCGCCGCGCGCCGCTTGTGCCGTGCGGAGCATTCGCCGACCATAGAACGGCATGAAAAAACGCGCTCCGGGGAGC
>NZ_CAJPGQ010000242.1:0-122 GCF_905339595.1 Burkholderia sp. BCC1977
CGTCTCGTCGCCGTAGATCAGGTTCGATTCGAGCAGCGCGTCGCGCATCAGATTGATCACCGGTTGCGTGGCGAGCCCCACCCGAACCACGCTGGCGGCCAGCGTGTTCGACGAGATGTCGC
>NZ_CAJPGQ010000243.1:0-122 GCF_905339595.1 Burkholderia sp. BCC1977
AGTTTTTGGCCTGCCCCAACGGCTCGCACTGACGATGAATCGACAGCCGCATATGAGAAATCGAGCTGGCCAGATTCGCGCAGCTTGTCGAGCAGCAGTCCGTGCGGCTTGTCCCACACCCC
>NZ_CAJPGQ010000244.1:0-120 GCF_905339595.1 Burkholderia sp. BCC1977
GGCCGATCCAGGCCATTACGCAGACGGCGGTGGCCTCTACCTGCAGATCGCCGATAGCGGCGCACGCTCATGGGTGTTTCGCTTCACGCTCGATGGGCGCGTGCGCGAAATGGGCCTCGG
>NZ_CAJPGQ010000245.1:0-117 GCF_905339595.1 Burkholderia sp. BCC1977
CGTCACCGCGGCGACCGACTTGCCGTCTTCGCCGATCAGGCCCGACGACTTCAGTTGCGACACGTTCACCGCGTCCATGTCGGCCTTGCCCGCCGCCACATTCGACAGCGTCGTGCC
>NZ_CAJPGQ010000246.1:0-117 GCF_905339595.1 Burkholderia sp. BCC1977
GAAGTCGACAGCGAGGCGACCGAGCTATCGGTCGAGCTCAGGCCCGTGGACAGCGAGCTGATGCCCGTCGAGGTCGAGGTGGAGAGCGAACTGATCGAGCTGGTCGCCGACGAGAGG
>NZ_CAJPGQ010000247.1:0-116 GCF_905339595.1 Burkholderia sp. BCC1977
TTGCCGGCCGCGTCATACCGATAGCGCAACGTCCTGCCGCCGGCACTCGTCTGCGTCAGTTGACCCAGACCGTCGTAGCTGTTGATGATCGTATGGCTGCCATCGCCGAACTGCGA
>NZ_CAJPGQ010000248.1:0-110 GCF_905339595.1 Burkholderia sp. BCC1977
AGACCGAACGAATGCGGGCTTGCCGTACAGCCGCATCAGTCGCGACAGCGTCAAGATCACATCCTGCGACCGTAGGCTGGCGCCGACCTCGATCGCCAGGCACTCGCGGG
>NZ_CAJPGQ010000249.1:0-109 GCF_905339595.1 Burkholderia sp. BCC1977
TGCTCGTCGCCGACAGTGCGCCGGCCTTCACGTTCGTCAGCGTCGTGCCGCCTTCGCCTGCCAGCGTCGCCGACTTGTAGTTCGCCGTGCCGTCCGGGTTCTTGTCGTA
>NZ_CAJPGQ010000250.1:0-106 GCF_905339595.1 Burkholderia sp. BCC1977
GGGCATCAGCTCGCTGTCGACTGGCCTCAGCTCGACCGATAGCTCGGTGGCTTCGCTGTCGACCTCCACGTCGACGGGTCTCTCGTCGGCGACCAGCTCGATCAGT
>NZ_CAJPGQ010000251.1:0-104 GCF_905339595.1 Burkholderia sp. BCC1977
CTGTCCACCTCGACCTCGACCGGTATCAGCTCGTTGTCGACCGGCTTGAGTTCGACCGATAGCTCGGTCGCCTCGCTGTCAACTTCCACGTCGACCGGCCTGTC
>NZ_CAJPGQ010000252.1:0-103 GCF_905339595.1 Burkholderia sp. BCC1977
GCGACGGGGTCTGGACGTACTCGTACGATCTGGACAACCGGATGCGGACGGCGACGCGGCGAGGCACGAATGCCGTGCTGGGCTATGACCCGGAAGGTCGGCT
>NZ_CAJPGQ010000253.1:0-103 GCF_905339595.1 Burkholderia sp. BCC1977
TCAGCGATGAACCAGTTTGCTATCCTGTTCGGAGAGCGATTTATGCAGGCGCGTGGATAACGCGTTGTTCAACCGCCTCGCCCACAAAAATGCGGACAGGTTC
>NZ_CAJPGQ010000254.1:0-101 GCF_905339595.1 Burkholderia sp. BCC1977
TCGTCGGCCAATAGCTCCATCTCGTCGCTGTCAACCTCGACTTCGACCAGCGTCAGTTCGTTGTCCACCGGCCTCAGCTCGACCAACAGCTCCGTGGCTTC
>NZ_CAJPGQ010000255.1:0-100 GCF_905339595.1 Burkholderia sp. BCC1977
ACCGTGCGGTTGTCGTAGCCCCACTGCACGTTGATCGGCGCGGCCATGAAGCGCGACAGCCGGCGGTACGAGTTGATGTACGGCGCGAAGATCGGCATCA